>JALOOO010000001.1 GCA_025454375.1 Leptolyngbya sp. Prado105 | reverse complement strand
CCGACCACGGTGACGACGACGACGACTGCTCACTACGATACCAAGATAACGATACTGACGGGACGTTGCTGCTCAGTACCGCAAAGCTACATTAAGTCATTCGTTGGGTCCGTCAGTCACTCCCGGTCTTCCATCTCGACAGTTTCTCTCCTTTCGCCCGCTTTCGGACACTTCACCGTTGGCTCACCCGACAGCCCAGAAGAATTTCCCACAGAATGGATTCAGCACTGGCTCACCCAACTCCACGCCATACCCATGACACACACACCCAAAAACCAACCCACATTTCACATCACCCACCAAAACGGCAACATCAACACAGGCGATGTCACGATTCAAGGCGACATGATTGGAACACAGCACAACACAACGCAGAATCTTGACCGCTTGCTAGACGATTTCCAAGCCTTCATCCTCAGCTTGCAGCAGAAATATACCTCCGTCACCGATGAAACTGCGATTGTTCAAATCATCGATGTCGAAGCGAAACTGATCAAATCGCAAGACAACCCACGCTGGCAAAACTTCCTCAGTCTCAAACGCCTCTGCAACGGTGGCAGAAAAGCGGCAGTCAAAGTCGGAGAACACTTCGTCGAATCAAATCCTTGGGGCAAAGGCGCGGACAGCTTTGCTGAGCCGAAGGCACCGCATTTCTCGAAGGCGTAAGCGAAGACGTGAAGTAGAGCCACCACAGGAGCCAAAACCATGCAAATCACGATCGACCTTCCCGACTCTCTTCACCTCAGCGAAGCCGAACTTCGTATCGAACTCGCGATCGCGCTTTTCCAACAAGAACGCATCACTCTTGGTAGTGCTAGTCAACTTGCCGGACTCCATCAAATCGAATTTCAACGATTGATCGCAAGTCGCGGCATCTGTGTTCATTATGATGTTGAAGACCTAGAAGAAGACCTCAACAGTTTACGTCAGGATGGCTGGTAATGCTCATTGTCAGTAACACCTCACCCCTAAGCAATCTAGCAGTCATTGGTGAACTCTCTCTGCTGCAAACCCTCTACCCAACCATTTTCATTCCACCGATCGTTCAAATAGAACTCATGCGCCTGCAAGAAATCCAACCTATCATCTCCACCTCCATCACAAGCGGATGGCTGCAAGTTCAAAGTCCAAACAATCTACCCCTTCTACAAACACTCAATCAAACGCTCGACCCCGGAGAAGCCGCTGCAATTGCGCTAGCGATTGAACTCAACGTCGATCGACTTCTGATTGATGAACGACTTGGCAGAAGCATTGCCACCCAACACGGTATCAAAATGCGAGGCATTATCGGCATTTTGGTCAATGCAAAAGCACAAAAACTCATTCCTGAAATTCAACCCATTCTCGACCGTCTCATTCAGGAAGCAGGGTTTCGGGTTAGTCAAGCATTGTACGATCGCGCCCTTCAAGAAGCAGGCGAGTGACCCCCTCTGATGATTGAAATCGTGCCTCCAGCCACAACAGCGGTAGCTTCGCTTCATGCAGTGTACGCTCAAATATCACCTACGATCTAAGAGGAGCCACGATCGCGAATCTCGCCCACGAAGTCCAAGGCAATCAACTCACCCAACCGGAGGAACCCCAATGAATATCCCCATTCCCCCCGATCTCGAACACCGTCTGCAACCTCATCTCTCCCGTCTCTCCCAACGCGCCCTCGAAGCGATCGCCCTCGAAGCCTACACCAACCACCTCATCACCGCCGCCGAAGTTCAACATCTGCTGAATCTCCCCTCCTATCTTGCAACTGATGCTTTCCTCAAGGAAAACGGAGCCATGCATTCTCTCACCTTAGAAGACGTTCAGCAAGACATCCAAGCTCTCGATCGAGTCCTCTGAAATAGTAAATTTATTGATTGCTCAACCGCGATCGTACAACTTCAGCAAACCTCTTTCCACGTCTCTCAAACTCTCGTTCAGCAACTGATTTAGGACTACAATCGCAATGTCAGACGCTCCTAAATTTGATCTTCGCGGTGCAAACATTGGCAACCTTGCCGAAACAGTTCAAGGCAACCAGATTGCTCACATGCAACCCTCTGCCAAATCTAGCTCCAACGTCAGCCCCTCCCCTCAACCTGGCTCCCTCACTCTCTTCTACTCCTACGCCCACGCAGACGAAACCCTCCGCGACGAACTCGACAAACATCTCAAACTCCTTCAACACCAAGGAATTATCACGGCTTGGCATAATCGCGACATCACCGCTGGAACCGAACGGGCAACCGCGATCGACGCTCACCTCAACACCGCCGACATCATCCTGCTCCTCATCAGCGCCAACTTCCTCGCCTCCGACTACTGCTACGAAACAGAACTCACTCGCGCGCTCGATCGTCACACCCAAGGCAAAGCCCGCATCATCCCCATCCTCCTCAAACCCTGCGACTGGGAATCCGCCCCCTTTGGCAAACTCCAAGCGCTCCCCATCGCTCACGGAGCAGGCGCAAAAGCCGTCACAACTTGGAACAATCAAGCATTTTTAGCGATCGCCCAAGGCATTCGCAAAGCCGCCGAAGAGATCCGGCAAAAGAAAACCTCAAGCTAAAATCAAACTAGCCCTTTTCATTATTCGACCGATGCGAATCACGATCGACCTCTCCTCAGACATTCAATTAGACGATGCTATTCGTCAGCAAGCAGAATCCAAAGCGCGTGAATCATACATCATGGAACTCTTACGCCACGGCAGCATTAGCACAGGTTACGCAGCGCAGAGTCTCAACCTCAGCCGTTTAGAAATTCTGGATTTAATGGCACAGTACAAAATCTCACCTTTTCCAGAACAAACTCCAGAAGAACTCGCTCAAGAAATCGCTGAAACCCGCAATCTGCTCTAATCGTGATCATTGTTTCCAACACCACACCCCTCAGCGAACTTGCCAAAATCGATCGCCTCGATTTGTTATCTTCCCTCTTTACCAAGATCCTCATCCCACCAACTGTTCACGCAGAACTCACAACCGAAAACCATCCCGCCACACTGTTGATTCCGAATGCAACTTGGATTGAAATACGACCTGTTCAGCAGACCGAAAGAGTTGAACAACTTCTAAAAACTCCTGGACTCGATCGAGGTGAATGCGCTGCAATTGCACTCGCAGAAGAATTACAAGCTGATCGATTGCTTATGGATGAAAGAGCAGGACGCAACCTTGCTCAAACTCTAGGATTACCAATCATTGGAACGATTGGAATTCTGCTTCTTGCCAGAGAGCAAAGAATCATCAGCGAAGTTTCTCCCTTGCTAAACGGATTAATCGACCAGGGAACCTGGATAAGCCCTGCATTTTATCAACAAGTGCTCCAAATGGCAGGCGAAGAATAGCAAAGAGTAAAACAATCACACGATCGAAGGTATTCGCAAAGCCGCTGAAGAGATCCGGCAAAAGAAAACCTCAAGCTAAAATCAAATCATCTCTTCTCATCACTCAACTCATGCAAATCACGATCGACATCCCCGACGAATACATCCAACAGCTAGAACCAAACTTAGCAGACCTGCCTCAGCAAGTTCTCGAAACTCTTGTCGTAGAGGCTTACAAAGATCAACGCCTCACCCATGCAGAAGTCGGGCGCATCCTTAAACTCGATCGATTTCAAATCGATGCTTTTCTCAAGCAACATCAAGCCTATCTCCATTACACGATTAATGACTTCAACCAAGACTTACAGACACTCCAGCGAGTCCTTGGAGAACAAAGCTAGAACATATCAATGATTATTGTCTCTGATACCTCCCCAATTCTTTATCTACTTCTCATCGATCAGCTAGACCTCCTGCCGCGTCTCTATCAACGCATTATTATTCCTGACGTTGTTCAAGCTGAAATGCAAAATCCAGGCGCACCACTTGAACTACAAAATTGGATTGCTGCTCCTCCAAATTGGCTAGAAATCCATCCTGTTTCAAACGACACTCGCTTCGTTCCAACGAATGTTCGCACTCTCCTACAGCGACTTGATTCTGGAGAACAAGCAGCAATTCTTCTTGCTCAGTCTTTAAGCGCCGATTTGCTTATTGTGGATGATCTCGATGCCCGTCAAACTGCTCAAACTCTAGGCATCAACATCACTGGAATGCTAGGAATTCTGGGCGAAGCCGCAAAACGAAACTGGATTAACTTCTCAGAGACTCTAGAACGACTCTTACAAGAAACAAATTTCCGTGCCTCTCCCAAACTCATTCAAGCCCTGCTCGATCAGTTCTCTAATGCTCAAGGGTAGAACAATTACGATCTCTTAGATATCGCTCGTCAAACCGTACCGGAAATCTAGAAACAGGCAACAGAACAAAAGCACGATCGCCAAACTCCACAAAAGCGCTATCGCCCAAGGCATTCGCAAAGCCGCTGAAGAGATCCGGCAAAAGAAAACCTCAAGTTAAAATCAAATCATCTCTTCTCATCACTCAACTCATGCAAATCACGATCGACATCCCTGACGAATACATCCAACAGCTAGAACCAAACTTAGCAGGTTGTGTCGCAAATACTTTTTAGTGAAAAACGAAGCAACTCGTTCGCATTCCGTTAAGCACTCATTCCAAAGAGTTCTTCGATAAACTTCGCTTGAGACACACTGTCTCCTTTGTTGATTCCTTTCACTTGTCCTTTGCGAATCATACTCATTGCTTCAATCCCGCTCAAGGTTCGTCTTGCTGTGTTGAATGAGCCGAATCCCATCATCGGTTTGGTCAGTCGCTTGATGTTGCGGTGATACGAAACGCTCAGTCACACGCTATAACAAAACCTGAAATACGATCGAGAGTGAACCAATCGCAGAAATAAACTCTAGAATCGTTGAGCGGTGAACTCTCAAGCTAGATGTCAATGGAATTCCATCCAAAGTTATTCTGGAAGATTCTGGCGATCGCATTGCGAATTTATGCGATCGTCTGTCTTGTCCTGTTTTTGATTCAATCTCGATTTATTTTCTTTCCCACCTCAACGATCTATAAAACGCCTGCGGATCTTGGGATTCGTGCAGAAGAAGTCTGGATTCCAATCAAAAACTGGTTGGGCAAATCCGAGCGAATCCACGCCTGGTACGCCCAAGGTAGCAATCCAACTTTAGGAACCGTGCTGTATTTTCACGGCAATGGCGGCACATTGGGCGGGATGGATCAGATGGATCGGATTCATCAGCTTGGATTCTCAGTCCTGGTGATTAGCTATCGCGGCTATGCTAAGAGTGAAGGCGGATTTCCCTCAGAAGCGCAAGTCTACGCAGACGCAGAGGCGGCTTGGAACTATCTGACTCAGACCCGCAAAATTTCACCCCGGCAAATCACAATCTATGGCTATTCGATCGGAGGAGCCGTTGCGATCGATCTTGCCGCAAAACACCCAGAAGCAAGAGCATTAATCACACAAAGCACCTTCACCTCAATCAAAGATATGGCCGGGAGAAATCCTTACTTTCGGATCTTTCCATTAGAAATTATTTTGACCCAGCGATTTAACTCGATCGAGAAAGTGCGATCGCTAAAAATGCCCGCTTTCTTCATTCATGGCGATGCAGATGAAATCGTTCCTTCTACAATGAGTCAGGAATTATATAATGCAACTCCAACCCCGAAACAATTATTATTCATCCCAGGGGCAAAACATAACGATGCTGAATTTACAATTGAACATTTAGAGCGTATTCGCAAATTTGTTGATGTAATTCGATGAGTGGGTGGCATGGCAGATAAACCAAAAGAAGACTACAACGCAACACTTCAGGCTAATTTTGAAGGCATGATCGATCGACTCGAAATCGACCAATCCGGCAAGGACTATCTCAAGCTACGCTGGCTCGAACAAGTGCTATGGATGGAAGGGCGCTCGAATCGAATGCGCGATCGACATCAAAGTAGCAGAAGACTCACGATTATTCTCAGTGCAGTTTTGCCACTCATTGTTTTACTCAACTTCAATGAAGATCGGATTATCGAGCGCTATATCAAGGTTGCAACCGTGAGTATTAGTTCGATGATTGCGATCGGGACTGCATTAGAGGAGTTTAATCAGTACGGTAAGCGTTGGTATAGTTATCGTAGATCCGCAGAATTGCTCAAAACTCAAGGCTGGCAATTTTTGCAGTTGAGTGGTGTCTACCGAACCTACGACGATCATCGCAAAGCGTTCCCCATTTTTAGTGAACAAGTTGAATCAATCATTCAACGCGATGTGGAAGTGTATGTCACAGAAGGAATGCAACAGATCGTCAGAGACGAGTCGCAACCTTCCCAAACCCTGCCTCCTGGATAATGCTTATGTCTGATATCCCCCTGTTAAATGCAGATACGATTTGGGCGATTCTCAACGATGAGATCGATGATGAAACCGCGAATCGTTTGGTCTGTCACTACTTAGGCTATGACGATGCAACCGTTGCACCCGATTGGCAAGAAGCTTATCCTGAAGCGCCAAATTTTATCGAGAGTCGCCCTGCGGTTGTGAAATTAACACGATCGATTTCGCAGGAAAATAAGCAACTCTTAAAAGAACAACTGGGATTTGGCGGCTACAAAGTCGATGAGCTTGTGCCGAGAAAAACTCGACGTGCCACAATGGCGAACTGGTTGTTAAGCTACATGCAGCAGCATGGAATTAGCCTTTAGAGGATGAAATCATGGGAATCGAACGTCGCCTATCTAGAACAATGTTTCTCCCGGCTGAGACAGTACAATTGCGCCAAATGTGTTTCACTCCAGGTAAAGTCTTTCAACCCGGTCGCTATCTCGCCGGAGAATTGCCGGATGTCGCCTTTGAGATGGGCTTAGTCGATAAATTGCCTCCTGTTCGAGGCAAGAGTGCCGAAATTAGAGAACAACCGGATGCAGAATGATCCTTATGCTTGGATCGAGAAATCTTTGAAGTCGATCGAGAAAGCAGGCTGGCATCGATCAACGAAAACGATTGATCGTCCGGGTACAGTCATTCAAATTGACGATCGAGACTATCTGAATTTTGCAAGTAACGATTATTTGGGACTAGCAACCGACGATCGATTGATCAATGCTGCGATTGAAGCGACTCGGAACTACGGAACAGGAAGTACGGGTTCGCGATTGATTACAGGACATCGAGCGTTACACCAGGAGCTAGAAACTGCGATCGCTCACCTCAAACAAACAGAAGATGCGATCGTGTTTAGCTCGGGATATTTAGCAAATTTAGGAGCGATCGCGGCTTTAGTGGGAAAGCGTGATTTAGTTCTTTTGGATCAATACAACCATTCGAGCTTGCGAAATGGCGCGATCGTAAGCGGCGCAACGACGATCGACTATGCTCATTGTGATAGTCAAGACCTGCGAACGAAGCTAGAACAACAACGCCAACATTTTCAGCATAGTTTGATCATCACCGATACCGTATTTAGTATGGATGGTGATCTCTGTCCGCTTCCAGAGATTTTAGACTTAGCAGATGAGTTTGAGTGCATGGTGCTAGTCGATGAAGCTCATGCCACTGGAGTCATGGGAGCAACGGGTGCAGGATGTATTGAGCATTTTGGCTGTACAGGACGTGCGATCGTTCAAATGGGAACGCTGAGCAAAGCCTTAGGAAGCTTAGGCGGTTATATTGCTGGATCAGCGCAATTGATTGATTTTCTTAGAAACCGTGCGCCGACTTGGATCTATACGACTGGACTCTCTCCTGCTGATACTGCTGCTGCATTAGCAGCGATTCGGATTGTGCAGCAAGAGCAAGAGCGACGAACTCAGCTTTGGCAGAACGTTGCTTATCTCAAATCACAACTCTCAAATTTAGAGCTACTTCCTTCAGAGTCGCCAATTCTCTGCTGGCAACTTTCAACTGTGCAGACTGCGCTAGAAGCTGCCAAATGCTTACAATCTGAAGGGATTTTTGCACCTGCGATTCGTCCGCCTACAGTGCCAACGAGTCGAATTCGGATGACGGTAATGGCGACTCATGAGAGAGGACAGATCGATCGCTTAGTTGCGGCATTGAATCGAGCTAAGATTGAGCAGAAGTCCAACCCGTTGATTCCTTGAGGGTCGAATCTAGTCAATTGCTCAATTGGGCTTACTCAGATCGACATCTCGACAGAGCGATCGCTCATGCTCGGACAAGGCTGAATTCGTTGTCAAATAATTTTTCAGCCAGTGGCAAGCCGTAACCGCAGAGTCTGCTTTTAACACCTGATTGAGATTCCATAAGATCACGGTGCGATCGCTGCTTGCGGATGCTAGCAACTTCCCATCTGGATGAAATGCAACACTGCGAACGGCTTCCGTATGCCCGTTTAAGGTCGTGATCAGATGTCCATCAACCCCCCAAAGCTTCGCCGTTTTATCCAGACTTCCTGACGCAAGCACCTGTCCGTCTGCGCGAAAAGCAAGACCTAGCACATTATCTTGATGCCCTTCTAAGGTATTGAGCAAAGTGCCATCAAGTCGCCAAAGTTTGATCAATCGATCACTACTGCCCGTCGCAATCAGTGAATCCGAAAACGCGATCGCAGTGATTTCTCCTTGATGTCCAATCAACGAAGCCCGCAAGCTTCCATCTTCAACTTTCCACAGCTTCACGGTTCCATCCGAACTCGCAGTCGCAACCAGATTTCCACCTGGGGCAAAAGCAATTTTCTGAATCGCAGTGTCATGAGCAAGAATCGATCGCACCAGCTTTCCTCCAGTTTCCCAGATGCGAAGCGTCTTATCCTGTCCACCCGACGCAATCAAATTGCCATTCGGACTATAAGCAATACTCTGAATGGTTTCTCCTGAGGGACTAGGAATCGGTGCGACCGCCGCTCCATCTAGCCGCCAGCGCCGCAACATCCCACTTAAGCCAGCCGAAATGACTTCTTTCCCATCTGGGCTAAATTTTGCGTCATACTTCCAAGAAAAATCACGCACTAAATCACGCACCAAATTTCCACCCTCTCCCCAAAGCTTAATCGTGCGATCTTTACTCGCCGTCACAATCTGCCGCCCATCGGGACTAAACTCAACTTGATTGACATCACTCGTATGTCCCTCTAATCGAGTCAGCAACCCATTTGACAAGCGCCAAAGTCGAGCCGTTTTGTCCCCACTGCCTGTGACGATCTCGTCTCCAGTCGGATGAAATGCCACACTCCAAATTACCTGCCCATGCCCTCGAAGGGTTCTCAGTAAAATCCCGTTGCGCTGCCATACTTTCAGCGCCTTATCAAACCCAACCGTTGCGATCGTTTGACTATTCGGACTCCAAGCCAGATCAGTGACTCCATCACTATTTGCTTCGATCGTCCGGAGCAGTTCTCCTGCTTGAGTCCACACCCGAATCGTATCATCCAAACTCACCGAGGCAATCTCTTTGCCATCTGGACTAAAAGCAATGCTAGAGACTGGATCGCGATGTCCGGTTAGCGTCTTGAGTAACACGCCATCCCTTGTCCAGAACTTAATCGTGCGATCTGCACTGGCTGTCGCAATCACATTGCCATCGGGACTAAATCTGACTGCATTCACCGTGCCTTGGTGCCCATGTAAAGTCCGGATCAAGGCTCCATCGCGTGACCAGAGCTTCACCGTATGATCTGCACTCGCAGAAGCAAGCAGCGAACTATCTGGGCTAAACGCTACACTCTGCACATTGCCCTGATGCCCTAGCAACCGCTCGACTTGCCATCCGTCATGACTCCAAAGGCGAACGGAATTATCTGTACTCCCCGACGCAATCAGTTTGCCATCGGGACTAAAGGAAACAGCTAAAAGACTTCCCAGATGACCTTTTAGCGTCGTCACAAGGGTTCCATCGGTATGCCATAGTTTGACGGTTTGATCCTCAGAGCAAGTCGCAAAGAACTCCCCATCGGGACTAAAGTTTACACAGCGCACACTCCCAGTATGCGCCGAAAATCGGTTGAACTCCGCTCCTGTAAAAACGGCTTGCCTCAACACTCGATCGACTTCTCTTAACGTGGTCTTGTCTTGTAGGTTTAAATCTTTGACTTTCGCACGTGCCCGCAATGCGACGACTAAAGCATCTAATCCACTGCCCATCGTGTAGAGTAATTCAGAGTTACTGGTGAGCGTACTCACTTCGTTGCGAGCGGCTCTGCGATACTGAAGAAATGCGATCGCACTGAGAAAGATCGAAGTCACAAGCCCAAGACTCAATAAGGCTAAAAGTCGCTGTTGCAGTTTGGTATTACGATTTTCAAGCTGCAATCGGACTGCCATTTCTTGAGCGCGATCGGCTTCTAGATGGCGACGCAGCGTTTCTTCTTGGAAGGTTTGACTTGCGGTGAGAAAGCGGTAGTCTTCATCGCTCAGATGTTTCCCGGTTGACCAAGTTTGGGCATCGATCAGAGCCTGCCCATGTAACAGTCGCGAGGTGTCTTGGTAAAGCGATTGCTTCCACTGACTCAGGGCTTCTGAATAGGGGCGAAGCTTTGCGAATTGGCGATCAATCCAGCGAGCGTTAAAAACGGCTTCGTAGATTGGATTTTTAATGCGTAAATATCCGTCCACTTTCTCAACTAACCCAGATAGCGTCAAGGTAATCTGTTCAACACTATTGTCGATCGCGATTCCCTGATGTCGCTGCTCAAATAGGGGATAGTATCCAGCGATACTGACTCTAGGGGATTGGAGGATCTGCTGATACAGTTCGAGGAGCCGTCCTGTTTGTTCATCATTGCTGAGAAGGCGATCGCGAATGGTTCGCAAGTGTTCAGGACGATCCTGCGCTTCCCAATTTTCGATCATTCTGATATGAAACAGATGCTCTAACGTGAGTTCTGAAATGTGAATCGGATCGATTTCTTCCATCAAAAACGGATCTTGCTCGGTCAGTTCGCGAACCACGAGATCGCAGAGTTTTTGAGTCAGAAAGGGCTGTCCGCCTGTCCAATTGAGAATGTGCCGCAGCACAGCTTCTGGATTTTTTGCCACGCGGCTGAGTCCTGTTAATAAAGGAGTCGCCTCTGTAAACTGAAACCCGCTCAGTTCGATCGCTCGTCCAATATTAAAAGGAGTCCGCTGTTTATCACTAATGAGATCCGCAGGAGTTGTCACGCCTAGGAGGGCAAAACTCAAGCGATTAAATTCTGGTTTCTCCGATCGCTGGTTATAGCACGCCCGAATCAAGGCAAAAAAATCATCTGCTGGGAATTTCAGTGCCAGCACACTGTCGATCTCATCGATAAAAATCACGATGTTTTGCGTAACCTGTCGGAGCAAAACCGTCTCGATCAAAATTTCTAATCGATTTACAAAGGTCAGATGTGCTTGCTCTCGCCACCACTGCCCAAACTGGATCTTCAAGTCAAAACTACTGACCAAAGAAGCCGCGATCGAGGCGTACCACTGTTCTGCACTCACCTGCTGCACCCCGATCCCCGTCATGTCCACGGTACAGCAAGCGACTCCCGCCTCTCGCAGTCGCTGCATCGATCTCACTCGCAAGCTCGACTTTCCCATCTGCCGCGAGTTAAATACATAGCAAAATTCACCCGCTAACAGGGCTGCATACAACTCCTGATCGGCTTTGCGTTGGACGTAACATGCGGCATCGGGCGGCAGACTTCCACCGACTTGATAGCGTGAATGAAGAAGTTCAAGGTTCACGTGGTCGAGAGCGCTTGCTGAAAGTACTTCCGGTATAATTGGCAACTTGGCACAATCAAAGGATCTTTGATTTTGACTAGCCCTTTACTCTGTAATTTAAACGCGAGAATGGGTTCTAGTTCAACCGCCGTATCTGATAAAACAATCCGCTTAAACGCTGACATTAATTCTGGATATTTCTGTAAATCCCATAGTAAATTCCGTAGGTGGTTCGCATAAACTCCATCACTCGTCGCCGCAGATTCGATTAAATCTCCCAAACTGACGAACTGAGTACTGAGATGATGCAATCCCACCTGCACCAGATAAGGATTTCCGCCTGTTAGGTCGAGAAGTGCTGCTGCTGCTTCATCTGCGTTGTCTACGCCATATCGCTGCGCCAAATCCACTACATGCTCTAAAGATAAAACAGGGAGTTCAACCGCCAAGCCTGCGTTAAATGGGGATTGATTTAAGTTTAGTGGGACATAAACTTCAGTTGAATGAACCAGTACTAAGCGCAATTTTTGCCAAAGTTCACTCTTCGCATCACCATAACGAGATTTTTCGTACCAAGCCCTTAACATTCCGAAAAAGTCTGTTGCAATCTCAGGATGCTCAAACACGGCATCGACTTCATCGAGGGCTAACACGATCGGAGCATCAATCTCCGCCAATACATAGTTTTCAAAATAGTTTGTACAGTTGTAGCTATTGCCAAATAGGTCGTCCCAGTGCCGATCAAGCTGATTGGGCAAGCCTAAGTTTTGGGTGACAATGGCACAGAACCACTGTAAAAACCGCTTCAAGTCCTGAAAAACTGAGGCATCTGCAAGCTGCAAGCTAGTAATAGTCGTGAGAAATTGCTGTTGCTCTCTCAACTGAGTGAGGGTTCTTGCCGTCAGAGAAGTCTTGCCCATTTGGCGCGGCGCTCGAATCCGAACCAAAGCCCCTGGCTTCAGCAAAGACTCATAGCAAATGCTCTCGATCGGAGGGCGGTACACATAAAAGGGTGAATCAACCGGAAGCTGTCCACTTAGCAAAATATGCTGGCGATTCCCCAAATTTGCCGTTTCGGAATCTGTGTAGTCATCCGGAGTCAGTAATAACTCAAATGCCCGAAAATAGTTTTCTAACGTCTGTTGATCAACGGCAACCTTGCGACTGCGAACCCGTGCGAGTGTGTTAGGACTGAGCGCAGTCAGTTCGCTGAGTTCTTGAAGCGTGTAGGACTTGCCAAAATTCTTCTGGTTCGTCGATCGCTGCTCAGCGGCTTGAAGACGCTGCCAACCTCTGGTGCTGAGGATAATTCCTCGTTTTCGCTTCGCTGGGGTTCGAGAGGGCTGAGAGTAGGACATAGATGTCGATAGTGACATAGAACAGAAACCAAAAGTGAAAGTGCAGTTACGAACACTGCTCGTCGTAACAAAAGCTTGCGCTTAAACTCGACATTATACGGCAAGCTAAATCTGCAAGCCGTATTCTATCCGTGAAACTTCGTAAGACGGGTCACTTTAAACTGAAAGAATTCTGGTGAAAAATTAGAGAATTCTGACCTTAGTATGAAGTATTCGGTTATCTTATGGGAAGTTTTCGGCACAATTTAGCTCTAAGTTGAAATTTGTAATAAATCCGTAGAATCTCGCATTCAGATCTAGTGTCTTTACGATAGATTCACAACTTTAATCTATTTTTCTTCAAAAGGAGTCTTTATTTCTTCCTCCGATCGGGGGAACCGATCAGATTAATTACAAACGGACATCTAGCTAAAGGTCTAGTCTCGAATGTAATAATCCAAGTTACTTTTTAACTTGGTTGCTTAAATTGTGATCTTTAGTAGTCAAGTGGGGACTTCAGGGGCAAACTAATCCAGTATCCTTTAGTTATATCTACTTCAGCAGTTTCACTAAGTTCTCAGTAATTGCTTGAACCCGTAGTCTCAGATCAATTTCTGAATGAACGCAGATTCTGCGTTCTAACACTGCGAGAGCAAGCTATGGAAGCAGCGACAAAATTCCTGAATCTCGTTCCTGAATCTCGACATCAATTCAGTTCTATTCAGTTCTACTCAAGGGTGTATGAAGCGTGAAGACAACAACAGCAGGGACAATCCAGTTTTCGAGTGGGCAGAGGTATCGATCGCAACTTTTTTATGAAGCATTGAACTAGAAAATGGCTCTGAAATTGCGGACATTGCTTTTTTTGCCTGTCCAACTCCCTTCGTATCGGTTGCCCATTTCTAGCAATCAGTTTTTTCTTCCTTTTTATTAAGTTATTTAGATTTAGAAGATAGGTTTCTTCCCACTTGATGATCTCGCTAGGTTGCTCTCCCATGAAGACCATTCTTATCATTGAAGACGATGAGTTGATTCGGAATAATCTGCTTGAGATTTTGGAACTCGAAGGATTTCGAGGAATCGAAGCAGAAAACGGTCGAATCGGCATTCAAAAAGCTCGGGCGTACCATCCAGATTTGATTCTCTGCGATGTCTGTATGCCAGAGCTAGATGGATATGAAGTTTTAGAAAATCTGCGATCGCACACTCAAACTGCAACCATTCCCGTCATTTTTCTCACCGCAAAAAGCGAGAAAAACGACATTCGGCAAGGGATGAATTCAGGGGCAGACGATTACTTAGTCAAGCCTTGCTCAGTGAGTGAATTATTGGGCGCAATCTCCTCGCGCCTGAAGAAGCAGGCAGTTTTAGTTGAGCGATACAGCGAACAGCAAAAACAGGCAACCGCAGCAATTCGGCGTGGAGCAATGTTAGATTCGCTGACGCATTTACCTACTCGCGGACTGCTGCATCAGCATTTGCACAATTTGATGAGTTCATTTGCTGATCTCCATTCGTCGCAGGGGATGGCAGTTCTTTGTCTAAATCTCCAGCGATTTCACGTGGTCAATTCTCGATTTGGACATGTGACAGGCGACATCGTGCTGCAAATGGTCGCAAATCGCCTGAGTAAAGCCGTACAGTCAAATGGTTTCCTAGCGCGTCTGAGCGGGGATCAGTTTGGGATTGTGCTGCGCGATATTGCCCCGTCAGAATTAGCAGAGTTTGCTCAGTTCCTGCTCGATCGAGTCACTTTACCCTGCATGATCGATGGGTATGAGATCCGCTTTCACGCCAATATCGGCATGACTTGGACAGATGATCCGCAGGGCACGCCTCAAGACCTATTAACGCAGGCAGAAACGGCTCAGCATTGGTGTCAGCAACCTGGGACAAATCGCCATCGTCTCTATGATTCAGACCTTGATGCGTTAGAGGTCGAGCGTCGCTTAATTGAGATGGATTTGACCAAAGCGATCGAGCGATCCGAATTCCAAGTGCATTATCAACCGCAAGCTGATTTGCGAACCGGAAAGATTATGGGGATGGAATCCTTAGTGCGCTGGCATCATCCAGAGCGGGGTGTGATTTCTCCAACAAAGTTCATTCCGGTTGCAGAAGAGTTGGGACTCATTGTGCCCTTAGGAGAGTGGGTGTTAAAGACCGCATGTCAACATGCAAAGCTTTGGCAGCGCTGCTATTTTCAGCCACTCCGGGTATCGGTGAATTTATCAATGCGCCAGTTTCAGCAAGCAAATTTACCACAACGGGTCGAAGCGATTTTGGCAGAAACCGGACTTGATCCGAAGTTGCTGACGTTAGAACTAACCGAAAGCTGCGTGATGCAGGATGTCGAATCGACAATTATCACATTAAAGGCACTGAAGAAGTTAGGGATTGAAATCTCGATCGATGATTTTGGCACAGGATATTCATCTTTGAATTACCTCTACCAATTGCCGATCGATGCCTTGAAAATCGATCGTAGCTTTGTAAAACAAATCCATGTGAGTGAAGGTGCGATCGCGATTTCCAAAGCAATTATCAGCATGGCAAAAGGCTTGAAATTGCACATTGTCGCGGAAGGCATCGAAGATAAGAAACAGTTGGAATTCTTCCGCAAGCGCGGCTGTGATGCGATTCAAGGCTTCCTGTACAGTCCGCCGATTTCAGCGGATGAGATGGAAGCCTTGCTCATTGCCGATCGTCGGCTTCAATTATCAGCAGCTTGAGTTGCAGTGCAGTTGGAAATCGTGTTTTTGTGAGAGGGTGCAAGTAAAAAAATCGCTTCCTCAACTTGCGACCTCTCAGCTTTCAGAAGCCTGACCTGCTGGAATTTCAGCGATCTGAATATCACTGGAGACAATGATGGGTGAATTTGGCGATCGCAATGACACCAAAATGCTCTTAATCACCACTGCGATCGGAACTGCAACCACAACTCCAAGCAATCCTCCGACTCGTGCCCCCATCAAGATTGAGATAAACACCCACACCGGATTTAAGCCTGTAAAGCTGCCGAGAATTCTCGGCATAATCAGATTCTCGATAATCTGCTGCACAATCAGAGACGCAATCAGAACCTCAACACCTAACCCAATATCGCGCAATGCGACGAGCAAGGACACGAGCGCAATCCCAACCGAGCCACCAAATGGAATCAACGCCATTGTCCCGATCGTCAAGCCAAACAACAGTCCAAATGGCACTCGCAACGATAAGAAAATCACCGTCAATACAAAGCCCATCGAAGTCGAAGAAATCAACTGGCTAAAAAAGAAGTTCTGAAAACTCAGGCGCAACGTATTGCTAAACGGATCGCGAATTCGATGCGGCAACCATTCGACCAGACTTTCCCAGAGTCGATCGCTGTGCTGGAGTAAGTAGAAAGTGAGGACTAACGTGAGTAACAAATCTAGAATGCTCGTCACGGTAATGACGGCTAAGCCTAGAATATCTCCTGCTAATCGCTGTAGCTGATTCTTAACGGGGGCAGTAATTTGATCGGCTAGAACGTCTAAACTAATTGGAAATCCAGCTTTTTCGATTTGGTCATTGAGCAGAATCAATTGTCGCTGTCCTGAATCGATCCATTCTGGTAAGCGTGTGACAAGCTGTTGAGCCTGTTGCAGTGCCAGCGGCACCAGTGTGACTCCGATCGCGAGCAAGATCGAAATCGTAAACAGAAAGACGATAATCGCCGCTCTCCCTCGGGTCGTGCCGTGCTGCTGCATGTAGCTGACTGGATAGTTCAGCAGAAAAGTTAGCAAAGACGCGCCCACGACGATCGCGAGGAGCGAATGAAAATACTCAAAAGTAGATGAAACCGCCCAGGCGTTTAGTACGACTAGGGGAGCAAAAGACGCGATCGCGATCGCTCTTGACACGGGTGGTAAAGAATCCCACCAAATCCACAGCTTATTGCGATGAGGCATGATGCAGCGACACTAACTCAAGAATTGATTCAGGCGAGATGATTTTGGGCAGTCTCTAAATATTATTATCGCGCTTTGACTCGCGGTCTATCGTCTTCCCTGTGATTTAAGTCATGAACGAATTTGATTTTCTCAAGTCTGAAGAAATTGAACCTGATACCTTGCGGCACATTCGGCTATTTTTCTATTTTGTGCCAATTTTTGGATTTTTTCCAGCAGTATGGACGCTGTACCGTCGGGCAGGAGGACGGCAAGAGCGAGCATTGAGTCGATTCGTAATTAAGCTGTCCGTGGGCTGGTTGCTGCTCTATGGACTGATGGGTGCGAGTGCGATGAATGCAGAGTCGGTTCCACTGCCAGTGCTGTTGGCGGCAAGCTTTATGACTTCGGGATATTTTGGCTTGAATCTCTTTCTCATGGTGCAGTTGTGGCGACGTAAAGCAATTTCGCTGCCGATCGTGGGGAAAGTTGGAAAATTGTTTTGAGACGCAATTGGGGCAAACCCTTTGAAATATCTCATTGAAATATCTCATCGGACAGAAAGGGCTTTGAGAATGTGATCAAGCTCGATCGTGCAAGCTTCCTGAGCTAAAGCTTCAATTGCCGCAGCTTTGGCGATCGCTTTGATTTCGCCTCCTGTAAGATTGTGCTTTTTCGCGAGCGTGTGCCAGTCTAATTCTGCGATCGGGGTTTCAGCCGGAAAGGCTTGTCTCCATAACTTCAAGCGGGCAGATTGATCCGGTTTGGGAAATTCGATCGTGAATTGGAAGCGCGATCGCAAAACATTTGGCACTGCAATTCGATGTCCCACACTAAAACAAGTCAGAGTTCGACGAGAATTGATCAATTCAAGCACTTTTGCAATCGGAGCCGAACGATTTAACCAACGCTCAGCCGACTTGATCAATAACAGCATCGGACGTTCGGCAATCAGATCTGCAATCAGCGAATCCTCCACGATCGCTAAATCAACCTCTGTTAAGGGCATCTCTAATTGCTGGGCAATCCATTGGACTGAGAGCGTTTTCCCTGTCCCATGTGCGCCAATGAGCAAAGCATTGATGCCTGGAAATTGTTGAAATCCCCAAGCTTTTAACTGAGGGGCAAACTTCACTTGCTCACAAATCTGGTTCAGTTGCTCTAAAACTAGTTCCGGTAGGACTAAATCAATGGGAGTTCGGGGCACCGATCGAGCAAACACGGTTGACGTTTGCGGGTCTAATAACGCTTCTAGTTCAGCAAAATCGGCGGGGTCTGAGAGTAAATAGTTGACGCATTCATCTGAGAGTTTGAGCGATCGGGTGAGAAAGAGCGATCGTTCTGCTCCTTCAACCTGCATCAAGCCTGATTGCAGCAACCGACTTGAATCGAGTAAGCTCGATCTCGCGATTCGCCATTCCACATCGGTGCGGCAGAACAATCGCAAAACGAGATCAATGCTGGGACGTTCTTGGATGTCCTGCCCCGTTTGCAAATACCCATACATTTGAGCGTATCGACGATGAATTTCTGGAGCAAGGGCAAGTAGAATCGCATTTTTCTCAAACGCATTGAGTTCTAAGCGATCGCACAACATGGGCAAAGCCAGTCCGATGCCTTTGTGCCAACTCGCTTGAATTCTGGCATCAAGCTGCTGTTGGTAGCTTGCGGGGGGAGTGGGTTTGCGGCGTTCTGCGGGAGAATCTGAAGCAATAATTTCATCAAAACTGACCAATCCTTTCCACCAATGGCTAGTCGCACGATCGGCTTTTGTCTGTGAGACTCGTTCGACGGTTTTTGTGTCTTTGCGCTGCCGTGCGACTGCGGTGAGAAGCAATCGCTCTAGCCAATTCAATTCAACTTTGAGATATGCCCAATTATCGAGAAAAGGTTCAGCACGCATGAAACGTCACAGCTATCGAAAGTGAAGAGATCGTACTCTACTTCACTTCAGACGATTCAGAAATTCGATCGCGAGTCCATCGGCATCAGAAATAAATGCGACTTCATAAACACGATCGCCAATCATTTGCTGAGTCGGTTCTAGCAGGACGTTCAATTCGTGATCTTGCTGAGCTAATTTTTCTTTTAGCGTATCAATCCACTGCGGCATATCTGCTGCTAACTCGCTCACATCAAACGACAGATGATAATATCCCGTGTAATGCTCATCGTTAAAGGCATCTGGCGCAGGTTTCGGCTCCGGAATTTGCAGCAGTTCAATCCGTCCGCCGAGTCCTTCCATCCAACACGCCAGGGTATAGCCTGTTTGGAAACGCTCGGAGACTTGAAACCCAAGCTGTTCGTAAAAGGCGATCGCCCGAAAGATATCCGCCGTTCTGATTGAAACGTGGTGCATGAGAAGAATCTACTCAAACAGTCGGAAATAGGGATATCGCACAGGCGCACCGGGTTCCTTTTCTAGGTCAAAATTGATCACATCCCAGCAAGGATCGTCTTTGGGATCAGGGCTAAATTCGACCGGAAGCCCATATAATTTGGGTTTTGGTGAATCAGCTTGACCTCGCCAAGGGGTACTCCGTTCTAGATAGGTGCTAATCAACTCTTTATAGCGCTGAGCAATAATCACGCGAGTTGCACGATAGCCTTGCGTATAAAGTCGATCGAGCGCTTCGTGAATCTCAAACCGAATCCCATCGGGATGCGTATGTTGGCGATACCATTCTTCATTCCAAAGTCGCCAATGTCGCCCAGATTGCAAATGGATCAACTCACCCGTCTTCGGATTTGCTTCAAACGCGCCATGTCGCGGACAGAGATAGGTATCAGTCAGTGTCAGCGCCGGAATGGTTTGGCGGCAGTGGGGACACTGGATCTCAGGACCAAAAATCGGATATTGAAAACTGGGATTAATCATGAAGTACGGGCACTCAAATCATTTCGTATTTACGAGGCGCGATCGTGAAATTATTATAACTGGCTGTGCTTGCACGTTTCTAGAACCATTATCACCTCCGATTCGCCTGAAATGTCATTTCTTTTTACTCCAAATTTTTGGAATCCCCCGGATCTCTCCCTCGCTGCCTTCGTTGCGCCCAATTCTACAGTCATTGGAAATGTTGAAATCGCGACCGGAGTCAGCATTTGGTACAATGCCGTCGTTCGTGCTGACGTGGAACGAATCGTTCTTGGCTCCCATACCAATATTCAAGATGGCGCAATTTTGCATGGAGATCCGGGTCAACCTACTGTTTTAGAAGAATTCGTAACAATCGGACATCAAGCTGTAATTCATAGCGCCCAGATCGAGCGGGGCTGTCTCATTGGAATTGGGGCGATCGTACTGGACGGTGTTCGAGTCGGAGCAGGGAGCATCATTGGGGCGGGATCAGTGGTGACGAAGGATGTGCCGCCGCGATCGCTCGTGGTCGGTGTCCCCGGAAAACCGATTCGAGAACTTTTAGAGACAGAAGTTGAACATCTGATCGAACATGCTCAGCATTACGAAAAGTTAGCGCTCGTTCATGCCAATCGAGGCAAAGACTTGGGTTTTGTATAGAAATGTAAATTACCTGAGAAAACTGCTTTGAAAGCTGAGCTAAATGCGCTAAAAATTTACATATAACAAAATTGAAACATCTGATTAAGCGAGAGCAATCATTATGGACCTTCGCATCCTGATCGTGTTATTTCCGATTATCTTGGCTGGCGGTTGGGCATTAACGCGGATTCTTCCGTATGCTTTGCAACAAGTGAAAGGCTTTTTAGCTAAGTAAACCTTCGATTTCGCCCAAAGTTTTGAGCCGACCTATCTCAACCTGAGAGGGTCGGTTTTGTTTTGGAATCCTTGGTAAGCTAATCGATCGAAGAGTTCAATGGTGATTTCATGCTGGACGAACAGGCGAAAAAAGCAATGCTGCTAAAAATTCCACATGCGCTATATATCTGTGGAGTCAAAGACGGAGAGGACGTGAATGGATTTACTGCAAGTTGGGTGATGCAGGGATCGTTTAAGCCGCCTCTTGTCGTGAACTGTGTCAAAAATGATTCTGGCTCAAACCAGATGATTCGTCAGAGTGGCGTGTTTGCTTTGAGCTTTTTAGAGGCGGGACAGAAAGAACTGGCACAGAAGTTTTTCAAGCCTCAGCGTCGAGTTGGCAACAAATTTGAAGATGTGGAATTTTATTTAGGCGAAACGGGTTGTCCGATTATTTCGGATTCGCTGGGCTACGTCGAATGTCAGGTCATCGGAACCGTTGATCACGGCGATCACACAGTATTTGTGGGTGAAGTGATTGCAGCGGGAGTCCATCGAGACGGGGAGATTTTGAATTTGGAGAGTACAGGGTGGCAGTACGGTGGTTAGGGCGGACTTCCGTACCTCTCAGAATCGTCGCAAACTGAAACACTTGAGTAGATAATGAAGTGTCTACTTTGCCAACTTGGCGCGAACTCTCCGACATGATAGACCTGAACTTTCCGGATCAATTCAGCCCGCAGACCTTTCTTCTGCTGCTCGTTTTAGTAGCATTGGAATGCGTGCTGTCGGCTGATAATGCGATCGCGCTGGCAGCCTTGACCCAAGGATTACAGAATCCTAAGTTAGAGCGTCAAGCTTTAAATATTGGCTTGGTGTTTGCTTATGTTCTGCGGATGTCGCTGATTTTGGCTGCGTCTTGGGTCATTGGCTATTGGCAGTTTGAGTTAGCGGGAGCGCTCTACCTGTTGTGGTTAGTGTTTCAGTATTTCACTTCTCAGGAAGATGAGGAAAACGCCCATCACGGACCTCGATTTGCTTCGCTGTGGCAAGCGATCCCGCTGATTGCATTGACAGATTTGGCATTTTCACTCGATAGTGTCACGACTGCGATCGCGGTTTCTCAAGAAACCTGGCTGATTTTGCTGGGCGGGACGATCGGGATTGTGGCGCTGCGATTTATGGCAGGGTTGTTTATTGGCTGGCTAGAAGAATTTACACATTTAGAAGATGCAGGCTACATCACCGTTTCGTTTGTGGGAATGCGGTTGTTACTGCGAGTGTTGAATGATCAGCTTGTACCGCCAGAATGGTTGATGATTACGTTAGTCGCGATCGTCTTTGCTTGGGGATTTTCTAAGCGCAATCCGGAGACAATGAAAGAGAAATCTGAGCCTGAAAAGGTTGAAGCGGTTTCTGAAACTGATTAGGGATAATCAGGCAACGCTCTTGCTAGGGCGATACAGTAATAATCAAATCTATTCTGAACAATTTGCCGCCATGCAGCAATTCTCAATTGAAGAGATGTGCGCGCGCTCAAGATGTCCTCACTTCTGCCACCCATGAACCTGTCATCTTGGTGAATCAATCTCAGCCTAGCTATGTTGTGCTGTCCGTTGAAAATTATCAACAATTGCTCGATCGACTGAGCGAACTTGAAGATCATGCCCTCGGACAACTCGCACAAGTCGCATTACAAAACTCATCCATGCTTGGTGCGGAAGCTTTCGTCGCTGAACTTCAACAACTCGCCCAACTAGACGAGAGCAACGCATAAAAGCAGATGGCGAAACTCGATGGTCTTGAAGCCATTTTAGAATTTATCAAAGGACTTCAACCTAACTAACTGAATCGACCAGCGTTAGGACAAATCAAGGAACCAGACTGCTCGATGCCTGGTTCGCAATCCAGATTGTGTCGTCTCTATTCCTGAGTGATAAGCTGCTGCACAGTCTCTACTGAAACTCCAGTGTCTTCAGCGATCTCCTCGACAGTCCAGCCTTTCTGAAGCAGCTTTGGAACCATCCGCGTTAGATACTCCTTTCGCCCCTCTTCGCGTCCTTCTTCGCGTCCTTCTTCGCGTCCCTCTTCGCGTCCTTCTCGCATCGCTTCCTGATACGCCCGCGTCTGCTTTAGATCACCAAGTCCTAACATTTCACCGACCTCGCTAAAAGATAGTTTTGGAAATTTGTAAACGAAGACCGTCTCCACTAATTCTATAAAATTCCGCTGGATGGTCAAATCCGTCAGTTCTTGCCGAGTTCGGTCAATCAACGATCGACCCTTCATTGGAGCTTCTCTCGGTTTCGTCCCCAACAATTTTAACAGCGCAATGCCGAGACTGCTCTCACTGACATCTGTTGGCAATTCGTCTAAATAAATCCGTTGCAACCTTGGATTATTCTCATACTCCGAATAGTGATGCGGCAAAGCCTGATCAAACCGTCGCTCCGTGAAAATCACCACTGCCTGCCAAGCATTTGCAGGTTCGTAATCGTTGAGATAGAGATGAATCTGACTAAAGAAACGATAGTAGAAGTTTCGTTTTTCCTTGTATGCCTGCGCTTCTACGAAATAGATAGGAAATTGGCGCAATCGCAGCGGAGGCATGAAGATACCATCAAGTCGAAATGCGGTTTGCTTCACTTCTTGAGAGGTGAACACATAAGTGACAGTCCGTGGATCATCCTCGCCAATTAGCTCGAAGAAGGCGCTCGGAAAGAGTTGGAAAATTTTGTAGAAGATTGAATCAGTTTTCAAGGGTGAGACACTTTAGAAATTGAACAGTGGGAGCAATGGTTATTCAATCCATGGGATCGAAAATCACTTCATAAATCGCTTGCCGATTCAAGCGTTGCAACGCTTGAATATGTGCTTGAGCCTGATTGCGATTCCGACAGCGACAGACAACGATACGCTGCATTTTTGGCAATAAGCGAATGATGCACCAAGGGAAAAGAGAATCGCGATAAGTCATCGTCTACCTCCGCGCCACAATGCAGAAGTGTCAACGCATGACAAAACTATTGGTATCATGTCTGTACCTCATTCGTGGGTGCGATCGCTGCAAGTTTTCCAGGCTGAGAGCGATCGCTTAATCAAAGACTCAATTGAGTCTTTCTAACCCTATTAAAAGACTCAATTGAGTCTTTGTCAGTTGCATCGATGGGATTAATTCGGCTAAGGATTCGAGAGCTTGCAGATGAGCGCGACTGGACACTGAAAGAAGTCTCTGAGCGTTCTGGACTGAATTACAGCACAGTCAAGAACTATGTTCAGCGTGAAGCAATGACAATGACTGACTACACAGCGCTTCTGAAATTAGCACGGGCGTTTGGAGTCTCGATCGAAGAACTCGTCGAAGTCTTAGAAGAATAGCGCCAATGCTTTATAAAGATCGACAAACATCAGAATAGTAACCAAAATCGACGGAATGGGATAAGATAATACACGTCCCTTGGAGAGGTGGCAGAGTGGTCGAATGCGTTCGACTTGAAATCGAATGAACCGAAAGGTTCCGTGGGTTCGAATCCCACCCTCTCCGTTCTACAGACGAGCCTCAATCAGAGGTTGCGCCGTCAAGCTGAACGATCTGACTTCGGTAATCTTCACTTTGACAGTCTGACCTCTGAGTTCGTCGATCGAGCCTGCAAAAAATGTCAACCGATTTCCTCGCGTCCGTCCCATCACTTGCGTTGGATCTTTCGGGTTTTGCGCTTCGACTAAAACTTCTTCAATTCGACCTGAATATCGCTGCGATCGATCTGACGCACTTTGTGAAACCAGATGATTCAGCCGTTGTAAACGATCGGCTTTGACTTCTTCAGACAACTGATGCTCCCAAATTGCCGCAGGAGTGCCGGGGCGCGGAGAATAAGCAGCGGTATTGACGAGATCAAATCCGATATCGCGAACTAAAGTCAAGGTGTTCTCGAATTGTGCTTCGGTTTCGCCTGGAAATCCGACGATCGCATCCGCACTAATCGAAGCATCCGGCATCGATTCGCGAATCGTTTCAATAATGCGACGATAGCGTTCATGCGTGTAACCGCGTGCCATCGCTTTTAGCACGTCATTATCGCCCGACTGGAATGGGATATGAAAATGCTCACAGACCTTTGGCAGTTCTGCACAGGCACGAATTAAACGCTCTGTGAAGTAGCGCGGATGACTGGTCGCAAATCGAATACGATCGATCCCTGGAACATCATGCACAAAGTACATCAAATCTGTGAAGTTATAGAGATGCCTTCCTTCTGGAGTCACGCCAGGTAAGTCTCTTCCATAAGCATCAATGTTTTGACCCAGCAGCGTAATTTCTTTATAGCCTTGGGCTGCAAGTTGTTCAATTTCTGCGCGAATCGATTCGGGTGTGCGCGACTGTTCTACCCCTCGAACCCCCGGAACCACGCAGTAAGTACAGCGCTCATTACAGCCATAAATCACATTCACCCAAGCCGTCACGTCGCTATTGCGTCTCGGCTTCGTGATGTCTTCAACAATCTGAATGGGATCAGTTGCAACGACCTGGTTGCCGCTAAAAACTTGCTCTAGCAGGTCTTCGAGTTGGTTGGCATATTGCGGACCCATCACCAGGTCGAGTTCAGGCACGCGGCGTAAGAGCGATTCGCCTTCTTGCTGTGCCACACATCCGGCAACCACGATCGTCAGATTTGGATTTTCCTGCTTGCGCTGAGCTTGCCGTCCGAGATAGGAATAAACCTTTTGCTCTGCGTTATCTCGAATCGTGCAGGTATTGTAAAGAATCAAATCCGCTTCATTGGCTTCTTCTGACCATTCAAAGCCCATTGTTTCTAAAATTCCAGCCATACGTTCAGAATCTGCCTTATTCATTTGGCAGCCAAACGTTGTGATGTGATAACGGCGAGCAGCAGTCATGGGCGTTCTCGAATCTGTAAAACTTAGATACCCATTCTAGCCGAAGAAGACGGATGCCTCGCATCTAAAGCGTTTGACCTCATCGAACCAATATTTTTCTGTTTGCAAAAGTCTCGAAAAAATAGAGCAAACCCTTCATTCTAATAAGGCTTGCTCTATTTTTTAGACAGAAAAATTAAGCTTCTTCGCAGTCTAGTCTGGCGAAAACAATCGCGCATCCGACAAATGCTAGGAGTAGTGGCATCGGGGACGCGATCGCATATCCCCAAGCGGCGGTAAGTCCGGTTCCCAGGATCGCGGTTAAAGTCCAGAACCGCTCATCGGTACTTAAGCCCTTCTCCGCTTTGATCGTCAATAAAACAGAGGTTGGAATCGGCACAGGCATGACAGAATTTGGGGGAAATGCCCAATAGCTGGAGCGCTCTTTAAACCAATCTGTCCAGCCATTTGTCTGACACCAATCGGCAATCCATTGTTCGCAATAATGGTTCATAACTCTAAGTTCAAAAATATCGAGTGGGTTCAAAAAGAGGTTGTCGATCGTTTGTAAATCAGCAACTTCTTGAATAGCGGTCATGAATCGAATTTGTGAGTGATCTGCATTTGACTCGCTCACGAAAACGGATTGGTTTAAGGGTCAGAAAGTCATAATGCTTTGGATCTTAAGAACTGCAAGTTCAGGCTCTCGATCTGTACCCGCTGAGAATAACAGAGTCACTCTTGTCTTTCTAGCTTAAGAAATCAAAGTTTACTTGGATGTAACTGGTAATTATCTGTAACATTCACAACAAAAATAGTGAGTCTAATTACTCATTTGTCTGTGAAAATTCCAAGCGATATCGATACAGTGCAACGGGTGTATTTTTCGCGTTGAAATAGTCAGGATCTTGAGGCGAAAGATAGATGGCAGTAATTTGATCGGCGGCGATTTTTCTGTCTAAAAACTGATAGGCAGTGGTCGTCTCTACCTGATTTAGATAGGGTTGAGACGCACTTCTAAAGACTTGTTGAAAGATTTCGCTTGTAATGAAATGTTTGGGATCAGGCGTTTCGATCGCTCTTTCTGTAATGGTAGAAGTCAGAATCCGATTGTCTCTTAGAACTGTGATTTGTTTGTTTGGAGAATTCGGATCGACTTTAACCGAAAGAACGACGCGATCGCCTAAATAAGCGCGGGCAATATTCAAGCCGTTGAAGGCGCGATCGGCGATGACTTTCTTAGCATTTGGGACAAATCGCACCTCGAATTCGATCGGCTGATTGACAGATTGGCGATTGCTCTCAAACCCAGGTGTGACGATTTTAGGCGCGAGCGGTGCGACGAGATCGATAAGCGTACTTTTGACTCGCCAGTTTCCCGCAATCCAATCGGGATAGAACAGGTCGCCGATGGCGCGATCGACGGGCGGTTTGTTGTGCCAATCGGGGAAAGAAGAAACGCGATCGGATAATGCACCTGCGTAAGCTGGACTTGCTAATAGCAAACTCAACAGCCAAACCCATCCTAAAAGCTGAATTTTACGCTGTCTTAATCGATGGAATTGAGTTTGAATGATCTTAAGGTTTGTTTCTAAAGTTTTGCAGAAAGTTTGAAAGAGAAAGACTTGCTTAAATTTGCAAATCGCGGTTTGAAAAAAACAATTGAAGTGAGTTTGAGATTTACTCTCTTTAGGGGAATGGTTCAACGTTTTTTCCATCTCAATCTTTAACCTGTGATAAATTGTTGCCGCAATAAGGTGTTGCCGCATTAGGATCGCACAGAAATTGTTCGCTTCGTAACGCTCAGACTCGTTGCCTCATTATTCAAGACAGTTCACCGATAAGCTCTCCTAATCAGAATGAACAGCGGAACCAACGATCGAAGTTTCATTAACCATAGACCAAACTGTAATAATCTATATATTGCGAGCAATATGGAAGGGAGTTCATTAGGATGGCTAAGGCAGTCGGAATGGTAGAAGTGCGGGGCTTGCCGCCTGCGCTCGCGGTTGCAGATGTCATGGTGAAGGCTGCACGGGTGACGCTCGTGGAAATGGAACGAGTCAGCGGTGCTTACATCACGATCGTCGTTCGAGGCGATGTGTCAGAAGTCAAGATTTCTGTCGAAGCAGGACTAGAAGCCGCTAAAAAGATGACGGCGTACAAAGAAGGCGATAAGCTCTTTCTCTCCTCTCATTACATCCCGCGCCCGAATGAGAACTTGATGGTGGTCTTACCGATCGAGTACAGTGAGCGCACAGAAGAATTCAATCAGGTCTAAAGAAATCGGAAAGAATGAAGCTATACTCCTGTTGACTTCTTTTCTAACCTTCACTTTCTCATGGCTCTGGCAGTTCTCACACAAGCCGATCTAGATGCTTGGGTCGCTCAAGCACGGCGGTTTACGCTTCAAGGGCGACTTCCGGACTATATCCCGCAATTGGCACAGGTCAATGCGCGTCTGTTGGCAGTCCAGGTTTCGGCTGAAAATCAGAGTGTGATTTCTGGCGATTTTGTGCAACCTTTTGTGTTGATGAGCGTGATTAAGCCGTTCTTGCTGCTCTACTTGCTTGAACAGGTTGGGTCTGAGCGTGTTTTTCAACAAGTTGGAATGCTGCCTTCAGATCTCCCATTCCATTCGATCGCTCAACTTAAATCCGATCACGGTCATCCTCGCAATCCGATGATCAATAGCGGCGCGATCGCATTAACGGGATTAATGCCAAAAACTTCAAGTTCTGATCGCTGTGAAGCGTTTCGGAAATGGTTAAACGATCGCGCTCAAACTCAGGTGATCTTGAATCACAAAGCGTTAAATTCTGTGCGGTCTTTACCGAATGAGACAAATCGCAGGATCACAGATTTACTCGTTCAGAGTCAATTGCTTGAGCGATCAGACTTAGCCCTTGATACTTACAATCAGCTTTGCTGTCTATCAGGAACGATCGCAGATTTAGCTCAACTCGGCTTACTGCTCGCAAAACCGCATCTAGAAATTTCACACACCCATCAGCAAATCGTTTCGGCTTTGATGTTGACCTGCGGACTGTATGAAGTCTCTGGCACATTTGCTGTAAAAGTAGGATTGCCCATGAAGTCAGGAGTCAGCGGGGCGCTGGTTGCGATCGTTCCAAAACAAGGTGCGATCGCTTGTTATAGTCCCGCGATCGACCGGATCGGAAACTCGGTTGCCGGACTTTTTCTAATAGAGAAATTAGCCCAAGAACTAAACCTCAGCATTTTTTGCTAGGGGAAATTCGCGATCGCATCCGAGCAACGAATCATTTGAACCGGGAAAGAGCATCTATGATAATGGTCAGCACCTGATAGAGACAATTTGCAATTCATGGCAACGCTCCCCGGATTAAGCGATCAAGAAGTCCGCGAACAACAGTTAGCAGGCAAAACTAATGATGTGAAGCTGCCAACTAGTCGATCGTACGCGCGGATTTTACAGGAAAACCTGTTTACGTTTGTTAATGCCGTCTTCTTTGCAATCAGCGGCGTGTTTATCCTGCTTCAGCGGGCGAGTGATGCGGTTTTCGTCGCAGTGATTATCTTTAGCGGCGTAATCATTGGCATTGTGCAGGAGATTTGGGCAAAACAAAAGTTAGACGAAATTGCATTGCTCAATCGACCTCATGCCACTGTCATTCGCAATGGGCAGGAGGTGAACATTGACCCCTGTGAAATTGTGCTGCGGGATGTGCTAATTCTGCGTCCCGGCGACCAAATTCTTGTCGATGGGCAAATCGTCGGAGAAGGACGGGTTGAAATTGATGAATCTCTACTGACTGGAGAATCTGATCTGATTGTAAAAGTTGCAGAAAAACCCGTCTATTCGGGGAGTTTTTGTGTCAGTGGAACGGCTTGTTATGAAGCGCAGAAAGTTGGGGCGGATACAGTCGCTTATCAACTGACGATGGGAGCGAGGGAATTTCGCCAGGTCTATACGCCGTTGCAGTCTGAGATTAATCTGATTATTCGGATTCTGCTATTGTTAGCGTCGTTCTTGTGGTTGTTAGTTGGTATCAGTTTTATTAGTCGATCGCAGACGCTGAATGAAGTCGTGCAACGAGCGGCAGTGATCGCGGGATTGATTCCGGCGGGACTGTTGTTAGCGATTACGTTAGCGTATGCAATGGGTGCGATTCGGATGTTGGGACAGAATGTTCTGATTCAGCAAACGAACGCGGTGGAATCGTTGAGCAATGTTGATGTCCTATGTTTGGATAAGACGGGAACGCTGACGACGAATCAGATTGAATTGCACTCGCTCCATCCGTTGGGGATTTCTGAAGATCAATTGAAATGGTTGGTGGGTGATTTTGCGGCAAGTACTCAGTCGGGGAATCGCACGAGTGAAGCGGTTTTGATTGCTTGTTCGGGATATGCAAAGCCGATTCGGAATGAGGTTCCTTTCTCGTCGGCGCGAAAGTGGAGCGCGATCGCATTTGAAGAATTGCCTGGAACCTATGTGATGGGTGCGCCGGAGATTTTGATGAAATCGATCGCGATTACAGATGAGATTTTGGATTACATCGATCAACAGGTGAATCAAGGGTTTCGAGTCGTGTTATTTGCCCATACGGAGTATGCGATCGAGGATACACTTCCCCCTTTAACGGCACTTGGAATTCTGTGTTTCTCAGATCAGCTTCGTCCGTCTGCTCGTGAAACGCTACAAGGATTTGCTAAAGCGGGAATTACGCTAAAAATCATCTCTGGAGACAATCCCCAAACGGTTGCTGCCTTGGCGAAGCAAGCTGGATTTACAGATGAGATGCGGGTGATTTCGGGAGCAGAACTGGCTCAGATGGATGAAGCGCAATTTGTTCAGACGGCGCGAAATTACAATGTATTTGGGCGGATTACACCGCAGCAGAAGGCCCAACTGGTTCGTAGTTTACGCAAGTCGGGGTTCTATGTTGCGATGACAGGGGATGGGGTGAATGATGTGCTGTCCCTCAAGCAGGCGAACCTGGGAATCGCGATGGAGAGCGGTAGTAAGGCGACTCGTAGCATTGCGGATATTGTGTTGCTGAAAGATACGTTTGAAGCTTTGCCGCATACGTTTCTTGAGGGGCAACGGATTCAGAATGGCATTCGCGATGTCGTTAAATTATTTATGGTGCGACTGTGCTGTGTCGCGTTGCTGATTTTTGCGATCGCGATTGTCTCAGATAGTTTCCCGTTGTTAAATAAACACAGTGCGATCGTAACTTTAATCGGGGTGGGAATTCCGACGACATTCATTCCGATTTGGGCGCAACCGGGAGAATCACAGAAACGAAGTTTAGTGCGATCGATGCTGCATTTTGTCGTGCCTGCGACGATCACAATCACTTTAGTATCACTCACCGTGTATTTATTTTATTTAGTGAGTGCTGCTTTAGATTTACCTCCAAATGTTGGTTTAACTGAGATCGAATTTAATATTCCGCGCACTGCACTCGTGACCATTTTAGTATTTTGCGAATTGTTGCTCATTCCATTTCTCAAGCCGCCAACGACTGCATGGGTCGGAGGAGAACCGCTGAGCGGAGATTGGCGGTATACCTGGGTTGCCATTGTTTTACTCGGGGTGTATTTACTGATTTTATTTATTCCGCCGTTACGGAAATTTTTTGAGCTTTCTCAAATTAGTTTGCAGGACTGTCTTTTCCTGGGATTGGTTGCGCTAGAGTGGGGATTGATCGTTCGACTCGCTTGGCGGACTCGGTTTCTCGATCGCTTTTTAGGTGTGGATTTGGAGTAAGAATGATGAGAGAACTACCGTCTAGAATTCCACAGTACAAAGTTTCGATTTGGGAAACGGTGGCGATCGTCTTAGGTGCGATCGCGACTCTGGGAGTGGGACTGACTGGGCTTGCACTGAAGTTTTTGAGTAATGCGGCGACTCCTCAGCGTGCAGAAGCGATCGCGAGTAATATTATGAGCTATTCGCTACCAGGAGGCTCGCAGGGGCTACTTGGAGTAAATATCGCAGGTGCGAAAGTTGCCTTGGTTGCGAGTGAAGGAGACGAACCGGATATTCAGCTACTGGTCGCGCGGGTTCCGATCGGACAGCAAGAATCTGGACGCAGACAGATCGATCGCATTTTGGATAGTATTGCTCTGGGTGCGGATGAGGAAGAGCTAAAGATCAAAGATGTGCGGACTGAGATAAAGAATCTCTGCGGCGCACCGACTCCTGTTACGGTGCGAGAAGGACAATTGAAGTATCCGGATTCGGATGAAAAGGCGACCGTGATTTATCGAGCGAGTGTGAGTTTAGAAGATAGTCGGTATGTGGTCAATCTGCTGACGAATGCACAGGATCTGCAAACGGCGGCACAAAAGGCGGGAACTGTTTTTGATTCGCTTCAGTGTAAACAGTAGCAGTGTTGGAATTTTAAAAATGATTCGTCATGTCTTACGAGTCGGGCGTAGAGCCTCTATTTTGCTAGCGATCGCAGCGTTTACTTTGGCGATCGCGTCTCATTCTGTGGTCAATTCGATCGCGTCTGCAAAACCAGATTGGATCAATCGCAGCAATGCAAATGCAAATGGATTGACTCAGGCAGAAGCCGCAAAGAAATGTGCAGCAGAGACAACGCTAAGCGAACCGTTGCGAAGGCTTGATTTGAATTATGTACAGTGTCGCGAGAGCGGCATTAGTACTGCGATTGAGAGTTTTCAGACCAAGCTGAGACAAGAAACTGATCCAGCGCTCAAAATCGACTTAGAAATTCTGATTCAATCGGCAAATGAAGTTTTAAAATCTGACAGACTCGATCGACAAATTCGCCTGCCTTATGTCAATCTTGCTCAGGAGATTTATGACAGTATTGATGATTTGGGCAAGCAGGATCTCGTAAAACAAGTCAATCGCTTGAGTGGGGAAACGGTGGGGAAACCCTCGATCGCATCTCTAGCCCAGCAAAATCTGCGAGAAGCTTTATCGCGTCCGGCGGTTTTCTTTCCAGAAAAATCTCAAATCGAAAAAGATTTATCGAGTACGCCCTTACAACTAGAACGAATTAAACAACGCTTCGAGAAACACCGCATCGATCCGTCGAGTTATACCCAGTTGAAATCTCAGATTACAGACTATACAACCTTTGTTCGACAAGAAATCTTACCGAAAGCCAGATCCGATTTTCGCCTGTCTCCTGAACTTTACGCCTTAGAATTAGAACAACGAGGAGTCGAAATCCCGATCGATGAATTGCTGAAAGAAGCGCACGCTGCGTTTGACTCGATTCAGCAACAGATGAATGCTCTGGCTCCTCAAATTGCTAAGCGGCGAGGGGTTCAAGCGAATCGCTATCGAGAAGTGATTCGGGTATTAAAAAAAGAACAGTTGCCGACCGATAAAATTTTGCCTGAATATCAAAATCGCCAAAAAGACCTTGAAGCGATTATCAGACGCGAAAAGCTAGTCACTCTGCCGAAGCGCAATCTAACGATTCGATTGACCAACGATCGCGAAAACACAAATTTTCCAGTCCCACAGTACTATGCGCCGAAAGCTTCCCAAAAGACATCAGGTGTCTTCATCATTCCAGTTTTGAAACCGGATAAGCAACCTCGTGCTTACGATGATTTTACTTATCCAGCCGTTGCTTGGACATTGACGGCTCATGAAGGTAGACCTGGGCATGATTTGCAGTTTACGACGATTCAAGATAAGGGCACGTCAGACGCGCGATCGAAGTATGGCTATAATCCTGCGAATCATGAAGGCTGGGCGCTTTATGCTGAGGCGATTACTTTACCATTTATGCCGATCGAGGGGCAGTTTATTTCACTTCAGTTTCAGTTACTTCGAGCAGCACGAGCATTTTTAGAACCCGAATTGCATTTAGGAAAATTGTCGATCGACCAGGCAATGAAAATCTTAACTGAGGATGTTGGCTTCTCGAAGTTCTTTGCTGAGCAAGAGATCAATCGCTACACGGTGAAGCTTCCGGGTCATGCGCCTTCTTACTTTTATGGATATCAACGACTGATGCAGCTTCGTCGGGAAGTTGAGCAAAAAATGGGACAGAGATTTAGTCAAACTGCCTTCCATGACTTTATTCTGTCTCAAGGATTCATGCCTCAAAAGCTATTGCGACAAGCAGTACTAGAGCAATTTGTTTCGTCTTCTAGCTAATTTGGTATTGACTCACTCAAAAGTTGTTGGCAGTGACGATCGCGGTTGAGAACTTTGATTGAGTTGTTGAATCCCGATTTCGGCTGCGCTCAATCTGCAAAGACGACGCTTGAGCATTGAGCGCACTCGAAATGCGGGATTAGATGATGTTCATCGATCGTTAATCGAGCGCATTTTTTGCGTCACCTGCAATCTTATTCACCGCGTTCTTGGTTTTCTCGATCGCTTTTTCAGTTCGCGTTGCATCTTCATTTGCCCGCTTCTCGATTCGGGCTGCATCACGACGAGCTTTTTTCGCAAAGAATCCACCATCGGTTGCGTCAGAAACCTTAGAGGCATTGCTGTTTGCTGCATCTTTTACTTTTTCTTGAGCTTCGCGAACAATATTCTTAGTGCTAGAGATATCTTCGCCTGCTTTCGTTGGAGCCGCGATCGACAGACCAGGATTTGACAAGACCATCAATGCTATCAAAACAAAGCTCATGAAAGCTTTTACAACATAATTGAGTTTCATAGGATACCGTCCTAATAGAATTCACCCCCTTTGTACCTGAATTACACGCTGACTCAAATCGCTCGATTGACAGAGCTTCAGATATCTCAAAGGTGGAATCTATTGGCTCAACCAAGCGATCGCTTGTCGAATCCAAGCCTCTGTATCTGCTGATTTCGATAGGGCTGTATTTTGCCCGACGGCTTGCAATGCCTGGGTAATTTCTTGATCGGTATAGCCCAATGAGAGCAAAGTCATCTCCACATCTTCGAGAATATTTGCAGCAGGTCCTGCACAAGTAGTGACAACAATTCCCGATTGCTGTCGCCATTCGGAAAGCTTCGTTTTTAACTCCAGCGCAATCCGCTCTGCTGTTTTCGTTCCAACTCCTGGGGTGCGAGCAAGCAGGCGTGTATTTCCCGACACGATCGCTTGCACTAAGTCTTGCAGCCCCAGCGTATCGAGCAAAGCAACAGCTAACTGTGGACCAATCCCACTGACACTGACCAATTGTCGAAATAAATCTCGCTCTGCCGCCGTTCCAAATCCAAACAAGGTCACTTGATCCTCGCGCAGATTTAAATGTGTAAAAATCTGCGCCTCTTCACCTTGAGATGGCAAAGACTGCACCAAACGCGGCACAACCTGGAGGTCATATCCAATTTGATTGACCTCCAGCGTCAAGGTCACGCGGTTGTTATTTGTCTTTTGAATCGCAGCGATCGTCCCTTTGAGATAACCAATCATAGAATTTTCATTTAAAACCGAAGTATTGTAGCCCTTCTAAGATGCCAGCAGCACAATAAGATTTGGCAAGATAATGATTGGGGTTGCGGTGATCCCGATACCAGGAGAGTAATTCTGGCTGTGCATTGCCAACAATGATCCCACGTTCTTCTCCCACCGAAAATAGCGCAATATCATTGCCAGAATCCCCGCAGACGATCGTCGCTTCGGGCGCAAAACCCAAAGTCTGGCGCACAAAGGTCAATGCCGAGCCTTTATTCGCATGTCGAGGTAATAAGTCTAAATCTCGCCCACTGCTGTAAATCAGTTGCACCTCTAAGCCCTGTTGAGTCAAAAGCCTGTCTAACTGAGGTAAAACCTCCATTGCGGCTTCTTCTGTCAAGAAAAAGCTCACCTTAAACTCGCTCTGTTCAGTCTCCGGTTGCAGGACTAAATCTGCAAAATGCGCGGTAATCGCTTTGACCTGCTCAAGATCCCAGCCTGTTTGCAGCTTCTCTGACCAAGCGGGATCAGGCTCACCTTGCAAATCTCGGTAAATCGCAGTTCCGACCGCTGCAATTAACAGATCCGGCGTAAATAGCGGCACTTCGGCTGCTAACTCTTGATACAAAGTCAATGATCGACCTGTGGAATAGACAATCTTGCTGCCCTGCGATCGCGCTTCAAGCAACCACTCGTTTAATTCGTCATGCGCGAAATCATCACCCACCAAAGTATGGTCTAAATCAGTCACAAATAGAAACGGCAACACCTTTCACCTCACGGTAGCTCCTGATTGAGTTTAGATCTCAACTGCAAAAATATCTTGATCCCCAAGGTTGAGCTTGAGAGGAAATTTGGAAATTGAAATTTCTTATGGTGAAACCTGATCCTTTTTACGGCTGTCTCTTAAAATCATGAGACTGGCTGGTTTTTTTTATGGTGATTGACTTTGGGCGGGAAATTTGCGGAGTTCTGCCAACCGCAGAAGCGCGAGAATGGTTAGTGACCAATGGAATTGGTGGATTCGCATCTGGAACGATTGCAGGCGTACTAACCCGTCGCTATCACGGACTCCTGATTGCCGCTCTCAAGCCACCGCTCGATCGCACATTGCTGACGACGAAATTGGATGAATCGGTTCGCTATGGTGAAGATGTCTATCCACTTAGCACCAATCGCTGGTCAGATGGGATCGTTGGACCTCATGGATACCGACATATTGAGCGATTTTTTCTTGAAGGTACGGTTCCAGTTTGGCGCTATGCCTGCGGTGATGCCATTCTCGAAAAACGCATCTGGATGCAGCAAGGCGAAAATACGACCTATGTGCATTATCAACTTCATCGGGCAACGCAACCGCTAACACTGACGTTCAAAGCTTTTGTTAATTACCGAGACTATCACGGCAGTACCAATGGCAATGGCTGGCAGATGGAAATCAACCCAATTGATCAAGGTCTGAAGCTTTCTGCCTATCCTGAGGCGACTCCATTTTTTCTGATCTGTCGAGGTGCAACGGTTACGAAAGCTGATGATTGGTACTACGGATTTGATCTAGCGGTTGAGCGATCGAGAGGACTGAACGATCGAGAAGATCATCTCCATGCTGCCACATTTCAAGCGATGCTCTATCCGGGTCAATCGCTGACGTTTGTCACCAGTACCGAATCAAACCCAAATTTAGATGGTGAAACGGCGCTCCGTGCCCAGCGCAACCATGAGCAGAGACTGTTTGATTGTTGGCGACTCGATCGGGTGAAACAGGTCGAAACCTCTCCGATTTGGGTGCGTCAATTAGTATTAGCGGCGGATCAGTTCATCGTCAATCGCGCTCCGAATGGAAAGACCATCATTGCCGGGTATCCCTGGTTTGGGGATTGGGGACGCGATACAATGATTAGCCTGTCTGGGTTAACGCTGGCTACCGGACGAGTCGAAATTGCTCGATCGATTCTCTACACGTTCGCGCAGCATCTCAATCAAGGAATGCTACCAAATCGGTTTCCGGATGCAGGTGAAATTCCTGAATACAATACTGTTGATGCGACCTTATGGTATTTCATTGCGATTTTCGATTACTACAATGCCACCGATGATCACGATGTGATCGATAATCTATTTCCAATGTTGTCAGAAATTATCGATTGGCACTGTCGCGGAACTCGCTACAACATTCATTTAGATTCTGCTGACGGCTTACTTTATGCAGGAGAAGCGGGCACTCAACTGACCTGGATGGATGCAAAAGTTGGAGATTGGGTGGTTACGCCTCGAATTGGCAAACCGATCGAGGTCAATGCGCTCTGGTACAACGCGCTGCGCATTATGGCAAAATTTGCACGGCAACTGGGCAAACCTTATCGCGAATATGATGCGATGGCAGAGCGCGTTCTGGCAAGGTTTGAGCGCTTCTGGAATGCGGATCTTGGCTACTGCTACGATGTGCTAGATACGCCTGAAGGACATGATGCCTCATTACGTCCCAATCAGATCTTTGCCGTGTCGCTGCCTGAAAGCCCGCTCAATGCGAATCAGCAAAAAGGAGTTGTCGATGCTTGTTCTCGATCACTGCTGACTTCTTATGGATTACGCTCGCTCGACCCTCGCCATGCGAACTATCGGGGACGATATCAAGGGGATTCAGTCGAGCGAGATGGCGCGTATCATCAGGGAACAGTATGGGGTTGGCTCATTGGCGCTTACGCGATCGCGCATTACCGGGTTTACGGCGATCCGGTGAAAGCGCGAGAATTCCTCGAACCGATGTCAAATCATCTGCGTAATCAAGGCTTAGGGAGTCTCAGTGAAATTTTCGATGGTGATGCGCCGATGATGCCACATGGTTGCTTTGCTCAAGCTTGGACGGTTGCAGAAGTCCTGAGAGCTTGGATTGCTTTAGCAAAAAGCTAATCGTCCATCAAAAATGGCAGTTATGCTTGGACATGCGATCGCGCAAGGTAAGCGAGGGTTGGCTAGACGGGGCTTGCTTCGCCTAATTGCGTCAGGTACTGCATTGCTTTTGCAACAAAGCTCGCACAGTCATAAGGCGAGGTTTCATAGAACGATCGCCAAGCGGAACCTTTGAATTCATCATAGCGATCGCGATGCTGGGGATGCTTATCTAGCCATGCAAGACGAACCGCGTGACCGATTAAGACATCCATCACAATGTATTCTTCCACTTTGAAATCGGGGTTGCGTTCTGCGATCGCGGCAAGTTCCATCAATGCTTCGACATTCACCTGCCGATATTCAGGCGCTTGCATCTTATTCAGCAAATGCTCGATCTTCAATGCAAAGTTTTTCTCGCCTGCGGTCATCTCGGTTGTGAGAAATTCGCTTTCTAGCCGATTTCGGCGTTCTAGCTTGTCGCCGATGACTAAGCCCTTACAGTGATGTAGAACTTTCCAGACGCTCGGATAGAAGTCTTTGGGGACACGATTTAATGCCCCGTCAAGCTGACGCTTGCGCCACCAATCTTGCGCCGTCGGTTCGACTTCCGTTTTATCGACGAGGACGACCCAATCGATCGCTTGCTTCGGCAGTTTTACTTTCAGAGATTCTTGCTTGAGTAAGGCTTTGTTCAGGTCAGCATAGCCGACAACAATCTCGCGCAGTCGAGTCTTAATCTCAAAGGGGCTGAGAGTCATTAACTTCTCATAGGCTTCGTCTTGAGTCAGATTTAGCTCACGGGCTAGATCCGTTGTAATCAGCAAAATCAGATAGCCCACTCTTAAAGTCAGTAACCCTTTGAAAAGATCAGGCTCTGCTTTGATGAGTAAGCTGAGATAGATAATCACTTCCTGAGTGAGGACGCGATCGCTGATGTCTTCTCGGCAGAACTGACGAATCTTTTCTAAAACCTCAGTATGTGGAAGCGGCTGCACAATCAGAGAGTCTTCGCTGTAAGCTATGCCGATCGCGATTTGCTTCTGTCTCACAATGATGTCTGTAACCGCGTCAGAGAGTCCCACATCGACTTTATCGAGCAATCCTGCACAGCGCCGCAGTAAGCTCCAGTAGGGGGATTTATTCGCGTCTCCTTTACTCGCTTTCGCATAGATTTCATTCAGGAGATCTCGCACTGTAACAGGCTGTCCTGCACCTGCAATTCCCGTATCGAATTCTAAGCTTTCGAGTCGAACGAGAGTGCCGAGTAGCTCGACTTGTTCATAGAGGTTTTGCGACGATCGTAAACTGTCTAGCAAGATTTTGACATCCGATTCGCACTCTAGCTTGAACTCTTGTGAGATGCTAAGCGGATGCGTCTTATCCGGATCGAATGCCAGAAAGTAGCGAGACACGCTTAATTTCACAACCGAAGCCGTCTCAAACTCAAACTCATGCAGAGAATCAATCCGCTCAGATCCGGCACTCAAGAGAAACTGCTTGAGTGGTCCGAGTTGAACGGGAATATCGCCGCATCGTCCGGCTTGCAGTTCTTGTGCAAGTTCAAGCAAGGCTTCGCGACCGAGTTCGTACATTTCTTTCGTCAGCAGCAAAGGGACGATCGGTCTTCCTAAGCTTTGCCAATGTCGATGAATATAGGCGAGTTCGGTCTTGATATTGGACACGAGGAAGTGATAGTCCAACGTCAGGTAAAAGCGCTCAGGTTCAAGAGATGAGGGGAGAAAGACGATCGTATCTTTGTGAATTTTGTAAACTCTTGCCGTCGTTAAACTCCGCATTCGTCGCCGGGGACGACCTGTAAGCGCCAGTTTTTCATTTTGTCCCACATAGCTATAGGCGACGGTGAGTTCTCGTGCATGGCGGACTTGGATCGGTTCAACCTGCTTGAGGGTCTGAGTCGTAATATTATTGGCTTCGAGTTTGACTTGTAGCGCTTCGTCTTCTGCGATCAGAGCAATCTGAATCGTCGCTTTGCGGCGTTGTCCTCGACGCAGATAGCGCCCACAGGGATCAATGTCTCCGACGGAGATCACGCCTTCATGCAGCATTTGCGCCAAGAGGTACAAACTCTGCGCCCAGACGAGCGGAACGTTTTCATTGGGGATGCGAATTTGGCTGTGAGGATTGGCTTTTTCTGCTTCGATATCGGCTGCTGGCACAATGTACAATTCTGGCAGCAGCTTGAAGCCATCGCGCTCGATCGCCAGTTTGTCTAGACGATCGAGATAGTCCTGAGCTTGAGCGCGATCGCCTCGAAAAATTCCATCTAACGCAAGGTAAGTAAAGAACAGCGGCCATTCACATTCAATATGCTCAAATTGCTTGAGTTCAAACGGTTCGTAATGCAGACGGGTCGTGTCTTCAATCACGGTTTGATGTCCATCGCGCAAGAATCGCTTACAGCCGTAATTTCCTTGAAGGAGATCGATAATCTTATCGCGAGTGCGATCGACGAGTTCTGAATCCTCAACCGCAAATGCTGGAAACCCGATCGCGCTTAGCAAAGCTGCATCCACTTCTTTAGAACTCGATTCGCGGGGCAGCAGTGATTCTAACGTGGTGCGACAACGTGCAATTTCATCCGGCAGCACGTGAATGACTGAATTCTGTCCGCCCTGAGTGCCAAAAAGATTCAGCCCACTCATCGCTTCGAGTGCGGCTTTTGCCATGCCGACTGAACTGCCATTGAGTTCTGGGTTGCCGTGATTGATTTTATTCCCCCGCTCCCAAATGCCGTAATCAGGAGTGCGATACGTTCGACCAATGTAATAGACAAGGTTTTGGACAAAGTTGACTTCATCGATCGTGTACACAATTGACAGTCCAGAATTGGTCATTTGTGCCAGCATTAAGAGAAAGACTGAAGTGGCATCAAGCTGCAAATGTCCCCATTCATCATCGCCCACGACCGTTGATCCGGTTGCTGTGTCGTATTTGGCGTGGAGCGCTTCTAACGGATTCTGACTTTCTTTGAATTTTTCGACTTTATGGGCTTGCTGCATCATCGCAAACAGCAAGCCCCGCATGAGTTTGATGACGCTATGCTCTAGTTCATAAGTGCGTCCACGATCGTCATCTAATTTTCGATACGCCAGTGCCAAACCCCAGACCGCCAAAATGCTGTAAACATTGTCCCGCACCCAGGCATCGGTGTAATTTCCATGTTCATTGATCGCGGTACTTGCAGGCAAAAGTCCAGAGATCGGATTTTGGCGACTCAGAATCATCGATCGAACTTGCTCGTAATAGCGATCGAGCGGGTTTGTAAGATCAACTGCGGGGGTTGCCATAGCGTGATTCAGGGTTAAGAGTTAAGGAAAAAACGAAACTCGGACAGACCTGAAGATTTTACCCGAACTTGTTAGGCTTAACGCATCTTGAATCTAATGACTAGGGGCTAAGGCGATCGCAAAACGGATCGAATCACCTCCAGCAATTCCAACAATCGAATCGGCTTGACTAAATATCTCCGCGCTCCTAAACTCAATGCACGTTGCTGATCCGCATTAAATGCGCGAGCCGAAACTACGACTACAGGAATTTCTCGCCATTCAGAAGAGTCCTGCATCTGCTCTAAAATGTCATATCCATCTATATCAGGCAGCTTTAAATCCAGAAGCACAATTTGAGGGTTGAAGTCCTGCAAAGCGCGTTCAAAGCCCGTCCCTACTGCTAGCGAGCATACCTCGAAGCCTTGATAAATCAGATAATCTTCAAGTAGTCGTCGGTTTGGCTCATTATCCTCTATAAGTAAAATTCGGATCGATTCGATCGATCCCGTTTCTTGATCAGTTGTCATCTCGTATGCACCCTTGTTGACTCCATTTTCGGTCAACGTGGAGAAATAGCGAGAGCAATTCGTCAATTCATTGACTGAAATTAGGCAATTCATTGCGCGGGACGGCTTCTCATGTATCAAATTTCACATGACTGTCTCGGCAAATCAAGCTTAATCAGAAGATTTTAGGAAATTTAGGGATTAATTTAATCTCTGTATGAACTTACGAATTGGGGAGAAAGACCGGACGATCGACCATTTCAGGTTCACCGAGCAAAATCATCGAGCATTGAATTTGCATAGCAATTTGCGAGGTGATATTGCTCAGAATCAATCCTCCAGCCGTATTCGGTGCTTGAGACGCGCGCAGAATCAGCAGATCAAACGATTTTGCAGCCGTTATGATCGCGCGTCCAATATCGTCTTCTGGAACAATCACAATTTCGATCGAGGTGAGGTGCGTCTGAGGCGGGGAGAGTTTTTCGATCAACAGATCGATCTGGGAGCGAATCCAGGCAATTTTGCTGGCAGAAGTCGTGCGCCCGCAGACATGCACGAGGGTCATTTGCCCCTCTGTCGCGGTTGCGATGCTGAGTGCGAATTGCAGGGCAGAGATCGATCGAGGAGTCAAGTTTTCGACCGGGATGAGAATTTTCTGAAATTCGCTCGGGGATTTGAGCAGACGGGCGACCGCAACCGGACAGGGAGCGGCATACAGCACATCGCTGACGATCGTTCTAAACAACCGTTCTCCAAATCGGCTTTGTCGTCCCCATCCCATCACGATCAGATTTGCCCGATGTTCCCGAGTTGCGCGGGTAATGCCTTGAGCAATGCGATCGTCAATCCGCAGAATTGGCGTGACTTCAACATCAAACGATTGTGCGAGTTTTGACGCGCGATCGAGGAGAGATTCGCTGCGATCGAGGCGTTCTTGCATCTGAGACGAGTTGAGATGCGACTGAGAGAATGCGATCGCAAAAGGAATCAGTCGCCCAGAATGCGATCGAGCAATTAATGCGGCTAATTCTAGTAAGTTGGCTTCGGTGTTGGGGTTGTAGACCGGAATCAGCACGGTCATTTGATTTGTCCAGATAGGAGCAGAAATCGCGGTCGGCTCTAAATTCTCGACTGTTTCGGCTTTTAGCTCATTGGCAAAGCGTGCGGTCAAAATCGGACCCAGCGTAGAGGTCACAAGCATTAGCACAATCACGCTATTGAGCACGCCTTCGCTTAGCAGTCCAGCGCGATATCCGACGAGTGTTGCAGCAAGCGTCGCGGCAACTTGGGGCAGAGAAAGCGACCCCATCACCATCATTTCTGTCCAGCTATAGCGGTAGGCAAATTTTGCAAGAACGGCTGCCACCATTTTGCTAAAAATTAGTCCGAATACGATCGCGAAAGTCAACCCCAACAATTGCGGATTCGTCAAGCTCTGAATAAAAGCAGGCACTCGAATCAACAAGCCCATATCCACAAAGAAAATCGGAATGAACAAGACACTGCCGACAAATAAAACTTTTTCCTTGACTGGACTATCTCCCACGACGCGATTCACCGCAAGTCCAGAAAGGAATGCTCCGACAATTTTCTCGACTCCAATCAACTGCGCACCCACTGAAGCGAGAAAGACGGCAAGCAGCACAAAGAGAAATTGATTGCCTTCTTCATCCCCGGAGCGCTTGAAAAATTCGCGTCCTGCTTTGTCAAACCCGACGAGAATGACGATCGTATAGATCACCAATGCCGCGAGCAGCGTAAAGAGCTTGAACAGGGTAAAGTCCCCTGCATGAATCCCGACGCAGATTGCTAACACGAGCAGCGCACCGATGTCTGTAAAAATTGTTGCGCCGATTGTGACCGTCACCGCTTCATTTCCGACGACACCGAGCCGACTGATAATGGGATACGCGAGCAAGGTGTGAGAGGCAAATAGAGAGCCGATCAAAATTGCAGGATTCCAATCAAATCCGAAAATTCGACCGACGATCGTTCCGGTGATCAAGGGCACTAAAAACGTCAACGTCCCAAACCCGATCGAGCGATTTCGAGTCTGAGTAAATTGTTCGAGATCGATTTCTAGCCCTGCAACGAACATCAAATAAACGAGTCCAATATCTGAGAGCAAATTCATCGTCTCAGACTCGCTCTGAAAAACGCCTAAACCATTTGGACCTAAGGCGACTCCTGCTGCAAGTAACCCGACTAATCCCGGCAATCGCAATCGCTCAAAGAGAATCGGAACGACCAGAATGACCGCCAGCAAAATTACAAAGGAAACAATCGGTTGTTGAAATAAGCTAGCGCTTAGCAATAACATGCAGGATTCTTCAATTGATTAAACTTAGTGTGTATCTGTTCGGAGGTCGCTCACAATCCGTCTAGAGGTGAATCTGACTGAGGATCACTCTCAAGCGATCGTAATCATCTTTCAAAAGTAAACTGAGCATTCGCCCTGCCTGAACTAGCCAAGCACGATCGGCTTTCCTTAACTGGTAAATTTCTCGAATAGCTGCCGCGCTCAAGGCATCGACAGGAGCATTGCCCACTTGTAGTAAGGTTCTGAGAAAATCAAGTTCGTTACTAAATTCAATAATTTCATCTGAATCACAAGCATAAATGGCTTGATGGATTTGAGGCGGACGCGGGGGTAAATGTTGATAGAGAGTTCCGCCTTTTGAGCCATTTTTTTGATTCCCGCCTGTCCGATACCCAACGATCGCGGAACGAAATTCAGTTCTGAGCATGGCAAAAATCTGCGGTTGCTGTTCGCGCAGTTCTTGCATTGACATGCCTAAGGCTCTGGCTCGGTGAACGGTATCGATCGGGCTAGTGGTCGCATGGTAGACCACGGCATAGATGAGATTATTTGTTTCTTCGTCGATCGCTTTCACCCAACTGCCAAAAGCAGGCATCGCTGGAAAAGAAAGATCGTCTGGCTCTAAACACTGAGCGAGGAATTCAGTGGTTGCCGTCTCGATCACTTCTGCAATGTGGTTTGCAGGGCGATTTTGAGTAGAAAATTGGGGCAGAGGAAGACGCATAGATTCTCACCAGTTCAGCGTGTCTAGAGCATAGCAATTATCGACTACGATCGCTGATTTTCCCAGATTCCTAGACCTACTTGGCTCACACACGCTCCGAGTCGTTCTCGAAGGTGTGAAAACTTGAGGACACTTGATCATTGCTGGCGCTCAATTCGGCTCAAGTGTAGTGAGTGGCTGAGAGTGCTGCGGCTTTTGAAGCACTGTATGAGCCGCTAAAGAGAAGGGTTACTTTCGCAAGTCACGCGACATAAAGCATTGCAGAATTTTACGATCGCGATTAATTCTTAATCTTCTTCAGTTCTCCTGGCTTGATAGGCTAACCGTAATAGTCTGCGGAGTTTGGTCATGTCTTCCCTATTTGCCGACGCTTCACAACGATTGCAGCAAGCTCTGAAGCACACCCCATTGTCAGAAGATGCGATCGAGTCTTTGAAGTATCCGAAAGCTTCTCTTTCTGTATCGATTCCGGTGCGAATGGATGATGGTTCATTGAAAGTGTTTCAGGGGCATCGGGTGCGATATGACGACTCGCGCGGAGCAGGAAAAGGGGGCGTGCGCTATCACCCGAATGTGACGTTAGACGAAGTGCAGTCTTTGGCGTTTTGGATGACGTTTAAGTGTGCCGCTTTGAGTTTGCCGTTTGGGGGAGCAAAGGGAGGAATTGCAGTCAATCCTAAGGAACTATCGCGGTTGGAGTTGGAGCGGTTAAGTCGGGGATATATTGATGCGATCGCGGATTTTATTGGACCGGATGTTGATATTTTGGCTCCTGATGTTTATACCAATGCAATGGTGATGGGCTGGATGATGGATCAGTACAGCATCATTCGGCGGCAGAGTGTGCCGGGAGTGGTGACAGGTAAGCCGATCGCGATGGGTGGGAGTTTGGGACGAGATGCGGCAACGGCGATGGGAGCCTGGTTTACGATCGAGGCGATGTTGCCCAAGTTTGAGATGCGTCCGGCAGAGACAACAGTTGCGGTGCAAGGATTTGGGAATGCGGGGGCAACGATCGCAGAACTCGCTTACCGCGCAGGCTGCAAAGTTGTCGCAGTGAGTGATTCTAAAGGGGCGATTTACTCGAAGAATGGGTTAGATATTCCGAGTATTCGGCAGCACAAGAATTCGACTCGTGAGATTCAGGCGGTTTACTGTCAGGGAAGTGTGTGTAATCTTGCAGACCACGATCGCTTGACGAATGAAGAGTTACTAGCACTGGATGTCGATATTTTGCTGCCTGCTGCTTTAGAGAATCAAATTACGGAAGTAAATGCGAGAAATATCAAGGCTAAATTGATTTTTGAACTTGCGAATGGGCCGGTGAATTCGGCGGCGGATGTCATTTTGGAGGAGAAGGGAATTGATGTGTTTCCCGATATTTTGGTGAATGCGGGGGGTGTGACGGTGAGTTACTTTGAATGGGTGCAGAATCGCAATGGGTTGTATTGGACGTTGGGTGAGGTAAATCAGTCGCTTCAGCAGAAAATGGTCGCGGAGGCGCAGCAGATTTGGTCGATTTCAAAAGAGATGTCGATTTCGCTCCGAACGGCTGCCTATGTTCATGCGTTGCGGCGATTGGGAGAAGCGATCGATGCCAAAGGGACTCGAAACTATTACACAAGTGGGGCTTAGATTTTCGCAGAAAACCAGACGTTAAGGTATATTCTTTCAACATCAGGTTTTCGTGCAACTATCATGCCGTCATCAGAGCTTCTCCTAGCTAATGTCAAATTTCTGTTGGGTTGGTTCGCCCTTGCCTGGATACTCACATTGATTGATGTCGAATTTTGGCGCAAGCCGCCTGGAAAGGGTTTGCCTGTTTCAGAAGCTTGGACATTTTCTGGATTGATTGGAATTTTTCTGGCTCCTTTTATCCATGGTAGTTGGAACCATTTGAAGGGGAACACAACGGCTCTGTTTATCTTGGGCGGGCTAGTTCTGTTACGTTATCCTCTCGATTTTATTGTGATTACGCTTACAATTACGCTCGTGAGCGGCATTTTACAATGGTTTCTAGGCAGAATTGCTGCAATTACGCCTCAAGGTAAAATTATCAACGTCCGGGCAACTGGAATGAGTGATTTGCTTTTTGGCTATGCAGGCTTCTTAATTTCTCTGGTCTACTTTGATCGCACTATTACTTCTGCTATTTTGCTTGCGATCGTCGTTTTCTTCTTTGGCGGAAGTCTGAGATACATGTTGCCCAGTGAGAGAATGAGGCGGGCGAGAATTGCCTGGGATGCGCATTTGATTGGGTTTATTGTGGGAGCTTTTGTTGCCGCTTACTTGCCGAACTTGCGCCCTGTGTCGATCGCGTTACTTCAGGCGCTGAATCTCCCAACTCAATTCCCTGGCATTATGATTGGTGGAACGCTGATCAATGAGACATTTTATCGTCAGAGATTTCCAGCTTTAGTGGCTCAATATGCACCCATTTATTGGAATCGATTCAGAATTGTACTTCAACTTGTGGCAGCAGCTTGGATTACTGCATTTATAGATTTCCAAATTCTTAGAGGGGCATTGACCCTTAATTTGGGCATTCGTCCTTGGACACTGAGGGGGTTAATTGGCATTCCTCTCGCTCCGTTTTTACATCGGGGCTGGAATCATTTAGCAGGGAATACACTTGTCTTTTTAATCTTTGCAGGCTTGATTGTGCTAGTTCAGCCAGATGATTTTATTGTCATTAGTATCGCAATCACACTCATTAGTGGGCTGCTGATTTGGCTGACTGCATTTTCTATACGATATGGTTATGCTGGTGCGAGCGCAGTGATCTTTGGTTATATTGGCTTTCTACTCTCGTTGTATTATTTTGAAGCGAATTTGACTGCTGCACTCTTGCTCATTGGGACATTGGCGCTGGTTGTGCTGTACGATCGCATTTGGCGCAATATTAAGCTAAGAGATTGGTTTTCAGCAAAAAATCCCTCCTTGATTAAAGGCATTCTCCCGACGACATTAGATGCGTCTTGGGGGCATTTTCTAGGTTTTGTTGCTGGAGTGATTAGTGCGGGATATTTACCGAGTTTGAGGTCGTATGCAAGCTATCTTGCTAGAACGTTTAATCTCAACTTCTAGAAACCTACGATCGCTCATATCGAGCAATCAGCCATAGCGCAAATCGCTCTAAGCTAACCAATAGTGCTGTAATCGCAACGGCTAACCCAAAGAGAACCAAATTGTTTTCATTGCCTGCTCTGAGTGCAAAACTGAGTGAAGTCGCGACAGCAGGAGGATGCATGATATCTAATACAATCATCAGCACGATCGTAAGAATCATCGCGCTTCCAGCAGCAATGTATCCACTTCCGAAGCCCATAAATGTGAGCCAGCCAATCACGGCTGCCATTATCTGTGCTGAGACTAAAGTCCGAACTGAATTTGTACCATGTTGCGGGTCAAGATAAATCAAAAATGCGCTTGCTGCGAGAGATGCAAATAAAAGCCTTTGCCGACTGAGAACTTCTACTAAAGCAAGCACACCCAAAACAACTGCGGTTGGAGCCGTTGCCAGTAATAGTTCACCCTTTAGTCCCAATCTGCGTCTTAACGTGCGATTTGCACCCTCGATCGGTTTTAAACTTGTGCGATTTCGGCTCATCATCCTACACCGACAATCAAGGCTAACGGCAACATCAGACTCGCGATCGTATCTTTCAACGGATTTGAATGTCTGCTCTTCGAGTTCATCGCTTCTCATCCTTGATGTGATCGCTTGACTCAGCCTAGAGAGTTCGTGTCGAGATCGCTTCTCTCTAACGATTGAGTTCTTACCAAATTGATTAAATTTATGTTGACTAGGCTTCACGCTCTACTAGAATTACATTCTCAGTCACCTTCTCAAACGTGTCATCATGACTGATGACAAAGAGTTGACGGAAGGATTTGATATTTGCGATCGCTTCTGCTAGGCTCTCTCTTCTTGGTCGATCCATATTCGTCGTCGGCTCATCAAAGAATGCGATATTGATATCCGCTAAGACTTTGAGCAATGCGAGACGAACGGCTAAAGCAGCACACATTTGCTCACCTCCCGATAGGTTAATAAATCTGCGAGAATATGCGCCTTCTTGGACGACAATCTCGTAGTCGCGTGTCCATTCAAGAGCAACATTAGGACGATTGAGCAATTCTCGGAATAGACGATCTGCCTCATGCGAAATGCTCTGAACATATCGCTCTGTAATGCGCGGAGCCGCTTCTTTATAAGATTTTCGAGCAAATTTGACGAAGCGTTCCGTCTTTTGCTTTTGTTTGAGTTGTGCTTGTGCTTCAGTGCGCTTTTGCTGAATTGCTTTGAGTTTAGACAGGCGAGTTTCGCATTCTTCTAACCGTTGCGATTCCATCGGCAATTGAGTACTGAGCGAAACTCGCTGATCATTCGCTTCTGCGTAGCCGAGTTTGATCAAGTTTACTTGCTCAGGATCGTAGGTTTCTGTCAGTTGAGCTTTTTGATCGGTGAGTTTTGCTTGCTTTTCTTCGAGTTGTTTGAGTTGAACGATCGCGTCTTCGTACTGAGTTTTACGACCTTTAAAACTGTTGGCGGATTGCTGGTGTTCGAGGTAGATTTGATAGTTCTCTTTGTGCTGATCGCGCAGAAGTTGCTGTTCTCGAATTTGATCGGCTAGGTTCTCAAAAGCTTTGAGGGATAGGTCGATCGCATTCATCTCCGCTTCGACTCGCTTCAGGTCAGATTCAGCTTGAGCCAGTTCTGCATCTTGCTTTGCCAGTGCTTTTAAGTCTCGCTGCAACAGGGTGCTGCGCCCACGCGGATTTTCTAAAGTTTCAAGCTGTTGTGCAATCTGCGCGAGTTGTTCTCTTAGCGCTGGCTCGGCTGCAAGTTGGGATTGATGCTCAGTGATCAGCGATCGTAGTTCTGTAATTTCACGCTCTAGCTTTTCTTCTTCGTCAAATTTCGTCTCAAGTTTGCGATATTGAGACTCTTGCTCTCGAACTGTCTTGAGTTGAGTTTGAACCTCGACTAGACGTTGCTTTAAACGGTCGGCAAGCAGTTGTTCAGAAAGATCATCTAGAATGCCTTGCAAATCTTGCATCAGATGCTTATTCAGTTTAGAGCTATTTGCGATCGCAGACTTTACTGCTTCAATTTGAGGCTGCCAAGTCGGAACTGATTTCTGTAATTCTTGTAACGTAAGAGTTGCACTCTGAATATGATGGGCTTGAATCTCTTCTCGCTGTTGAGCTTGAGCCAGAATTTGGCGCAGGTCTGAGTCGAATTGAGTTGCCGCTTCGATACGGCTAAGCTGCTGCTGGTAGCGACTTTGTTGCTCTTCGAGTTGAGGAATCTGTTTGACGATCGCGCCTAATCCTTCTAATCGCTCAATCTCTTCTCCGAGTTGTTTTTGCCGCTGCTGAAGTTGTGCGAAGCGCTGCTCATCGCGCTGAATCGTTTGCTTCCAGCTTTGACAGGACTGGAGTTGTTCATTCAGTTGGGTTTGCTCTAGCTCAAGTTTCGATTGCTGCTCGATCAGCGGTGCTAGCTGTTTTAACTCTGCTTCGATCTGCGATCGACGGTCGCCTTGCTGAGCCAAAATCGCAAGTTTTGTCCGATAGGTTCCGAGTGATTCGGTGAGTTGCTGACGCTTTTTGAGGAGCTTTTCTTGCTGAGTGCGAGCGCGATCGAACTCTTGGAGTGCCTGATCAGCTTGAGTGTAAGCTTGATAGCTCTCTCGCCGTTCTGTGCAGAGTGTGACAGATTTTTCCGCAAAATCAAGTTCTACTTGCAAACGATCAACATTCAATTGCTCCGCTCGGATTTGCCCCGAAACCGTTTCGAGTTGAAGCCCAGTCTGTTGTACTTGAGCTTCGATCGCGCTCCATTTTGCTTGCTCGTCTTTCAACTGTTCATACCGCTGCTGCCAATGCTTGAGATCGGTTTGAATTTGCGCGATCGTCTGTGTTAGAGCTTGCTGAGTCGTCGTGAGCGTATCCCATTCCTCAAGCGATTCGTCGTACTGTTTAATATCACGCTCTAAACTCTCAGATTGAGCTTTTGCAAATTTCTCCAAGTCTCCTAGCTCTTTGAAAACCTTCTTGTATTCTTCAACCTTGAGAATGGGATCGAAGACTTTTTTGCGCTCCTCGGCTGTGCCTAAAAAATCGATCGCAAATGTCCCCTGTGGAACCCCGATCGTATTGCGAAACAGTTGCCCTAGATTCGTTCCCGCAGGCACGCCTAAATGCTCTCTCAGCCAGGGCAAAACGTCTTCTTTCTTGGTATATTCCAGCCGTTCGTCAAGTTCTGGATCATAGAGGGTGTAGCTCGATCGAGTGCAGCGTGTAACCGTATAGGTTCGCTGATCTCGACTTGAGATAAAACTGACTGCAACCTGGGCACTATTGGAGCCATTTCGGATCAGGTCGTCTTTGGTATAAGCTCCAGAATAGTCAAATAGCACCCACGCGATCGCTTCGAGAATGCTGGTCTTTCCAGCGCCATTTTCACCACAGATCGCATTTGTCCCCGGCTGAAATGAAAAGGAACGATCGCTGTGGAATTTGAAGTTTTTGAGGCTAACTGAGAGAATTTCCATCGCTTGATTCTACAGCAGATCAGATGTTCTGATCCGAAATGGGCAATGGAATAAATTCTAGCGTCGATCGTGAGATCCGCGACCTTGTGTGACATTTTGATCGATTTTGTCCGGAGAATTCAACTAAGTTTTGAAAGGGCAATCAAAACTTTGTATGCTAGGCTCAGTCGTTAATGTTGCATTATGTCTCTGACGGTTCAAGATATTGGGGAACAGGGGTTGCTGAAGCGAGTTCAGGCATTCTGTCCGCAAGCAATTGTCGGAGATGATGCCGCAGTTTTACCCACTGAGCCAGATCAGTCGATCGTGATTACTTCAGATGTCTTAGTCGATGGGGTGCATTTTAGCGATCGCACTACGCCGCCAGAATCCTCAGGGTGGAGAGCGATCGCTGCAAATCTTTCTGATCTCGCTGCAATGGGCGCATCTCCGCTAGGAATTACAGTCGGATTAGGGCTACCCAAGACAACGCCTGTGGCATGGGTGGAACGGCTTTATCAAGGAATGAGTGAATGTCTCGCTCAATATGGCGGTGCAATTGTTGGCGGAGATTTATGTCGATCGCCTGTGATTACGCTAGCAATTACTGCTTTTGGACAGGTGAATCCGGACTGTGTCATTCAGCGATCGACGGCTCAACCTGGAGATGCGATCTTTGTGACTGGCTATCATGGCTCGTCTCGTGCAGGATTGGAGATGCTGTTGAACTCAGATACTGCACCCGAGAGAGCGGCTCTAATTCGCGCTCATCAGTATCCAACTCCTCGCTTTGATATTCCTCAAGTGACTCGCTGCGTGTCTGGGATGGATAGTAGTGATGGTTTAGCAGATGCGGTGTTGCAAATCTGCCGTATGAGTAAAGTAGGAGCTAGGCTCGATCGTGCTTTGATTCCAATTGATCCTGCCTTACAGCAGTGGGTTTCTGCTGAGAAAGCAATGGATTGGGCATTGTATGGCGGGGAGGATTTTGAACTCGTCTTAACTCTACCGATGGAACAGGCAAAGCTTTGGGTTGAGCAAGTGAAAGGATCTGCGATCGTCGGTGAGATCACTTCAGATTTAGCAGTGCAATTGATCGATAGTTCGGGAGACTTTAGCGATCGAGCGTTGAGCTTAGAGCAAGGATTTCAACATTTTCGAGCTTAGGAAATTGCGCTCAAATCCGCTTGCAGGTTTTATCTCTGATAGTGCTAGGAACTCTTTTAGTGTCAACGATTTAGAGGGAACTTGTAGTATCTGGGGTTACCTCTAGCTTTGCTAAAACTGAGACATCGATTAATTGCTCGGGAGAGGCAAAATATCCTCTAATTTCAGAACCAAATCTGGAAACAACGGCGAAACAATATTCTCACCGAGTCGAAACTGCTGCTGTTCGTAGAATTTTCCAAATAATTGATTCACAGTCAAGGTTGGTTGCTTCGGATCACCAATAAATCGCATTCCACCTAACCCTCGAAAATCAACAATCCAGTATTCAGCGATTCCCATTAGCGCATATTCTTCAACCTTTCGTGCGTAGTCATTTTCCCAATTTGTACTGACTACTTCAACCACCAACTTGATCGATCGTCCCTGTACGATTACAGGCTCTTGCTGCCAGTAAGGTTCGTCTATCAATGCCTCTTCGTCTAGTACAATGACATCAGGACGACGAGCAGTTGCAACATCTCCTGAAGGACGTAAGATACAGCTTTTTGGAATGACAAAGGGGAAGTTTTGTCGATCGATTTCCAGGCTAACTTTACTCGCAACTTTGCCTGCTACTGCTTCATGAGGTCCAGTCGGTTCCATATCAATGACTTCTCCGTCTGCAAGTTCGTAGCGAGACTGATCACCATATTGCTGAAGAAATTCCTCAAAAGTTAGCAGTGTGAGCGGTGCATATGCCATAAGAAGCCACCTATGTTTCGGAATCGCTGTCCTTCCATTTTAGTGAAACGGACGAAGAAAATAAAAGCGATCGCTCTTCCAATCCTCTGTCAGAGCTTTGAGGCAGAATTCGATCGCCAAAATTAACCCTACGTTGCCTACCCGCACTCATTGGACTCCGCTCCCCAAGTTTCAATCTACCGCCCTAATCCTTGGGGTGTAATCTGAAGCTCGACTCGCCCCTCTTCACTTCCCTGCACTGCAACTTGCTGAGCATCGAGCTTTCCAGAAGCCTGCGGACCTGCAATGCTAAACGGTGGATTACTTTGCTGATAGCTCACATTCCCATTTGCTTGAAACTGCTGCGTCGCCAGATACCAAACCACTCGATCGGCATTCAATCGCGATTGATTCTTCTCCCCAACGCCTTGAACATTGCCAACTAAAGTAGCAACTTGCTGGTCAATTCTCATATCCGCTTGATTTGCTGTTAGTTTCACCTGCTGAGCAGAATTGACGATCGTCACAGGCTCACTCGCCGCTAGAGTCTTCTGATCAATATTCCAATTCAAAGCATTGCCCGTAATCTGAGTCCCAGATTGCTTCAATGCAATTCGAGCATTCTGACGCAGATTCACAACTTTCGCTTTGAGATCCACTTCAGTTTGCTCAGCACTGCCTTGATCCGTCAATTGCTTATTTTCATAGCGATCGACTTGAATCGGGCGATCGCTCTTTAACTTCTGATTCTGAATCTCCCAGGTCAACTTTTCACCGCGCATTTGCATCGTCGGCTCTTTTACCTGCGCGACGATCTGCCCCGTCACATCGACACGACGAGCGCGAGTCAAAAATCGAGCTTCTTTTGCTGCAAGCTGAACCTGCTTATGATCGCCTGTAAAGCCGTTGCGAATGATCAACACATCTTCAGAAGGTCGCCACTCTAATTCTTTTCCTTTCAGCACAGACCCATCACGCACATCCGTTGCCGTGATCTGCCCCTTCATGACGATCGATTTGCCATCTTCCCTGACTTCACTACGCTCTGCCTCGATCCTAAAAACCGACTGCCCGTCTTGGAACAGTTCACCCTTCGGCTTTTGAATCGTTGCCGTCTTCTTATCTTTTGCATAGACGGCTTCTTCAGCATTCACTTTCCAGAGCAACTGACCCTTCTCATTTGCCTGCTCAAGCGTAATATTCTTAAACGTTAAATTACTATCAAACTTTTGCGCTTCTTTCGTGCCCTCTACCAATCGCTCCGCTGATCGATTGCGATTTCCACAGGCAGTAGTTCCTATGAGAAGGGTGATTAACGCTAAGTTGAGAAGAATAGAACGACGCAAAATAGAAGCCCTCAAGTCAGAGAATATGGGAGCGATCGAGAAACTTGACGCATAAATCTCGATTCTGCTCCCAAACTCTTTCTACTTTAAGGCGAATGCTGGTCGTCGTGTTCATCCATTAAGCCAATTCCCGACAATGGACGATAGGTATAGCTTCGCGGTGTTTTCTGGATGTCTTCTTTAATGTTGTCAAGATCAATATAGCGATCGGCAACATTAATCAAACTATCACTCGTCATCGATCGTAAGCTCACGACCTCCACGCGCACCCCACGGTAGCTGACTGCATTCACCGCATAGGCGAGATCCCCGTCTCCACTCACGAGGACTGCCGTATCGTAAGAGCCTGCTAGCGACATCATATCTACCGCAATTTCGACATCCAGATTTGCCTTTTTCGAGCCATCTGGCAATTGCACAAGGTCTTTAGAAATGACGCGGTAACCATTGCGCCGCATCCACAGCAGAAAGCCCTGTTGCTTTTCATTGGTGCGATCGACTCCCGTATAGAAGAACGATCGTAACAATCGTGAGCCAGAAGTCAACCGAACCAACAGCTTCGTGTAATCGATTTCAATTCCAAGCTGGAGCGCGGCATAAAAGAGATTGGAGCCATCAATAAAAATGGCAACCCGTCCTCGATTTTCTAAGACTTGTTCAGGAGAGAACACTGTCTCTGGTTCATGATTCAGATGATTCAACACAATTGCTATCCTCGATTTTTTTATGAAAGGTTTTGAACTAAAAAGAAGCAGATATTCAACAGAGACTGAGCAATCGACGCTAGGCAGAACTTTCAATGGGAAGTTCGAGTTTTTGAAAAACAGGATGCGGCTTTTGAAGTTGTTGTTTAGCTCGAAGTATTCCCCATCTTGATTGACTGGGGAAGGTGTTTGATACATCAATTAAGCTAGCGTCATTAAAGTCAACACTAAAACCTAATTGTTGATAAACGGCTGTACTGGTCTGCGGAATGATCGGAGCAAGTAGATAGGCTGCTAATCGAACTGACTCCAGTACAGAATAAAGAACATATTCTGCTTCCTGAGTTTTACCTTGTTTGTACAGTGACCACGGAGCCTGTTCATTGATGTATTTGTTGCCTGCACGCAAAAGAATTAAGGCTTCTTCACATGCCGTATCAAACTTTAAGGCTTCGTATGCTTGCGCAACTCGATCGCCTAATGTTTCACCAATGACTCTCAGCGGATGATCAGGTTCAATCTCTACTTCAGGAACGACTCCTCCACTATTTTTATGAATCAGACCTAGGGTGCGATTCAGGAGGTTGCCGAAGTTATCTGCGAGATCTGCATTGCACAGATCCACAAATCGCACTTCGTCAAATACTCCGTCTCGCCCAAACTCGATACCCTTGAGGAAATAGTATCGAAAGGCATCCACCCCGTAGCGCTCAACTAATGAGATCGCATCGATCGCATTGCCAGAACTTTTGCCCATTTTTACACCGTCGCGCACTAGAAATCCGTGACCAAAGATGCGATCGGGGAGTGGCAATCCGGCAGACATTAACATTGCTGGAAAATAAACCGCGTGGAAGCGCAGAATGTCTTTTCCAATAATATGAACATTGAAGGGATACCACTTAGAAAGAGCGTTTTCTAAAGTTGGCGCTTGATCGGGTTCAAGTAACGCTGTGATGTAGCCGAGCAGCGCATCGAACCATACATAAATTGTATGCTTTGGGTCTCCAGGAACAGAAAAGCCCCAATCAAAATTAACGCGAGAGATCGAAAAATCTCGTAAGCCTTGGCTGACAAAGCTCAGCACTTCATTGCGACGAATATCAGGCTGAATAAAATCAGGCACGTCGGCATAAAGTTTCTCTAATTTCTCTTGATAGTTGGAAAGCCTGAAGAAGTAGTTTTCCTCATCGCGCCACTCCACTTGTTTATTCACATGGATTGGACAACGCTTGCCTTCTAGTAGCTCACGCTCCTCTTTGAATTCTTCGCAGGAAACGCAGTACCATCCTTTTTGTTGGCTGAGATAAATGTCGCCGTTGTCCCACACCCGCTGAAAAAACTCGTTGACGATCGCAGAGTGTGGCTCATCTGTGGTGCGAATAAAACGATCGTATTTCACTTCTAACTTCGCCCACAGCGTTTTGAAGCTTTCGACGACCAGATCACAATGTTCTTTTGGAGTGCGTCCTAAACTCTCGGCAGTCCGCTGAATTTTCTGCCCATGCTCATCACTTCCCGTCACAAACCGAACCGATCGTCCCTGCAACCGCTGAAACCGCGCTAAAGCATCTGCCGCGATCGTGGGGTAAGCACTGCCGATATGCGGCGAATCATTGACATAGTAAAGCGGAGTGGTCAGTGAGAAAGTCGATTTTTCTGAAGATTGAAAATTCATAGATAATCTGGAGTTTGAGCCATTTAATGAATCCGGGCGAAGCTCAAATTTGATGAACAACAATACGCTTGAGTTAAAGCATTTCCCAATTCTAACCAGCAACGTTGTGCAAGATGCGCGCTCAAATCTTAAATCTTACCGTGCTTATTTCAACCGATCAGCGCAATTTCGATTCTGCCTCAGTAACTCTCACACTAAATTCATCTCTGAAGAATTGCGGAGGCTCTAAGATTCTGACGAATTTATGCCTTCTACAATCCTCGTAGGACTACGCCTTCTGAGTTGAAATTTCGAGAAAAATCGCAAAACGACTCAAAAAAACTCGGTAAAACTTGGGAAACTCGATGCACAAATTTTAGATTGGAGCAAGAACTTCTACGGATTTTTTTGCAGCCCTTTATCGAAGACTTACAAGACTTGATAGAACGAAATAAATTGAGATTTCAGTACATTCTCTCAAAGCTTTCACCTTGACCTACACGAATAATGACGGCATAGAGTTAGTTTGCAAATCTTATGAAGTTTGTTAAAGGTCTAGTGTCTGTTGCAGCAGTATCGGCGATCGCAGTGATCAGCCACGCGGGATCGGCTCAAGCGATTAGCTTCAGCATTACAGGTGGAGCGACCGGACCCGGTGGGGTTACCAATCAGGGTGCATTTTCTGACTTGCAGCTTCCCGGCACAAGAACTGTAGATTTTAACTCCGGTAGCGCACCCACTACAGGATTCGCAAAATACAGCTTTCAGAACGCCAGCGGTTCTAGCAATGTTCGTTCTGATGTCTGGTCGCCTGCGGGTGTTGGTGGAGCAGTCAATGACAGCAAATATCTGGCTGTGTTTGCAGGCAATGATGTGACGATCGATTTGGAAGGTCACTTGGACTACTTCGGCATCAACTGGGGCGCAATGAGTCCCGGAAATACCTTCTCATTCTTTGATGGCGGTCGTCTGATCAAAACCGTTGGCTACACCGATGTTAATCCTCTGGCTGAAGTCCGTGCGGCACAGCATGGCAACGAAGGAAATGGCTATGTGCATTTCAGCACAAACCAGAAGAATGAGTTCTTCAATCGGATTGTGATTTCGCAAATCGGAGGCGGTGGTTTTGAGTCCGATAATCACTCGTTCCGTATGGCTTCGGTTCCTGAACCGACGGCGATTCTAGGCTTGAGCGCAGTTGCAGGTGCATTGCTGCTGAAGCGCAAAAAACAAGTTCAAACAGAAGAGTAATTGCTCAACTCCCTGGCATTGAAATTCAGCGACACCTAAAGGTTTTTAACAAGTGACACCCTTCTAACTAAATAGTGAAGGGTGTTTTTTATGTTTAATGGTGAGCGGTGGCGGTTGAGATGTCTTGCGATCGTTCAGAAATTAGAGGATTGCGCTGAGCGCGGAACATGCCAAATCGACATAGACCTGCCCCAAAGGCAATTCGCATCAGGATTAAGGTGGGCACTTCTCGCAACGATTTAATTAATCCAGATACCCCAAATTTGATCAGTCCCTTCGGTCGAGCAATCCCTTGCCAGATCGAATCGAACCAAGAGGGGAGCGTCGGGACTGTCCAATCAGCCGTGATCACTTCACCCTCGACAAATCCAGTTGCGGCTAAGTGTTCAGAAAAGCCTTCAATACTCGAAAAAGCAGGATGCGCCCATTGGTCTAGCAGTTGCTTCATCACAGGACGCTCCCAAAAGTTAAGCGGAATTTGGCGATCGTCTCTCTGATTCCAATCGGCAACGACAAGAATGCCGCCCGGTTTGAGAACGCGCATCAGTTCTCTTGCGAATCTGGCTTTATCGGGCATATGTGGACCCGCTTCGATCGACCAAACGACATCAAAACTGGCATCCGGATAAGACAGCGCCATGGCATCGTCTACGAGAAATTTGGCACTCACGCCCGCAGGGGTTAAGTCCTGAGCGCGTTTGACCTGCTGCGGGCTGATCGTTACACCCGTGACATCAAATCCGTAATCTTTTGCCAAAATTCGACTGCTGCCCCCAATGCCGCATCCGACATCTAAGACTGTTGTTCCGGGTGGGAGTCGATCGAGTCCACCCCAGCGCACCATTTCATGCACAAAGTCCGATTTTGCCAATCGAAAATCTTTGCGGCACGGCGGCACTCCGTAATGCCCAAGGTGAATATGTTCTCCCCAGTAAAATTCTAAAATTCCGTCCTCTGTCCACTCATCGTAGGAGCCTGCAACAGAGTCAGAAGACTGATAGCGACGGGGAGTCAAAAGATAAAGCGCAACACCAAGAATTGGCAGAGCGATTAACAGCCAAAGAACGAGAGATAAATTCATGAATCAAATGCGGTAGCGCTTTCACTAAATGCCAATCTAGCGCAGTTCAATCTTAGATTTCAAATTCGCTTAGGGCGGGTGCAAGATCAGCACATAACAGCAGCAGTTTGCGCCGAGGCAATGGACAAATCTTTCTTTTCTGCGTAAAGTCATTCAGCATTCGGGTCACAGTCACTCTCGTCGTCCCAATCATTTCAGCAATCAATTGATGCGTCAGCGGCAAATCTAGCAAATATCCTCGATCGACCCTTGTTCCAAATCGGGCGGCAAGCCAGTAGAGCAGTTGAAGCAGTCGCTGTGAAGTCGATCGAATGTGCATCAATCGCAACATGATTTCAGTCTGATGTGTATGGTGAATACAGGCGGCGTGAGCTTCGGCATCTGAGGTTGGAGTGAGTTGCGCGCTCACCTCAGTTAAACATTCAAGCTGATAGCATTTCAGCCGAGACAACGGTTTACCAATCCGATCACCCGCGCCCCAAATTCCTAGAGTTGCAACTTCTCCAGATTCACTCCACGTTACAGAGCGAACATAGCCTTCTTTGATTTCCCAGAGACAGTCAGGACGTAGGGACAATCGTTTTTTTCGCTGAAACTGAAGCTCAGGAGCCATCACAAGCGATATGGTCAGCGATGAGTTTCTAGAAGATTGATGAGTCAGTGGCATGAAAATCTCGGATAGGGGGACAAACAGAGCAGGTTATGTAATGAAATTGACACTCAAATCTCAGGAAATCCTTAGATTATGGATCGGATTTTTGTCGATCTAAGCTCGCAGAGAGGCGAATAGTCGCTTTACACTAATGCGACTATTCTCACTTAATATACGAGTATTTCTATGCAATTTGTTCCTATAATTCTTGCTATCGTTTGGCTACAAAACTTTTATAGGCTAATAATTAATGAGATTTGATACTAATAGTTGACTTTACTTATCGATTAGTACGATCGCAAATTTTTCGTGTTGAAAGGGTTAATCAAATGTCTCAAAACCTAGTAGAGTGATGCGTAGGTCATGTGTGATCAAGATTGCACAAGATTACAACGAGGTGGTGAGCTAGTGATGAACTCCCTTCGATCTTGGGCGCAACAAATTCAACGAGTGTGCAATGAGTCGGGGAAGCATCTAAAGCAGTCCGCGTCGATTCGATCGCTACAGCGAGTCAGCGGACTTAAGAAATCGCTTGGGCAAAAATCAAAAATCCCAAAATCTGTGATCATCGCCTTGACCTCGCTCGTGTTAGCGGCGGCATTGGGACAGCGATTTTACGATCAGCCGCGCCTGAGCGCAGGGAAAATTGCCCCTGAAACGATCGAGGCTCCTAGCAATGCTCAAGTCGAAAATAAGCAGGCAACCGAAGAAAAGCGCAAAGCTGCCCGCAATATTTCGACTCCGATGTATATGCCGGATGTCGTCATCACAGATGAAATTCGGCGCACGGTTCAATCGCAGCTTGCAACTGGAACAAAGCTGCGTAAAGAAATTGGCAAATTTCCATTCGTTGAACTCGAAAAACTCTCAGAACCGACTCAGCGATATTTACGCAGTGCAGAAGAATGGCAATGGAAAGCGATTTGGGAAGCGACTCAAGCCCCAAATTCTCAACTTGTCGATCGCCTTGCCGATGCGGCACAACGTCAAGCAGCATCCGAGCTATTTCGCCACAAAAATCAAACGACATTAGACGGCTTGTCAGGGCTGACCAATGAAATCATTGCGGCACAGCAACGATATGTCAAAGCCCGTTCCCTGCTGCAAGCTCCATACGATTCGAGCCTGTTTGACCTGTCAGATTCCGCTTGGCAGAAAGCTCAAACCGAGATTACAGCAGCGCTCGATCGCATGTTGATGCAAGGGATTGCTCCTGGATTAGAAGAAACCCAACTGAGAAATGCAATTACGCTGAATCTGCAAATTGCAACCCCGCCTGAAGCAAGAACGATCGCGGCTCAAATTCTGGTCAATGCCCTCAAACCGAATTTAATTAAAGACGAAATGCGAACCCGCCAACAAGCTGAACTCGCCGCAAGTTATGTTGAACCTGTCATGGTCAATGCCTATCGGGGCAAAGTAATTGTGAAGCAAGGGCAAGAAATTACACCTGATGATTTTATCTTGCTCGACTACTTCAAGCTCAGCCGCCGCGAAACCAATTGGTGGGGTTTGATTGGCTTAATTGGTGGAGTAGGTAGCTCTATCCTCCTCTTCTGGCAACTTGAGCAGCGCTATCACCCCAAAGGTCTGCGAAATCGAGATTACTGGCTAGTCGGGTTGATGTGCTTAAGTACGCCGCTGCTGATTCTGATTCAAGCGCCATCGACCAATCTCCCTGCGATCGGCGTTCTGATGGGGACGTTCTATGGATCTGTGCTAGCAGTGACCGGTGTTGGACTGCTCGCGCTGATGTTGCCGATCGCGATGGGATTGACCCTGACCCAATGGCTTCCCAGCACGATCGCAGGATTAACAGTAGCATTGCTTGCCGCGAGAGTGCGATCGCGTGAAGAGTTAGCATTTCTAGGGTTAGGGGTCGGGGTGACGCAGGGTGTTCTGTACTTGGTCTTAGCTGCTTTGTCTGGGGATTGGTATCGGTTGCTTGGCGGAGCGGTTTTAGAAGGATTGTTGGGGTTAGGGTGGAGCATTATTGCGATCGGGATTAGTCCCTATCTTGAGCATCTGTTTGATGTGGTGACGACCTTGCGCTTAGTAGAACTCGCAAATCCTAATCGAGCCTTGCTAAAACGACTTGCCGCAGAAACCCCTGGAACTTTTCAACATACTTTGTTTGTCGCGAATCTTGCAGAAGCTGCCGCACGTGCGCTGAGATGCAATGTGGAACTCGTCAGAGCAGGCACGCTCTACCATGACATTGGCAAAATGCACGATCCGCTCGGATTCATCGAAAATCAAATGGGCGGAGTGAATAAGCACGATTTAATCGATGACCCCTGGCAGAGTGCCGCCATTATTAAAAAGCATGTCACTGAAGGGTTAGTGATGGCACGTCGAGCGAGATTACCCAAAGTCGTGCAGGCGTTCATTCCAGAGCATCAAGGCACAATGACGATCGGGTATTTTCATCATCAAGCCCAACAACGCGCTCAGCAGGATTCATCGATCACCGTAGACGACGTGGATTTTCGCTATGACGGTCCTTCACCGCAGTCTAGAGAAACTGGAATTGTGATGTTAGCAGATTCTTGCGAGGCGGCACTGCGATCGCTCAAAGACGCGACACCTGATGATGCGTTAAACATGATTAATAAAATCTTGGCAGCGCGTTGGAAAGATGGGCAGTTAAATGAATCGGGTTTGACGCGATCGGAAATGACAACGATCGCCGAGGTGTTTGTGCAGGTTTGGCAGCAATCGAATCACCAGCGAATTGCCTACCCGAAAGGCAAGTAATTCGACATCTAATATTTATCAATCAATGAAAGTTTTTTGAACTCGGAGACTTTTCCGGATCATCTCCGTGATTCTATGGAAAATAAGGTCATGTGTGGGGATTGCAACTGTTCTACCTCTACCTGGCGATGGACTTTTGCTAAAAGTTATTACGTATTTTTAATCAGTCTTTGAGAAATTGATTAGCAAGGCATGATTGACAGAGTTTCTCACCGAAAACGCTTCATGATTCGTTGGTTATCGTCTGTTCCCGGTAGTTTTTCCGTGACAGTTACCTGCACCCTTTTAACCTGCGCGATCTTATTACCCCGCGCTGGCATTACTCCTCAACCGCTTGCACCGATAGCTCAAGCGGCTGATCCGTCAGATCGTCCGAGGGTTGCTCGCCCTGTCACTTTAGTCGAAAGAACGATCTCAGGTGTTCCAATCCGCTTAGTAACGATCGCTCTAAGCGATCCGCAGACTTTTATCAATATCGGGCTGGCAAACGAAGCGATTCAGGCAAACAGTGCGCGATCGACAAGGGGCGACGAAGCATTTGAATCGATGGTAAAACGTCATCGGGCTGCCATTACTGCAAGCGGCACGTTTTTCAGTATGGACGGGCAGAAGCGGGTGATGGGAAATATGGTCGCCGCAGGTCGATTTGTCAAGTACAGCCCTTGGGAGAATTATGGAACTACTCTCGGCTTAAAGCGCGGTACTCAGCTTGAAATGGTGACGGCTCGTACCGAAGGCAAGCCCAAATGGGATCAGCACTGGTTCTCACTGACGGCAGGTCCAAGGCTATTAAAGCAAGGCAAGATTTCGATTCATCCAAAACAGGAAGGATTCAGCGATCCGGCGGTGATGGGAGTTGCGACGCGATCGGCGATCGGGTTTCCCAAAAGCGCGAATCGGTTGTATCTGGTCACCTTTCACAAGCCGATTACCCTGCGTAAAGAAGCCGAGATTATGAGAGCGATCGGCGCGCATGAAGCGATGAATCTCGATGGCGGCACTTCGGTTGCTCTAGCTTCAGGCAAGCGTGTTTTGCAACCTGCGGGTCGAGAGTTGACGAATGTGATTACAGTTTACGACAGCCGATTTCCAGCCCCAGAAGCGTTAAAACGATCGTGGGCAACCTTTCAACGAGACAACCAGGTCGCATTACAATTCACGAAATAATTGGGCAGTTGATCCGCTTCCCGACCCTTGCGAAACGCCCGTAGAGACGCGATCGATCGCGTCTCTACAACTCCAGTGTTTGCAATGAACGTGCCAATGCAAAATTGGCTCAACGCAAAAAAATTACAGCACGCCCGCGTTGCTCAATCCGAGAATGACACCCGCACCCAAAACATGTCCCAAGCTCATCGTTCCAAGCAATTCAGGCACTCCGAACCCTTCAAACAGTGCAGGAGTCTTCACCGGGAGTTTTGCGCCAACGCCACGATTCTTAATCGCAAACCGTCCGATCGCAACTGAAAACAAACAGCAAAGCGACATCGTAATTCCGACGCTAGGTGACCATGCGATCGTGTGCGGAGTTGTGGTAAGAAGCAATGAGTAAAGCAAAGTTTTTCTCCTAAGTCTTGATAAATTGATACATTCACCAAGATCATAGATACCCGGTTGTGGATTCCTCTGGTCGCTTTTGTTGAAAGAGTTAACACACGGAGACGATGCCGTTGGCTTCCAATTCTGCTGCCACTCGTAGCACAAGAGCTTCCTGATAAGGAGCCGCAATGATCTGAACACCTAGCGGCAAGCCATCTCTTTTGACCGGAACCGAAATAATTGGCAGTCCAATAAACGAGAGCGGCTGTGTAAAAATGCCAAGATTAGGGCGCACGAGCATTTCTTTTCCATCTAAAATCATCGTCTGCTGCCCAATCCGAGGTGCAACACAAGGAGTCGCTGGAGCCAAAATAACATCCACGTCTTGAAAGACTTCTCGCACGCGATCGCGAAACCATTGCCGGAATTTCTGCGCCTGCAAATACCAAGTTCCAGGCATCAATGCCCCTGCAAATAGGCGATCGCGAACCGCTGGATCAAAATCTTGAGGACGAGTTCGTAAATGCTCAAAATGCAAATTCGCGCCCTCTGTTCCCGTGATCACAAATGCTGCTGCTCTCGCTCGATCGGCTTCTGGCAAAATGACGCGCTGACTCACCCCCAAGGCTTCTGCAACCTTCTGAACTGCCTCAAACACTTCAGGATCGCCATTTTTTGCGAAAAAACCATCGGCGATCGCAATTCTCAATCCTTCACTGCCTTTTGTGAGTTCTGGCAAACAAAATTCAGGAGGTTTTGAAGTACAAACGGGGTCAGATGGATCGAATCCCTGTAGGGTGTCAAATAGAAGCGCAATGTCACGCACCGATCGCGCAAACGGTCCTAAATGATCCAAACTGCCCACAAATGGATAGGTGCCCGATCGCGATAACCTGCCATAAGTCGGCTTCAGTCCAAAAATCCCACAGAACGACGAAGGAACCCGAATCGAACCATTGGTATCAGACCCTAAGCTAAAAGGCACAATTCCAGCAGCAACAGCAGCGGCTGACCCCCCCGATGACCCCCCTGAAACTCGCTCTAGATCGTGCGGATTCCGAGTCGCGCCATAGTGTGCATTCTCAGTGGTAAATCCGTAAGCAAACTCATCCATTGTGAGTGCGCCGACTAAGATTGCACCCGCTTGCTTTAATCGAGTAATGAGTGCTGCGTCTTGAGTGGCAGGCGGATTGTCTGCATTGATTTTGGAACCTGCCAGGGTTGGAATTCCAGCGACATCGAAGAGATCTTTCACCGCAAAAGGAACGCCTGCTAAGGCTCCAACTGCTTCTCCCGCAGCCAGTCTTTGATCAATGCGATCGGCATCTTCCATCGCCAATTCTGCCAAGACGGTTGTAAAACAATTGTAGGTTTGATTTTTCTCTGCAATTTGAGCGAGTACTGCGGCTGTAACGGATTTTGCCGTAATATCGCGGTTTTGAATTGCGACAGCGATTTGGGTCGCATCAGGAATATTCATGGTTCAAAAACGGGGGCAAGCTCGATTCCTTCGGGGAGCGGAAACTCTAAGACAATTTGAGCGACGGTTTGAATCCGCTCAAAATTTGCAACTACACTGTCTCGATAGTCGTCTGGAATCGGCAGTGCCACCACTTCAGACATCGCCGCGACAAATTTCTCAACCTCATTGGTCATTTTTTGCCTCCAGGTAGGCTCTCCAGCCCCCATATTGAGTAATTTCCACCTGCCCCTCACAGAGAAAGGGTTCGCCCAATACCCCTAATACTTCTTCGCCGTCACTCAGCCGAATTTTCCCAATCGCGAGTCCAGGTGGCTCTTGAATTAATAATGTCGCCAGCCCGCTCGCTGGAACTTCCCAAACTTCAACCGCGATCGCAACTCCATTTTCTTTGACTTTGATCATCGCTGGATGTCGATCGCCAATTGACCAAATCCGATACGCTGGCTCTGTCTGTGTCTCTCGTAAAAAAATTGCTGCGATCGTAAGTAAATTTTGATTCAATTCAAGCCCGCGCATCAGTGTGCCATTGACCGCTAGACGCACCACACCATCCATAGAGACTCACATATTTTGTCTTAAGTAGTGTACAAGTGCTTGTAATCCTAAACGGTAGCTATCTGCTCCAAATCCACAAATTTGTCCAATCGCGACGGGAGCAATATAAGAATGATGCCGAAATTCTTCACGCTTATGAATATTGCTGAGATGCACTTCAACCGTTGGGAGATTAACCCCTGCGATCGCATCTCGGATTGCAACACTCGTATGCGTATAGGCTCCTGGGTTGATCAAAATCCCAGAATGCTTTCCCATCGCATCCTGGATCAAATCAACAAGAACTCCCTCGTGATTTGACTGCGATGCCACGAGCGCAAATCCGAGGGAGTCGGCTTCCTGATATAAGGACTGATTAATTTCTTCCAGCGTGACCGATCCGTAAACTCCAGGTTCTCTTTTACCCAGGAGATTAAGGTTTGGTCCATGGAGAACCAAAATACTGACCAAAATTCACTAGCCTCGTCGGTCAATTAGCGGTGTCGAGGGCGATCGTGAACAGGAATCGGGATTAATTCCGCCTCTGGCTCTTCTTGAGGACCTAGGAGCGTCTCAATCACACGACGTGCCCACTCTTTTAGCTTCTCTAATACCTTTTCAATGTAATCCATCAGTCAGACGGCTCCTTTGATAGGGTCTAAACTCTGTACAATCTAGGATCGAAGTGTAGTCTGATTTTAACAGGGAGTTTCCGGAAAAACCAATGCCCCTAGAGTAGGAATACTGGCTATATACTCATCATACCGAAAGATAGATTAAAAGCAAGTTAGAAAACTTAAGACTTGCTTAACAACTGACGGCGAAGCTGATCGAGTGCAGAGCAAGCACTAACTTGTCGAACCCATTCTCGAGTGCGATCGCCGAATTGATATTTTCGACTCTTTGCCCCGTCTGCATTCGCGAGTCCAATATAAACAAGTCCGACGGGCTTTGCGTCCGTACCGCCTCCAGGTCCTGCAACACCTGTGATACTGATTCCCCAAGTCGTATTGAGTCTTGAACGCACACCGATCGCCATTTGTTCTGCCACGATCGCGCTGACGGCTCCCTGTTCGGCGATTGCACTCGGATCAACGCCTAATAAATTTTCTTTAACCGAATTGTCATAGGAAATAACTCCGCCCCAGAAGTATTTTGAACTGCCTGAAACACGAGTCAGCATTTGCCCAAGTCCGCCGCCTGTACAGGATTCAGCGACACTTAAGGTTTGATTGCGAGAGTTGAGTAAATCTCCAACAACAGAAGCGAGAGAATCTTCATCAGTGCCGTATTGATCAATGCCTGCAATTTGACTCAATTGCTGTTCGATCGGCGTAATTAATGCTTGGGCTGCTTCCTCGGAGTTTGCCTTCGCGGAAACTCTTAATTTCACTTCGCCATAATTAGCATAGGGTGCAACGGTTGGATTTTTCAGATCAAAGAATGGAGCGACTTTTTCAGCCAGTGCTGATTCTGAAATGCCCCAAAACCTGAGGGTTCGACTGACGATGATTTCTGTTCCCCAGCCTTGCGATTTGAGATAAGGAACCGCGACTTCACGCCACATGGATTTCATCTCGGTCGGAACTCCTGGAAATGTCAGCAGGGTTAACTTCGGACGCGGCTGCCAAATCATTCCCGGTGCGCTGCCGACAGCATTGTGGAGAATTTCTGCGCCTTCAGGAATCAAGGCTTGTTTGCGGTTGTTGTCGGTCATCATCCGACCGCGTTGAGCAAATTTCTGCCGAATATCTTCAATGATTTCGGGTTTTTCAACTAAAGGCGTTTGAAAAAAATCTGCGATCGTTTCGGTTGTCAAATCGTCAGGAGTCGGACCCAATCCACCTGTAAATATGATCAAATTTGCTCGATCGCTGGCAACCCGGATCGCTTGCTTTAACCGTTCAGGATTATCGCCAACCACCGTCTGAAAATAATGCGGAATCCCCAACCCAGCCAATTGCTCTGCCAAAAACTGAGCATTCGAGTTGAGAATATTGCCGAGTAAAAGCTCTGTACCGACGCTAATAATTTCTGCGTTCATCGTGCGGTGCGCCAAACTTGCCAACTGGTTACGCTCAAGATTACTGTAGCCGCGATCGCATATCCAACTCCGCTCGGCATCCCTGAGACTGCCATCGCCAAACTTCCTGCCCAAAGCGTCAGGGAGTAGATAAACAAAACCGCCAACCGTTGCGAGAGTCCTGCTTTGAGAAGGCGGTGGTGGAGATGCCGCTTATCCGCGACAAACGGAGATTTCCCGCGTCGCAAGCGATCGAGAATCACGGCTGACATATCCAAAATCGGAACCGCTAAAATCACATACGGCAATAAGACCGCGACTGTAGTGACACTTTTTACCAGTCCAATCACACTCACACCCGCGAGGGTAAATCCAATAAAATATGCCCCGCCATCGCCCATAAAAATCTGAGCCGGATTGAAGTTGTAGCGTAAGAATCCAAACGTTGCCCCTGCTAATGCTGCTGCAAAGAGTGCCGCATGAGGCTGCCCCATAAACAGACAAGTCCAAAACATGACAAAGGCTGCAATTCCTGAAACGCCCGCCGCCAAGCCATCTAGCCCATCAATCCAATTTATCGCATTCGCCATCCCAACCAGCCAAACGACTGTAATCGGGAGACTTAACCAATCCGGCAATGCTGACAATCCTAATCCGGCGATCGGATTTGTCAAGAAATCAATCTGCACGCCAGACTGCCAAACCAATCCCGAAACAACAGTTTGCAGCACCAGGCGAGTTTTTGGAGACAGATTAAAGAGATCATCCGCAAGTCCAATCAGAAAGAAGGCAATGCCGCCGATCGCGACTCCTAAAACTTCTGATTCTTTTCCAGGCTTGAGGGCATCGAATCCTCCCATTCCCCATGCGACAAACATCGCAATGACGACTCCAATAAACATGGCAACGCCACCGAGTCGAACCATTGGACGTTGATGCACTTTGCGGTGATTTGGCGTATCGACCAAACCAATCCGCCTGCCATATCGGTTGATAATGGGCGTTGTGACGATCACAACGAGGAAAGAAATCAGAAATGCGGCAAAAAACGACGGCATTAGAAATCGCAAGTAAGAAGAACAGAAGCTTCAGGGAGAGTTTACTACGGATTCAAGAATCCTTCGCAAAGAATTATGAACCACGCTTGACTGTTTAATTCATAAATTTATCCCAATGTTTATCATCTATCGCAAGATTTGTTAACGCATTCAAAACAAAAGGCATCCCATATCAGGATGCCTCCGTCACGATTATTCGGTCTATTGAACTTGGATCAGGATGTTTTTAGACCAATGCGGGAACTTGAGCCGTAAGATGCGGATAAAGCGCGAAGCGATCGCACAGTGCTGCCACTCGACGACGACACTCTGCCGCGACGGTTTCATCTTCTGGACTGAGTAAGCGATCGGCAATAATATTCGCAATCTCGGTAAATTCTGTCGTTCCCATACCGCGAGTGGTCATTGCAGGCGATCCCAGTCTGAGACCGCTTGTTACAAAGGGGGATTCGGGATCAAACGGAACGGTGTTTTTGTTGGCAGTGATGTTCACGCCACTGACAAGTTGATCGGCGATCTTTCCAGTCATTTTGATCGATCGCAAATCGACCAGCATCAAATGATTGTCCGTTCCGTCTGAAACGATCTTGAAGCCGCGATTTTGCAACTGAGATGCCATTGCTGCTGCATTCTCAATCACTTGACCTGAATAGGTCTTAAATTCGGGCTTCAGAGCCTCACCAAAAGCGGCGGCTTTCCCAGCAATGACATGCTCTAAGGGTCCGCCTTGAGTTCCAGGGAAGACTGCTTTATCGAGTTGTTTGCCCAGTTCAGCATCGCGGGTCAGGATCAGACCGCCTCTAGGTCCGCGCAGGGTTTTGTGCGTTGTCGTGGTCACAACATCACAGAATGGGATCGGATTGGGATGATGTCCGGTTGCGACTAAGCCTGCGATGTGAGCGATGTCCGCGAGCAAGTACGCGCCGATTTCGTCTGCAATCGCTCTAAACTTTTCAAAGTCAATTACGCGCGGATAAGCTGAATAGCCGCAGATCAGTAATTTCGGACGATGCTGAAGCGCGAGATCTCGGATTTGGTCGTAGTCTAATTGCTCAGTAGCTTGACTCACGCCGTAGTGCTGAACGTTAAACCATTTTCCTGAGACGTTGACGGGTGAGCCGTGGGTTAAGTGTCCACCGTGGGACAAGTCCATGCCCATGATTGTGTCACCCGGTTTGAGCAGGGTGAGGAATACCGCGAAGTTTGCCTGTGCGCCAGAGTGGGGTTGAACGTTCGCGTGAGCCGCTCCGAAGAGTTCTTTGGCGCGATCGATGGCGAGTTGTTCGACGCGATCGACGAATTCACAGCCGCCGTAGTAGCGCTTATTGGGCAAGCCTTCTGCGTATTTGTTCGTTAAAACCGAGCCTTGGGCTTCCATCACTGCTGGCGAGGTGAAGTTTTCGCTGGCGATCAGTTCGAGGTGATCGCGTTGGCGTTGGAGTTCTTGTTGAAGCATTTCGGCGAGTGCGGGGTCACTCTTGGAGAGAAAGTCGGATTGCGTCACAGTGGGTGATTCCTTAAGTTCATCGATTCGGAAGTCGTCACGCGATTGAGCGGTGATGCAAGAATCAAGGGGTTATGACAATCTGAGACGGCTCAATCGGGCACTTCCAAGATTTTCGATCATAACGCTCTTCGATCAAGACTTTCGTCGGATTCCAAAATTTTCGCCAGAACTTTGAGAAAGCTAAGGTAAATGACTTAACCAAGTGGTCAGATCGCTAACTGCATCGAAGTGAAGCAATGCAATCGCTAATGCTTCTAATTGTTCAGCAGTGAGTGTGGAGATTTGAGCGATTGTGGCTTCTGATAGCGCTCCAACTTTCTGATTGAGCAACAGCAGAATCAGCGATCGACGCTCTTCTTCTCTGCCTTCTTCTCTGCCTTCTTCTCTGCCTTCTTCTCTGCCTTCTTCTTTCGCTTCTTGATAAACCCGTGTTTGTTGAAGTGCAGTTCCTAGCATCTGCTCAATCTCCCGTCGTCCTAAGTTTGCAAATTTGTAGACCAGAATTGTCGTGATCATCTCCATGATGGCACGTCTTCTCGGTGCGGAGAGTTCATCCGCTTGTTGAACTCGATCGAGTAAACTCCGCGCCGTTTCAAAGGCTTGATTTTCAGCGATCGTGGTTAGAACCATTAGAGCGCTTCCTAAGGGTAGATTTTCAATCTCTCCTAATTCACTCAGATAGATTCGATGTACCCGATGTCCTGCCAAAACGTCCTCAAACGGGAGAATGTCCGATTGCTCAGTTGTCCATGAAGGATAAATCACAACCGCTCGCCAATCTAAGAACTGCGATCGATTTCGATAAAAATAGAAAGACGACTCACTAAATAGCCGCTCGTAAAGCAACTCATCTTTCTGGAATTGCACTTCGCAAAAGTAGATAATTCCAGGAGTTTCAGGATCAGGCGGCAAAAATACACCGTCGATCTCGAATCTAGGTTCTTTGACTGCAACCGAATCAAAGCGATAATTTTCAGCATTCGGAGGAGGAGTGTCCAAAAGCTCAAAGATCAGCGTTGGAGCCTGCCGGAACAGCGCGTAAAAAATTGAATCGCGGTGCATAACAAAAGCTGGGAAGATAAATCAATTGTACTACCGCGTCCGATTAAAAATTAAAATTTCCCGGTGAAGCTCTCATGAAAGATGAAGGATGAAACCGACTCACGGTATACTCCCTCTCGTATTGAGCAAGTAGAAAACGTATGGTAGCGGTGGCAATTCTGGCGGCAGGTCGCGGAACACGGATGAAATCGGATTTACCCAAAGTGTTGCATCAGTTGGGAAGTCGATCGCTGGTTGAACGAGTTTTAGGCAGTACAAGCGCGATCGCACCTTCGCGGCGATTGGTCGTTATCGGCTATCAGGCAAATTCAGTTCGAGAAGCATTCGCAAATTGCCCCGACTCGATCGAGTTTGTTGAACAGACCGAACAACTCGGAACAGGTCATGCGATTCAACAGTTGATTCCGTTTCTTGAAGGATTCGAGGATGATTTAATCGTTTTAAATGGTGATTTGCCCCTTTTACGTCCCGAAACGCTATCACTCCTGCTGGAAACGCATCGATCTAAGGGGAATCCCGCGACGCTGCTTGCTGCGCATGTTCCTGATCCGGCCGGATATGGGCGCGTGTTTTGTGATGAAAATCAGATTTTGACCGAAATTGTTGAAGATCGAGACTGTACGCCGGAGCAACGATTGAACGATCGGATGAATGCAGGCGCTTACTGTTTTCGCTGGAAAGATTTAGCTCAGGTTTTGCCAAAACTGACCTCAAATAATCAACAGAAAGAGTATTACATCACCGATGCGATTAACTTTTTTGATGCCGTTACGGTTGTCGATGTCCCAGATTATCAAGAGGTTTTAGGAATCAACGATCGAGTTCAACTTGCTGAAGCCTACGCGATTTTACAAAAACGGATTCGCGATCGCTGGATGCGAGAAGGAGTCACGATCATTGATCCGCTTAGCGTCACGATCGATGACACAGTAGAACTTGAGGCAAATGTGACGATCGAGCCTCAAACTCACCTACGCGGCAAGACAACGGTTAAAGCTGGAAGTCGAATTGGTCCCGGCAGTTTAATCGAAGACAGTCAAATTGGAGAGAATGTGACGGTTCTCTATTCAGTCGTGGCAGGCAGTGTAATTCATGCCAATGCTCAAATTGGTCCTTATTCGCATTTGAGAGCGCCTGTCGAGATTGGTCAAGGTTGCCGAGTCGGAAACTTTGTCGAGTTAAAAAATACCAAACTGGGCGAGAAAACGAATGCGGCGCATTTGTCCTATTTGGGAAATGCCACGATCGGGAATCGCGTCAATATTGGAGCCGGAACGATCACGGTAAATTATGACGGGGTAAAGAAGTATCCGACAATGATCGGCGATCGTACTAAAATTGGCTCGAATAATTGCTTAGTCGCACCCCTGACGATCGGGGAAGATGTGACGACAGCAGCAGGTTCGACGATTACTGAGGATTTGCCGAATGATTGTTTAGCGATCGCGCGGGCGCGTCAGGTGGTGAAACAAGGATGGCGACGCAAGGATCAGACGGTGTGAAGGCAATGGGGGCAGATTCATCGAGTTCATGCAGCATTGCTAAATCGAATTTTGAGATAGTCGTCCTCCATTTTTGCGCCAGAAGGCTGCAATGCTGCTAACGCCTGAGGCAGAACTAAGTTACGCCGATGATTGCCGATTCGCACATTCAGTTCATCTCCAGTCTTACTTAATTCAATCTGAGATTTCTCAATCCCTGGTAGATAAATCTCTAGGCTGTACTGATTCTGCTCTTGCACAACGCGCAAAGTCGTCTCTTTGTAATAAACCTGAGACGGATCTTCGTTGTTTGGATAAAGTGTTTCTTTTAAGCGATCGAGTGCTTCTAACCCACACATCTCCTGCGAATACAGCGGCACTTCCTTAATCGGCAGTGGCGTAAAATTCGAGTGAATCTCTTCGCGGTACTGTTTTTGATTCTCTTTCCACTGTTGGAAAAATGGATCATTTACTGACTCAGGAATAATTCGATTCGCCACAACTAAATCTGTCGCGACGTTGTACAAACTCAAATAAGCATGAGCGCGAAGCGATTCTTTGATCACCATCTTTTCAGGGTTCATCACCAACCGCACCGTCGTCTGAGTCGGATCGGTGAGAACTTTCTCTAGTGCTTCAATCTGCTCATAAAACTCATATGGCGCATCCATCACCTCTTTATCGGGCAAAGAAAATCCAGCGATCGGGCGAAAAATCGGTTCAACCAATGGACGCAATGCCACCGAAATTCCCTGGAACGGCTTATAAAACTTCCGCATATACCAGCCCCCAACTTCCGGCAAACTCAGCAATCTCAAGGCTGTTCCCGTCGGAGCCGAATCGATAATTAGCACATCAAATTCACCTTCGTCATAGTGCCGCTTCATCCGCACCAATCCAAAGATCTCATCCATCCCCGGCAAAATCGCCAATTCTTCTGCCTGAACGCCTTCTAAGCCTCGCGCCTGCAAGACTTGGGTGATATAGCGCTTCACCGCACCCCAGTTGCCTTCTAATTCCATCAGCGCATCAAGTTCTGCACCCCAAAGATTCGGGCGAACTTGTTTCGGCTCATGTCCTAGCTCTAGATCAAAGCTATCGGCGAGAGAGTGCGCTGGATCAGTACTTAATACCAAAGTCCGATATCCCAATTCGGCACAGCGAAGTCCCGTTGCTGCTGCGACCGAGGTTTTACCGACTCCGCCCTTCCCCGTCATCAGAATTACGCGCATTTAATCGAGTCCTGTCTGAGAATTCTTTACATTCGTTTACCTAATTCTAGCGTTGTATCGAAATTTTCACCGACTAAAAACCCTCAATCGAACATGCGATCGAGGGTCGATTCAAGGCCGTTCTTAAGGGGAGGCGTAGAAATTCCCGCAAAAAACCTTATGTACGTAATTATACAGGAATAGCAGCGTAAATACGTAACCGTGTTTACAGAAACTACACATTAAATCGGAACAGCATCACGTCGCCTTCCTGGACGGTATATTCCTTTCCTTCACTGCGAACCAGCCCTTTCTCTTTTGCAGCATTCATCGAGCCGAGTTCAACCAAATCTTTGTATGCAACTGTTTCGGCTCGAATGAAGCCGCGCTCAAAGTCAGTGTGAATCACTCCTGCGGCTTGAGGAGCCAGCATTCCAGCTTTGATTGTCCAGGCACGGGTTTCTTTCGGACCAGTTGTGAAATAAGTTTGTAATCCGAGCAGCGCGTAAGTTGCTCGAATTAAAGATTTCAACCCGCCTTCTTCAACGCCTAAAGAGGCGAGAAAGTCGGCCCGGTCTGCTTCTGGCAATTCGATTAATTCAGATTCAACTTGCGCTGAAATCACAACAACTTGAGCATTTTCTTGGGCTGCAAATTGACGCACCTGTTCAACCCAGTCATTGCCTGTTGCGAGATCATCTTCTGAGACATTGCACGCATAAATGACAGGCTTACGAGAAAGGAGTCCCAACGGTTTGATGATCAGTTCTTCTTCTTCATTGAGCGCGACTTGGCGAGCGGATTTTCCTTCATTTAAGGTAGCGCTTAATCGTTCTAGAATTTCGACTTCTTGTTGTGCTTCCTTACTGGTGCGGGCTTGTTTGCGACTGCGTTCAATTCTGCGATCAATTTGATCTAAATCCGCTAATCCCAGTTCTAAATTGATCACTTCGACATCTCGTGCAGGATCGACTGAACCAGAGACGTGAATGATGTCATCGTCATCAAAACAGCGAACTACATGCACGATCGCATCCACTTCGCGAATATTTGCCAAAAACTTATTTCCCAAGCCTTCGCCCTGAGATGCGCCTTTCACCAACCCCGCAATATCCACGAATTCGACTCGTGCTGGAATCGTTTCTTCTGACTTTGAGAGATGAGCCAGGACTTTTAAGCGATCGTCAGGAACGGCGACCGTTCCGACATTGGGTTCGATCGTACAAAAGGGATAGTTGGCGGCTTGGGCTTTTGCATTGGCAACGACCGCGTTAAATAAGGTTGATTTTCCAACGTTGGGCAGTCCAACGATCCCGGCTCTTAACATGTGTTGTGTGTGAATAAAAGGATAATCGGTTACGACGGAGACGGAATCGGCTCAGGAATAGGTTCATTTCCTGGAACAGGCTCCGGAGTCGGATCGGGTATCGGTGCTGGGATCGGACTCGGTTCTGGAGTCGGATTTGGCAACGGCGATGGAACCGGATTCGGCGGCGAATAAACCATAGAACATCCTAACGATAATTTGGCTTCTCTAACCTAGAAAGTCTGGAATTCAAATACATCTGTCGAGAGTTCAACAGGCTGAAATTGATGCGCGAGTCTCGATACAATACAAGTAATCATCCAAGGAGCGAGTCAAATGGCGCAAAGCCAAACTCAGAAGGCACTGTATGACGAGGATTTTGTCGCTTGGTTAGATGACACAATCTTCAAGCTGAAGCATCAGCGTTTTGAGGAAATTGATCTAGAAAATCTAATCGAGGAGATTGGAGGGTTGGCAAAGCGCGATCGACGAGAGCTAAGAAATCGGCTAGAAGTCTTGCTGAGCCATCTTCTCAAACGGCTTTATGTGAACTCATCCAATGATTATCGCGCTTGGGAAGCAACCATTCGAGAACAACGCAGACAACTTAGAACGCTCCTAGAACAATCTCCTAGTCTAAAAAAATACTGGGTAGAAATCTTCCCAGTCGCTTGGCAAAGTGCTTTATCAGATACTCAGGAAGAGTATCTGGATGCTCAGTTTCCAGAGAGATGGGATTTGAATTCCGAAATTGACAATCTACTCAATGAGAAGTTTTGGTCAGAAGATCAGAGATGAACGAATGCCGATCTGGACAAAATGGTTGACTCCAAAGTTTCGCTGCACATCAATCTCTTGCCCCTGTTGAGTGTTCTGGCAAACTCTGCCCAAAGCGAGAATGCTGCATTTCATACCCCAGGGCATAAACGCGGGCGCGGCAGTTTTCCGGCTTTTCGGAGCCTTGTAGGCGATCGCACATTACAAGCTGATTTGCCCGAATTGCCCGAACTTGATAATTTATTTGCCCCTCAAGGTGCGATCGCTGAAGCTCAAACGCTTGCAGCAAAGACTTTCGGAGCCGAGCAAACTTGGTTTCTCGCAAACGGTTCGACCTCCGGCATCCTCGCGGCAATTCTCGCAACTTGTAATCCGGGCGATAAGATTCTCCTGCCTCGAAACGTGCATCAGGCAGCCATTTCGGGCTTGATCTTATCCGGGGCAATCCCGATTTTTCTCCAACCTGAATACGATGCAATTCTCGATATCGCGCATAGTGTCACGCCCGAAACGGTTGCGATCGCCTTAAAAAATCATCCCGATGCCAAGGCAGTTCTGATCGTCTATCCAACGTATTACGGCGTGTGTGCAGAGATGCAAGCGATCACAGATTTGACTCATGCTGCCGGAATTCCGCTTTTAGTCGATGAAGCCCATGGCGCACATTTTGCCTTTCATCCTGATTTCCCAAGTTCTGCCTTATCCGCAGGTGCAGATCTGAGCGTGCAATCGACCCATAAAACGCTCTCCGCTCTGACTCAAGCTTCGATGCTGCATGTTCAAGCTGATCGCATCGATCGTGATCGGATTGCTCGATCGCTGCAACTGGTTCAATCGACTAGCCCAAATTATCTACTGCTTGCGTCGCTTGATGCCGCACGCGCACAGATGGCAACAGAGGGAAAAACTTTAATGCAAGAGACGCTGCAACTTGCGGATCACGCTCGATCGAGAATTTCAGAAATTCCAAATCTCTCAGTTCTTCAAGCTCCAGTCGGATTTTCACTCGATCGAACTCGTCTCACTGTTACCGTCTCACAGCTTGGAATCGATGGATTCGCAGCCGATGAAGTGCTACATCAGAAACTAGGCGTAACGGCTGAATTTCCCTCACTTCAGCACTTAACATTCATTCTCAGCCTAGGAAATACGCAAGCCGACCTCGATCGCTTAGTTCAAGCCTTGCAATTCCTTTCTCCAGGTTCACACGCTCCCACACCGCCAGTGTCCATATTCGATCTGCCCGAAACTGTGATCTCTCCTCGCGAAGCCTTTTTTGCTGCCTCAGAAGCAATTGAGATCGAATCGGCTGTCGATCGCATTAGTGCTGAACTGATCTGCCCCTACCCCCCAGGAATTCCAGTTTTGCTACCAGGAGAACGGATTGCACAAGAAGCGATCGATCTTCTCAAAGCAGTTTTGGCAGCAGGGGGCTTTATCAGTGGGTGCAGCGATTCGACACTCAACACGCTAAAAGTCTTACGTTAGATTCTAATAACTGGATCACAATAAGGTAAGCCCATTGTTCCGCGCTGCTGTTGATTATGTCTTCTCCTCTCTGGTCTTATGTGACCCCCGGTATTCCTGACGAGTTCTTTGAAAACTTACCGGGAATTCCCATGAGCCAGCGTGAAATCCGGCTCCTCATGCTGTGTCAGCTTCGTCTCAAACAAAATTCAGTCTTGTGGGACATTGGAGCCGGAACCGGAACGATTCCCGTCGAAGCGGGACTCCTCTGCCCCCAAGGGAAAATTACCGCGATCGAACGCGATGAAGAAGTCGCCAATCTAATCCGACGAAACTGCGATCGCTTTGGAGTCAAAAACGTCGAAGTGATTGAAGGAAGCGCCCCAGACTGCCTAAAAACACTCAAGCAAATGCCCGATCGCGTCTGTATCGAAGGCACTAAATCCGTCAAAGAAACCTTAACCGAAGTTTGGCGACACCTTAAACCTGAAGGTCGAATCGTGGCGACTGCGGCAAATCTCGAAAATCTCTATAAGATTTCAGAAAGTTTCGCAGAACTTCAAGCTCGCAATATTGAAGTGGTGCAATCTGCAATGAACCGTCTCGAAACCCGTGGCACAAGCCAATCCTTCGTTGCAGCAGATCCCATTTTCGTCCTCAGTGGTGAAAAACTTGGCTAAATCTTCCCGATTCACCCTGCTCTCATGCCCCTGCACTCTGATAAAGTGATCCAAATGACTCTTAACCTTCTTGACCCAAATTTTATTCTGAACCAGATTGAAGAGTGTGGCGGATTGAATTCAGGAATGAAGGGACAGTTAGACCAAGTTCTTATCGTGAACCCTGAAAAGTCTTATGCCTTGGTCTCGCATTTTTAGTGGAATCGTGGCGATCGTAATCGCCTTGGTGATGTTTTTACTAGGCGGCTGGTATTTCACCGCATTTTTTGCCGTGATTATTTACTTGGGGCAGCTTGAGTATTTTGAGCTTGTCCGTGCCAAAGGCATTGCTCCTGCTGCAAAAACGACACTCGTTGTCACCCAGATTTTGCTGTTTATCTCAAATCTCAATCCTGCTCTTGCAGATGCAATCTTTCCCGTTGCAGGCACTTTGATTTGCTTTTATCTATTGTTCCAGCCAAAATTTGCCACGATCGCAGATATTTCTGCTTCGATTATGGGGCTGTTTTATGTGGGATATTTGCCCAGTTTTTGGATTCGATTGCGATTGCTTGGACAGGCAGATCTGAGCAATCTTCCACTTGATGGCTTTTGGATTCTATCCTGGCAAGGCTTTGAGAAATTACCGCAGGGGCTAACCCATACGCTCCTCGCCTTTGTGTGCATGTGGGCAGCGGATATTGGAGCCTACACCGTTGGTCGCTGGATCGGCAGAACGCGCCTCTCTGATATCAGCCCAAAGAAAACGGTCGAAGGGGCAGTGTTTGGAGTGTCGGCAAGCGTAGCGGTGGCAGTTAGCGGCTCTTGGTATCTAGACTGGTCAGGCTGGCCAATTACCGGAGTGATTTTTGGCTTGCTGATTGGCATCGCCAGTCTGCTTGGAGATTTGACAGAATCGATGATGAAACGCGATGCCGGGGTTAAAGATTCATGGCAACTGATTCCGGGACATGGAGGGATTCTCGATCGAGCGGATAGCTACGTCTTTACAGCCCCACTTGTCTATTACTTTGTCACATTAGCCCTGCCGTTACTTCCTCAAACTTAGTCGCTCAAACGAGTTGCGGTCCGCTATGAAACTTGACCCAGGCTGAGTCGTCTTCAGAAGGCTCTGGAACAAGTTGCCGAACAAGTTGCGCGAGTCGTTTCGCATCGATCGGCTTTGGCATGAAAAAAGTAGCGCCTTGCTTCATTGCCCAGAAGCGATCAATATCGGTCGCTTTAGTCGAACACATGACAATTGGAATGTGTTGCGTCCTGGGATCGGATTTGATGTCGCGGCAGAGTTGGAACCCTGTATCATCTGGCAACATAATGTCTAGGACGATCGCAGCAGGCATATCTTCGCGAATTGCAGTTCTTGCGGCTGCGCCAGTGGTCACAAATTTTAAGTCCCAATGATACGGTTCAAGTGCTGCTCGAACCCGCACTGTATCTGCTTGAGTATCTTCTACAACAAGAATAGTCGCCATTGGAATCCAGAGATGCTGTGTATTTAGAGTGTAGCCATATACAATTTGCTACAAACTTAGATGCAATAGAAATTCCAAAAGATTTAATTCGTCTCATGCCGTCCCCAAAGATTTCACCAACTTTGCGAGTGGGACAAAAAAATGGGTACTAAGCGGGTAATACCATTAATTTCCCGACACAGGTGACTTTTTCAGGTGCGATCGTCAGTTCATAAATTTCTGTTTCGCTACCCAAATCAAAGAGATAGCCATCTAAATCACTTAGGGGTAATCCTCGTTTTGCATTGGCATGAGGGAGCCATTGAGGACTGACCAACTTCAGTAGATTTGGAGCCGCCAAATCAAATCCAGTCCGGATTGCGATCGGCGTTTGGTTGCCGCTATCTGAGATCAAATCTGCACCTAAAACGACAAGATTTGCTCTCAGTTGGATTGTGAGATTTTGTAAGTTCAATTCGCGATTGCTACTCATTCCAGCCGCCCCTGATTTCAACAGAGTCTGTAAGAATTCAATCACACCTGCTCTGAGTAAAGGTGCATTTAGAGAAGTATTGAGATCAGCCGCCTCCAAGAAAACTGATCCCTGAATCGCGATCGGCTCAAGTAACCGTAACGGCTTCCCTCGAACAATCTGACCCGCATTCACGCGAATGTTTTGCCCAGTGAGTTGAATTTGACTCAGTGCCAGACCTTGATAGATCGCATTTTTTGCAGACAGCGCGATTTGAGGAATACAGCCAGAAAGAATTTGGCGATCGCCCGATTCGATCTGAACTTGCAAATCCTCGACCTGCTCGACTTGAGAGCGCAACCAGAGGCGTACAGCCGGGGCTAAAACTCTACTGATCAATCGGCTTCCTTTCGCTACAGTCTCGATTTCATTTGTATCGCGATCGCTCAAAGTCATGTGTCATTTGGTAAAGAGGCTTTAAAGCAGTGTACAGGAAAGGCTCTGCTCATTACATTTGTCAAGATCTCATAACATTAAGTGATCCCAGAAGCGCGAAGCCGATCCCACAATGTCAGGATTTTATGACATTGTGATCCCTAAATCGCTTAAAAATCGTGGAATTGCGATCAATCGGGCATTTTCACCCCTTGATCATTTGAGGTGATTCCTGCACTATGTAAAGCATCTTGCGATCCCCAAATTTAGATTAAGTTTTGGAGATCCCTTATTTGCCTGAGATAAGGACACTCAACATCACGGAGAAGTGATATGGCTACAGAACGTCCCCCTCTCACTGAAATGACCTTGCGGCAACTGCGTCGAGTTGCGAGCGAATATGGCGTTTCGCGCTATAGCCGAATGCGGAAAGATCAACTTCTCGCATCGATTCAGGAGATTGAACGGACTCGACTTTCATCCCCTACCCCTACCCCCCATACCATAGAGGCACAAGAAGCTGTGGAAGCAACTAAATTCGACGTTGGACAAGACGATTCTCAATCCTTCATGGCGACGACTTTGGCAATGGTAGATGCTGATTTAACGGATCTCCCAGAAGGCTATGGTGAGAGCCGAATCGTACTCATGCCTCGCGATCCTCAATGGGCTTATGCTTACTGGGATATCCCAAATGATCACAAACACGAATTACGTCGCCAAGGTGGGCAGCAATTAGCATTGCGCGTTTACGATGTCACGGACATTAGTTTGGATTACCAAAGTCCGCACAGTGTTCAAGAATATCCTTGCGATGAGATGGCGCGGGAATGGTACTTACCTGTTCCGGTTAGCGATCGTGATTATGCGATCGAGATTGGCTACCGAACTGGAGATGGTCGCTGGCTGGTTCTGGCTCGTTCTGCACCTGTGCGTGTGCCCCCGGTCTATCCATCTGATTGGATTGAAGATCATTTCATCACCTTGTCGTGGGATGAAGACTTGCGTAGTAAGACCTTCTTGGAATTGGTTCCGCCGACTCACAAGCAGTCCGCAGGCATCATCAATGGTGGCGCTCAAGGCAATCCGATTTATGACGAGATTTTTGGCATGGCGCAAACGACCGAAGCGATGCGAATCGCGGGATCGCTCTATGGTTCGATGCAGCACTCTGCTTCTGTGTCGCACTTAGATACAATCAGTTCTTATGTCTTCCCGTCGGGTGTGGGCATGTGGGCAATGCCGACTGCTTCAGGCATTAATATGTCAGGGGTTGGCTTCTCAGCTTCTGCACCTCCTATTCGTCCACGCAAGTTCTGGTTGATTGCGGATGCTGAATTAATCGTTTACGGTGCAACTGAGCCAGATGCAACGGTGACGATCGGCGGTCGTCCGATCAAGCTGAATCCAGATGGAACTTTCCGTTTCCAAATGTCCTTCCAGGATGGGTTGATTGACTTCCCGATCATGGCAGTTGCAGCAGATGGCGAACAGAATCGCGAAATTCACATGAAGTTTGAGCGAGAAACGCCTGCACGTCGCACGAATACGAAAGAAGAAGCGGTCGAGGAATGGCTCGTCTAAATTCTAAAAGGTGGGCATAGCTTCAGTTCACCTTATTCTCAGTTCTCCCTTCCAACCGATCGAGTCATTGATCGGTTTTTTTTTGGTGGGGATGATCCTGATTACATTAAATGAGCAGAGCAACACGCTAGGCTTAGTATCTAGTTTGTGCTCTATTGATGATCCATTATGACGTTAGATGAATTGTCTTCGACGTTGACTGCTCTGTTTGGAGGGCAGGTTCAGGCGTTGGCTCCTGGCTCATTTCAAGTTGAAACGCCCCAGTTTCGATTATTGGTATTACTTTCAGAAGATGAATCTTGGGTACGGGCATTGCTCCCGATCGCCCCTGCTCAAGATGCCGAACCCTATTTAGAACAGATCCTCGAATCGAATTTTGATTTTACTCAGGAAGTGCGATATGCGTTGCATCAAGGGGTGCTTTGGGGTGTATTTCAGCACTCGATCGCGGGATTAATTTCTCAAGATTTTCGGACGGCAATTGAACGCATGATCGCATTGCAGCAGGCGGGGTTGGACAATGTATTCAATACGGTTGTGCAGAAGCGGATTCGGCAAATTGTGCGGGCAGCAAAGCAGCAGGGGCAGTCGTTGGAGGCGACGATTCAGACGCTCGATCGCTTTTATCAAGAAGGGATCATGGGCGATTTAGCAATGGGATCGCAATCCCGAGAGCAAACGATGGAGGCTTGGCAGCGGCAACTTCAACGATTTTGGGATGAGGAAAGTGTATGAGTTTAGTCGAAATATTGCGTAAGGATTATGCTCGGTTTCCCACGAATCAGACTTACAGCATTTATGCAGAGGATGTTTGGTTCAAAGATCCGATGAATGAATTTCGTGGGGTTGATCGCTATCGGAAGATGATCCAGTTTATTGAGACTTGGTTTTTGAATGTGCAGATGGATTTGATCTCGATCGAGCAAGTCGAATCTGAGATCAAAACGCGCTGGGTTTTGAGTTGGAATGCTCCGCTGTTCTGGAAGCCGAGAATGGCGATCCCAGGATGGAGTGAGTTGAAGGTGAATTCAGATGGGTTGATTTCTGCTCATGTGGATTATTGGGAATGCTCTCGGCTAGATGTGCTGAAACAGGTGTTTCAGAGCGAGTTCAGAATAAGCTAGTCCTCTGGTGGGGGTTGGGTTCTGAGCGCTTCTTCTGGAGTCTGTGCAGGAGGTGCAGAGGATTGATCCAGACGAGCAGCATCTGGCTTAGAGGGTTCTGAGGGGTTTGATTCAGGTTGCGTTTTTACGGGGCAAACCGTAAATTGTCAGAACATTGTGCCAGTAAGCCGTTTTGGGCAAAATTCGCCTAAAACGGCGTTGTCAGAACTGTGATTTCAAAATAAGACTGTCTAACATTTCCCGCTTTGGTTCA
>JALOOO010000025.1 GCA_025454375.1 Leptolyngbya sp. Prado105 | reverse complement strand
GGTCGTCGCTCGGTCCAGCGGTTCATGCGATTTTGGCCTGTGGACTTGCTCAAGTTGAGGAAGCCTATCAGCACTTTATGCGATCGGTACTCGTCGATCTCGAAGATGTGCGTGGTAATGCTTCAGAAGGAATTCATGCGGCTTCAGCAGGTGGAGTGTGGCAAGCGATCGTCTTTGGATTTGCGGGAATTCGTCTGACAGAATTAGGTCCTGTCGCTTGTCCAAGTTTGCCTGTGCATTGGACAAGGGTGAAGTTCCGCCTCTGTTGGCAAGACCAATGGTATGAGTTTGATTTGTCCCAAAACCAAGTAATGTGTGAAGCAGTTGCTCGATCGACTCAAACTAATTTTACCTCTGCGTAAATTTAAACAGGCTCTAAATTTAATTTAGAGCCTGTTTAAATCCAAGATTTCATGTGTTTTTTGCGATCGTCTTTGCGAGTCGAGTATAGTATTTATGTATTAAATCATTTCGGCTTCTATGGACAGCAATCAACTCTTGCAAGCGATTCTTGACGAACTGCGCTCCTCAAAACAAACGCTAGGCTTTAGCCATCCGCCAAAACCGCGCTATATCTACGCAAATCGTCAATACAGTGATTGTCTGTGGTATTTCTGGAATGGCGCAAAATCAGAACATGAGCCGATCGAGCAGCACGCGCTCACCGGAATCATTGAAAAGCTAGAAGTCGAAGAGAAAGAATTTCGGGGTAAACCGGACTACAAGGTGAATTTACATATTCGCGCCGATCGAGCTTACGTGATTCAATCCGGTTACGATACTCTATTCGCGCGTGGACTCGTCTTTATGCTGTCCAAACTTCCGATCGAAGCCTTTCGCCAGCCGATCACGATCGCCGTTGAAGCGGGCGATACAGAGCAAGTTCTATTTTGTCGCATCTACAATCCAGCAACCGGACAAGCAGTATTCGCACCCTATCCAGAGCAGATTGACTGGACGGCTGTGACCCAACGGGCAACGGCTAAAATCCGTGAGGCGCATACGAAACTGAGCGAAGCCGTCTATAAAAACTAAGTAAACTCAATATCCAGTCTTGATAAAGTTTGGGTATTTTCCACGAGGTCTAAAAATCACCTTGTTAAAATTGCGATGACTAGAATTCAGGGAATCCGACGCAGCCTACCACCTGTTTTTTTCGCGTCGCAATCCTTTTTATGACTTTTACTTCCAAGAAAATCGTGGGTTCCTCGTTGATTGATTCACCTCGTGCCAAGAAACTTTGCCGGATTGTTGGGCTTGCTTGTCTGGTCGCGTTTGCGGTTGACTTCTTCGTGATTGTACTGCCTCCTGATTTTGGGGCAGCCCAGTGGCGATTAAGCTCACTTCAGCAAGTGGGCGATCGCAGTATTGTCGTGTTGTTTGGATTAGCGCTGCTGATGTACGGCGTTGAGCGGCGAAAGATTCTACGATCGCTTGCGCTCCTCTGTTTTACGATCGGCACGGTCTTTGTGCTTTCTTGTGCTGTTGTCGCTCAAGATAGTCTGGCACTCCAGCGTCAAGCAAACGAGCAAATTAGCGCCCAAGTTTCACAGCTTAACTCTCGACTGCAAGCCATCCAGGAAAATCCAGAGGCAGGCGCGAAAATTACACCCGAACAACTTACACAAGCGGCTCAACGAGTCAATGCCCAAGCAGAATCCGCGAAACAAAATGCGAACAATAGCATTCTTAAAAGTGGGATTCTCAGTATTGGCAATCTTGCCGTCATTGGTGTAACCTTGCTTGTCCTGGGACGCTATAGCTTGTACCTCTTCAGAGCTTAAGAGGGATGAATAGAGAATTTTCTGTCTTCAAATCGAGCTTGAGATCGATTCATAACTGGATTCTGCTTTCAGGTGCGGCACTTGGCTTAGGAGTCTATCTGCCTACTCTGATTTCTCTGTCTGCAACTGTGGTTGTTAGCGGAATGTCGCACCTGATCTTGAACAGTTTATTGATCGCGCTTGCCGTTCGACAACTCAGACGACATCGTAAGTCGGTGCAGGAAATCTCGATCGAAGACCAATGGCTGGGGAGTGGCTTAATTTTAGGTGGGTTAGCAATTTTTTATTTTTACTATCCTGCTGTTACGCCGCAATCGTTAAGCTGCATGATTATTCTAGTCGGGGGGGTTCTGAGCTATCAGGGATTGCCGTTTTTGCGACAGCAGTGGGCAGCGATCGCGTTACTGATGCTGAGCTTACATCCAAATTTAGAGCGAGTTGCACGCCATCTCTGGAGCATTGTGGCTCATCCGCAAGCGTTATCAAAATGGATGGCTTGGGGCGGAGGTGAGTTGCTAAAAGTGATCGGACAGCCTGTCTCAATTCAAGAACAATTCATCGTTTTGCCAGCGGGGACGGTTGAGGTTGCATCTGGGTGTGATGGGTTTGAGATGTCGTTTGTGATGTTGATGACGGCACTCATTATGGGGATTGTCTTTCGAGTGCGATCGCGGATGATGCTTGCTTTAATCGCGATCGGCATTTCATTGGCATTAGTGATGAATGTGTGCCGCATTGCGGTGATGGTTTTGGCTGCGGTGTACTGGGGCAAAGATGCGTTTGAGTTTTGGCACGGTACGGTTGGGGGGCAGATTTTTTCAGGAATTTTGTTCACAATCTATTACTATGCAACTCAGCCCCTCTTGAATGCTCAAAAGTAATGCTGAAACAATTAGTCTCGATGTATACCCACAACCAGGTTCGGTTGGATGCGGATGTGTACTATCCAGATGCCGAAGGAGAATTTCCAGTCTTATTAATGCGGCAGCCCTATGGACGCGCGATCGCATCGACGGTGGTGTATGCACATCCGTCCTGGTATGCGGCTCAGGGTTACATTGTCGTGATTCAGGATGTCAGGGGACGGGGAACTTCAGAGGGCAAGTTTAAGCTGTTTGAGCATGAGATCGAAGATGGATTTGAAGCAGTCAATTGGGCAGCGAATTTGCCTCGCAGCAATGGCAAGGTGGGAATGTATGGGTTTTCTTATCAAGGGATGACTCAGTTGTATGCTGCATTAAACAAACCAGAGCCATTGAAAACGATTTGTCCTGCAATGCTTGCACCTGATTTGAAACGAGACTGGGCGTATGAAAATGGGGCTTTTTGTCTGTTCGCAAATTTGGGGTGGGCAATTCAATTAGCAGCAGAAACGGCTCGGCTGCAAGGAGATGAAGTTGCTTTTTTGGAGCTATCTAGAGCCGCGAAGAATTTGCCCTTGAGCGATCGCATTCCCGCCTATCCGGATGTGATGCAAAAGTACGCACAGTATGATGCTTACTATCAAGCTTGGCTCGATTCAAAGGATGCGTATTGGCAGAAATTAACGCCGGAGGTCAGGTCGATCGAGCTTCCAATGCTGCATATCGGCGGCTGGTTTGATCCCTACATGCGGGGGACATTGCGATCGTATCAAGCTAGCTCGAAAAAGCATCGACAACATTTGATTGTAGGAGCTTGGGCGCATTTACCTTGGGGGCGTAAAGTCGGGGCGATCGATTATGGAGCCGAGGCTGCGAGTTTTTGCGATCGCGCTCAGATTCGCTGGTTTGATCACTTTCTCAAAGGATCTGAACTCAATGATCCGCCTGTGCAATTATTTGAGATGGGTAGTAACCGATGGCGATCGTTTGCTGAATTCCCAGAGGGTTCACAGACTTTGCTGATCCTCGAAAGTAGTGGATTAGCAGGAATGGACGATCGAGAAGGACATCTAACTTCAGAAAGTTCACAGCGCGCGATCGATGTCATTGTTCATGATCCTTGGCGACCTGTTCCAGCTTTAGGTGGACATATGGCTTATCCTTGTGGGTCATTTGATCGCAGTGCGATCGAGGCTCGGAGTGATGTTGTGACCTACACGACGAAGAGGCTCGAAGCAGATGTGCATCTAGTCGGAGAGAGTGTCGTTGAACTGTATGCAAGCTCGGATGCAGAGAGTTTTGATCTCTGTGCGGTGCTATCGGAAGTGAACCCCGATGGCAGTGTGATGAATTTTTCGCAGGGGTATTTGAGAAGCGATCGCTCTGAACTCGCAGCTTATAAAATTGCATTGCAGCCGACTTGTATCCGGATTAGTCAAGGCAGTGCAATTCGATTGAGTATCAGTGGCGCTTGTTTTCCGGCTTATGCGGTGAATGCAGGGACAGGAGAAACTGCGAAACATGCAAGCGCGATCGACTTTCAGATCATTACGATCGATCTGCATACGGGGGGGCAATGTCGCTCTCAGTTGTCTCTTTCGAGCTTGGTATCAGATTAATAAAAATGTAGAGGAACTCATTACGAATCCCTCTACAACATTGGTGTGTAAGCATTGAGCATGTCTCTGATCATGCAGGATTGTCTGCTCGATCGACAGTACCCATCCAGCTACTATTCCATGCCAAACACTTGATCAAAGACCTTTTCAACTTTGTAACCAGAATCGATCGATTCCATTGGGTCTTTACGCAAACGGTGACGTAGACAGAGCGGCGCGATGCGGCGAATCTCATCCACGGTCACTTCAGTCCGACCTTCTAGAGCAGCAAGCGCTTTTGCCGCACGGTTTGTCACAATGTCGCCGCGCAAACCATCGACATCGAGTTCAGAACACATCTGCGAAATCTTCACCCGCAGATCGTAATCAATCACGATCCCCTTCAAGCGTTCTTGAGCGTCCACAATCTGCTGCTGCAAATCATGCTGCTGAGGCTGATACTTCTCTAAGAATGGCATTGGGTCTTGGTCAAATTCTGTCCGTTGCTCCACGATTTGAACGCGCAGTGCAGGCTCTTTGACCGTGCGAATTTCCGCGTGCATTCCAAAGCGATCGAGCAATTGCGGACGCAGTTCTCCTTCTTCTGGGTTGCCAGAACCCACGAGAACAAACCGTGCTGGATGCCGAATCGAAATGCCTTCGCGCTCGACCGTATTCCAGCCCGATGCTGCCGAATCGAGCAGCACATCGACTAAATGATCATCTAGAAGATTAACTTCATCGACATAGAGAATGCCGCGATTTGCCTTCGCAAGCAGTCCTGGTTCAAATGCTTTGACCCCTTCTGAGAGGGCTTTCTCGATATCGATCGTGCCACAGACGCGATCTTCTGTCGCACCCAGGGGCAAATCGACCATCATGACTTTCTTCTTTACCACGGGCACAGTCGCACCCTGGTCAAGCATCTGGCGAACGGTATCGCCCATCAATTCGATATCGGCTGGATGGCTATTGAAGGGATCTTCAGCCACGACATCAATTTCGGGCAACAGGTCAGCCAGCGCGCGAATCGTGGTCGATTTTCCGGTTCCACGATCGCCCATGATCATCACCCCACCGATTTTGGGGTCGATAATGTTGAGCAGGAGAGCAAGTTTCATTTCTTCTTGCCCGACGATCGCAGTAAAAGGAAACACCGCACGCCGACGGGGAACTGCGGTGGATCGTCCGTTTTGTGAAGTTGTTTCTGTCGTAAAGGTCACGGGAAGTCCTGAGAAAAGTTAAGGCTATTTTTAAGTCGCGTTACTTATTGTGACATGGATTGTGACCTGAAATCGAGCAGATAGGATGCACGATCGTAAATAACGTTTTATTTTGAAGCGAGTTTGAATCGGTGAAGTAAAATTTGGATCAAGGGGAAAATCGTTGGAGGCGCGGCGAATTATGTCTGGTCTGAAACAGGTGGATGTGTCGAAACTGACGGAGTCGGATATCGAAACGCTGGCGGCTCGTTTGGAGAAGGATGATTATACGGATGCCTTTGAAGGTCTAAACGATTGGCATCTGCTGAGAGCGATCGCGTTTCAGCGCCCAGAATTAGTCGAGCCTTATCTTTATCTTCTAGATTTAGAAGCGTTCGACGAATCGTGAGATTCTGTTGAAACCGTTTGCTATCTCCAAACTCAAATAAGCGCCAAAGCGCGAAATCACTTGAAGGGCAGAAGAACTATCCAGACGATTTCAACCGACGATCGTTCTAACTATTCTTCTTTAGGTTTGCTGATGAGCAGTTGAATCGCAAGCGCAAAGAGTCCCAGGGCTGCCAGTCCGAAGATGCCTGTTCCCATCGTACTCATACCTAGAACAAGAGTTCTTACAGCAGAGGAAATCCGTTGAACAACGAGACTATCTGATGTGATTGGTTTTGTGGTGAAGGAAAGTGCGATCGAGGTTGTCATATTGTAGAGCGCGTAGGCAAGGGCGGCGGCGACGATCGAGCCGAGGACGCAGCGTAGAGGAGTGGGAGATTGGGGAGTGGGAGAGTCTGACATAAGAAATTCGTCGAGCAATTGCTTATTCAGTTTAAAGCAGGGTTAGAGCATCTAGCTAGGCAGGCGGAAGTCCCTACATCATAATTTTTAATTTGGTGTGGCGGTTTGAATCAGGAGGCATCGATCTAGGTGCTTGAGTTGCTACTGACTTCCAAGCCATAATTGGCGATAAAATGGAAATGCTCTTCAAATGATGGACTTTCCATATGACTAATCGTTTAGAGGTTGAGTCAGCTATCAAACAATTGCCAGAGGGTGAAGTTCGCGCTCTGGCAAACTGGCTTCAAGAATATCTTAATGAGATGTGGGATAGGCAGATTGAAGCAGATTTAGCAGCAGGAAAATTAGATCATCTGATTGCTAGAGCAGAAGCAGATATAGCAGCTAGCAACGTGAGGGATCTAGATGAAGTCCTTAACGACGGCTGATTTCTAGAAGTCCTATGCTGAACTGTCCCCTGATATGAAGGAGCAAGCGCGAAAAGCCTACAAGCTTTGGAAGGAAAATTCACTTCATCCCTCCCTGCATTTTAAGAAAGTTAGCAAGAATCTTTGGTCGGCTCGGATCAGTGGTGGATATCGAGCATTAGCATTGAAAAAAGGAGACGATTATTATTGGATCTGGATCGGTGAGCATGATGAATATGAGAAGTTGTTGAAGTAGTTGGCTGTGGCAAGCCAGCTAACAAGTCGATGAGGCGGCGATTTAAAGACTCTGCGCTTCGTTCTAGCTCATTCCTCGCCGCTTATCTTGGTCGTTATCGTGCAAACATTGCTATCTGAGATTTAGGCTGAAGCGTCAAAATAATAGAACCTGCAACGCTTAACGCAATGAATCTCGAAACTCTAATTGAACAAAACCGCTTAATTCGGGCGATCGGCTTTGATGATGCTCCTTTCATTCGTAAATCGGGTCAGCCTGTCCCCATTGCTGGAATCGTCTGTGCCGGAACCCGTTTCGAGGGGATGCTGTGGAGTGAGATTCAACCCGATGGCTGGGATGCAACAGAGACGATCGCGAATGTTTTACTCAAAAGTAAATTCTTACCCCAATTGCACATTGTTTTACTCGATGGCATCTCACTCGGTGGGTTTAATATTGTCGATCTGCCTGCATTGTCAAATGCGATCGCGATTCCCTGTGTGAGTGTGATGCGTCGCTATCCCAAACTCGAAAAAGTAGAATATGCCTTAAGACGACTGCCTGAACCAGAACGCCGATTAGAGATGATCTCCCGCGCTGGGATCATTTACGAGTCGGCTCCGTTTGTCTTCCAAGTCGCGGGTGCAACGCCCGAAATTACGTCAAAAGTTTTAGCGCGAGTCACCGATCGAGGACATGTTCCCGAACCGTTAAGACTCGCGCATTTGATTGCTTCTGCTGTGATCAAAGGGGAAAGCGGCAAGCAAGCCTAGCAAGTCCCCTTAGAAGATCGATTTCTGCTTTTAGAGGTTATAGATCAGGAGGAAGGATGACACGATCGATCACGTGAACTACCCCATTGCTTGCATCAATATCCGCATTGATGACATTCGCATTGTTGACTTTTACTTTCTTGTCGCGAACTTGAACCGCAACTGAACTTCCTTCTACTGTCGCAACGTTACCCGAACGCAAATCCTTTGACATCAAATCACCTGAAACAACATGATACGTGAGAACCTTCCGCAAGGTTTCGCGATTCTCAGGCTGAAGTAATTTTTCTAACGTCCCTTGCGGAAGTGCCGCAAACGCCTCATTGGTGGGAGCAAAAACAGTAAAAGGACCATTACCTGATAAGGTTTCCACCAATCCTGCTGCTTGCACCGCTTGCACTAAAGTCGTGAAAGCAGGATTGCCTGCGGCAATATCAACGACGGTTCTAGCTTGAGTCGGTTGAGAGGCAACGGTTGATGCTGATACTTTCTTTGTTGCAGAATTTGGACAAGCATTTGCTTGTGCGCTGAAGCCAAATAGTACCGTTGTGAGCGCGATCGCAACACTAAGCGTTTGAGTCAATCGGAATGCTTGAATTTTCATAAGTTACTTCATTGAGATTAGGGAAATCAAAACCAACAGACTGCAAGTTCTTTGTAATCTAGGAGGGAGCATCGCAGAGGGATGGCTGATACAGTTCAAACATCCTCTTGAGTTTCGGGCTTTTTCCGCCCACTCATTTCCTAATACGAGGAACACCTCAGATCGGATTGGAAAGTTTTTGTTTGAGTGAAACATCCAATCGATCGCGCTTCCCATGTTAGAAATAGAGAGTCCAAGAGGAGAAATGCAATGCTTACATGTAGAATCAGAACGCGCCTACTGCTTTTATTTCGCAATGGCTTCTGATTTTCTCCCGTCTGACCTAACTCCTCTCAAACAACACTCTGATGAGTATGTGATTGCTGCACTGCGCGAAGGACATACTCAGGCATTAGCAGTTCTCTATGATCGGTATTGCCAACTGGTTTACAGTGTGGCTTATCGAATTTTGGGCAACGCTGAAGAAGCCGAAGACGTGACTCAGGATGTTTTTCTGACCTTTTGGCATAAGGATACTTATCGAAGTTCACGGGGTTCGCTCAAAACGTTTCTCAGCACTGTGACGCGATCGAAAGCGATCGACAAACGCCGCGCTCAAGGGACTCGATATCGATTTTTGCAACGCTGGCAGCGGATGTCTGACCAAGAAACGTCACCGTTGTTAGAAGAACTCGTGACGAGTGAAGAATCGGATCAAGTTCGCAATGCTTTGACGGATTTATCCAATAATGAACGTGAAATTTTAGAAATTGCTTACTATGAAGGACTTAGCCAATCTGAAATTGCCAAACGCCTAAACTTGCCGCTAGGGACTGTCAAAACTCGATCGCGTCAAGGACTCCTTAAACTCCGCCAACGCCTTCAATTCTCTCGATAACATCGTCTACTATGGTCAGCGCAGAACTCCCGGAAAATTGGCAGGAATTGATTGCAGGGTATGTCCTTGGCAATCTTAGCTCTGAGGAAGCCGTCCTCGTTGAACGGTTACTTAAGGAGCATCCTGAGCTACAACAAGAAGTTGAGGCATTTCAAGATGCGTTTAGTCTAGTTTCAGAATCGGCTCCACTCCGTCACCCTTCAGCAGATCTGCGCGATCGAATTTTAGGAGCCGAGGATCATTCATCTGCTCAACCCACTCTGTTCATGCATCGATTTAAGCGGGTTGCAGGACTTGGATCAGTAATCGCTGCTAGCACAATGCTCCTCATTTTGGGGTGGCGAGTTACTTCGCTCAATACTCAACTCCAGCAAGCCAATTCTCGTGTCGAAACTTTAGCGCGCGATCTCCAGCAAGCAAAGCTTCAAAATCAAACGATTCGTCCTGTATTGAATACGTTGCAGCAGCCTGGAACGTTGGTCTATTCTCTACAAGGTTCTGATCGCGCAAATGCAGCGTCTGGAAGTTTGATGATGTCATCTGATCAAAATAAAGTGATCATTGTGGTGCAAAATCTTCCCGAATTGCCCTCTGGCAAGATCTATCGACTTTGGGCAAAAGTCCCTGTCGAAACAACGCTTGCATATTGTGGTCAGTTTAATAGCAATGCTCAAGGCTTCGTCCAGCTTACTCCTTCTGCCAGTATTTGCGGTAAGAATCCGACTCAGATGTTTATTACGATCGATGCGCTGAGCGATCCAACGACGAAGGGCGGTCCTGTCATCATGCAAAGTCGAACCTGAAAGAGATACCGAGATCACTTATCTTTTAAGCGATCTCAGTTCAGTCTAATCCATTGAAATCTGTGTCCAATTTGGCGGCGTATAGTCCGAGTTCATCGCTCGATCGACGTATCCTGCTAAATTTGGCAAAGCTTCATTCGGGATTTCTTGCTGGAGAAATTGATTCAGCTTCTGTTCCCAATCGCTCGGATAGTCTCGAATTACAGGATGTCGAACTGCGATCGTTTGATAGTCTGCTTCTTCAATATTCACAATCAGGTCTAGCTTCAAAATCGCTAGAGGGCGAACAAATAACCCGACTGCTGCTAAATTAAATCCTTGATCTAGCCCTTTCTGTCTTAAAATCCTGACAAACTGTGCGCCTCTCGGAATCACATAGGGAATCCGAGCGCGATCGAGAACGGCATCAACTTCAATGTTGTAGCCCTGAGACAGTCCAGCTTCGAGAGACATGCCATCATATTGCTGCTCTGGATGCGGAATGTAGATTGTAACTTGCTGAATCGCTTCATCTGCTGCATTGAGTTGCCGAGTGAGATGTCCCACATGACTTTCGCGATCGCACAGATGAACCAATGCCATATTCAAGACATATTGCTCGAAGCGGGGAATGCCTAAAAGTGTAAGCATGATGACACAATTCGGTTATAGAGTTTACAGATTCAAAGGTTTGGCTAGCAGTTCGGAAAATCAAGGCTTGGGCGATTGCTCCCCGTAACAATCTCGCGAACCCCTCGCCTTTTCCGAAGCTGCAATTATACTGAGCCTTTCACCTGATGGGGCAAATGTTTCGAGTCTTTTAATGTTTGTCAGGATCAGCGTCAACCTTCTCAAATACTCGGCAACTGTCGTTTTCTGACCGCATTCTGAAGCAAGATTAGCAGAATCCCGATCCCCATAAAGCCTAATGCGAAAAAGTGGCTCTTTTGCTGAGCATAGACAATCAGGACGAGATTGAGTAACATCGCGATCACAGGAACAGCGATTGGCACCCGAAATCCAGAAATGATCGGCTCTCGCTGCTTAATCACGAGTAGAGACAGGTTAGTCAAAACAAACATAATCAAAATCAGCGTAGCAGTTGTGCCTGCTAAAAGCTCTCGTGTTCCAGCCAGTGCAATGACTGTGACGATCGCTAAAATTACTAAAATTGCTCGATAAGGCGTTGCTCGCTCAGGATGCAGCTTCCCTGCCCAAGCTGGAATTAACCCTTCTCGCGCCATCCCAAACACCAACCGGGAAGCCGTGACAAAATTGAGCAATGCCGTATTCATCACGGCAAAAATTGGAATTAACGTAAAAATTAGTTTTGGGAAATTGGGCTGGGCGCGACTCACCACACTCAGAAGCGGTGCATTTGAAGCAGAAAGCTCAGCAGGATTAAGCACCTGAACTGCTAACCAAGAAACTGCAATATAAATCACACCCGCGATCGCCAGCGACAACACAATGCCTCTCGGAACATTGCGCTCAGGATCTTTGACTTCTTCAGCAACATTCACAATATCCTCAAAGCCAATAAACGCATAAAACGCGATCGAGGCTCCATTGATAATTCCTGTCCACCCTAATGCAGGCTCAGTAAAAGTAACTGGCGCTGCTGCTGCTGCTGCCCCACCAAATAGAAAAGATCCTGCAACTAAAATTACAATCAAGAGTCCAGAAACTTCCACCACCGTACAAATCAAATTCAGCAGAGAAGATTCTTTCATGCCTCGAAAATTGACATACCCCAACGCAGCAAACAGCGAAATGATCAGAAACCATTCCGGAAGACCGGGCAGAGATGCCATGAGATAGCCTGCAAATGCTTTAGAAATCGTTGCCATCGACACCAAGCAGGTGCAAAACATTAACCAGCCCACCAGTACCGAAAGCCATTCTGTGCGAAAAGCTTGATGCACAAAGTGAGCAACCCCTCCACAGCGAGGCAATCGTCCTCCTAATTCGGCATAGCTCAAGGCAGTAAAGGCAGCAACAACCATTGCCACAATAAATGAAACCCAAACCAGTGAAGCAGACGGCTTGGTGATATCTCCAATCACGGCATAAATCCCAGCCCCCAAAATGTCACCAACTCCGTATATAACAAGCGCTGGTAGCCCGAAAACTCGTTTGAGTGACGTTGAATCTTCATGCGTTGTCATGTTAATTTTTTTACCTCTAGCAAGGGTCGCGAAGGTTGCCTCTGATATTGCTTTAGTTTACTTCCTGGCTGATCCTTCGACATGTATCATCTGATGTTTCTGTCGTGATTCACGTTGAGACGAACCTGCCGCTGGTGCTTTGTTTTAAGTTTTACATGCTGGGATCGTTGCGTACTGTTACATTATGCAGACAGGTGTGACACACTATTGAAGTTATTTTTTCGGAGAAGGGTTGCTCTACCAGGCTCTGTTCACCCTTTTCGAGAATTGCATATGTTGCCTGATTTTATCGCTCAGTCCAGTTTGGATTTACAGAGCTATGCAGTGCGAAACTATCAAGCAGGATTACAGGCTGATTTTTTTAATAACAAAACGCTCAGTGGCTCATCTGTTCTAACTCGGATCGATCCAACAGTAGAATTTGACTGGCAGCAATCGACTCCCAATCCTCGGGTTTCTGAGAGCTTTAGCGCGCGTTGGAGTGGGAAGATTCAACCCAAACAGAGTGAAACTTATACCTTTACGACAGAATCGGATGATGGAGTGAGGCTATGGGTGAACAATCAGTTGTTAATTGATCATTGGGATGCTCATCCGGTGAAACGTGATCAAGCAGTGATTAGCTTACAAGCAAATCAACAGTACGACATTCGGCTGGAGTACTTCAATGAAGCCGGAGTCGCAACAGTGAAGCTCGGCTGGGAAAGTACAAGCCAAGCTGCCCAAATTATTCCACCCACCCAGCTTTCTACGATCGAGCAATCGATGATGCAAGCGCGTGCCCAAGGCTCTGGACGGATTTACTATGTCTCTGGTGCAGGCAGTGACGAGAACAATGGAGAAAGTCCAGAGACAGCGTTTCGGACATTGCAGAAAGCAGGCGATCGCATTGCTACAGGCGACACAATCTATGTGATGAACGGGACTTATAGTACAAATTCTGACAGGGAAGTGCTGCTCATCTATGAGAAGAATGGCTCACCGAATCAGTGGACGACGATTAAAGCTTTTCCTGGACATCGCCCGAAAATCGAGTCCCGCAGCCGCTATGCCATCAATGTGCAAGGGTCTTCCTATGTGCGAATTGCAGGTTTAGAGCTAGAAGGCAACAACAAAAATACTTCACTAGAGTATGCACTTTCTCAGAGAGGCAATCTCAACAATACCTCTGTCAATAACAATGGCATTGCAATCTATCCATCCGGTGAGAGCAATGGAAATTACAAGTTCAATCCGCACCATATTGAAATCCGAGACAACCGCATTCATGGCTTTGGCGGTGGAGGGATTGGAGTCAACCGAGGAGACTACATTACGATCGAGAACAATAAAGTCTACAACAATGGACTTTATACTTCTAACGGCGCAAGTGGAATTTCAGTCATCTATAACTGGAATTCAGACGACAATACCAATGATTACAAGATGATCATTCGAGGCAATGAAGTATACGACAACAATAGCTTCGTCCCCTGGTGGGAAGCTGGGCAAGTCACCGAAGGCAACGGGATTATCTTAGACGATGGCAAAAACACTCAAGAGCGATCGTCTAAACTTCCCTATCGGGGTAGAACTCTTGTAGATAACAATCTGGTTTACAACAATGGAGCCGCCGGAATCCAAGTCTTTAGCAGCGAGAATGTCGATGTAATCAATAATACGACCTATCAAAATTCGCAGAATCCAGACACGCACTATGGCGAAATTGTGGCAAGTTTTAGCGATCGCGTGACTGTCCTCAACAACATCATGGTTCCACAACCGGGCAAGAAGGTGAACACAATCTTTCAATCAAAACGCGATATCCGCTTTGAGAATAATCTGATCTACAACTCTGATAACTATACAGGCTTGGGTCAGGGCAATATTTTTGGAAAAGATCCGCAGTTTGTCGATCCAGCAAAGCGTGATTTTAGATTGCGATCGAATAGTCCTGCGATTGATGCGGGAGCGGTACGTCCTGAAGTGCAAGTCGATTTTATGCAGCGACCTAGAGCAGGCATTCAAGACATTGGCGCGATCGAATTTTCGCCCTAAGTATGCTGTAAAGGGCGAATCGTTTCAGGTTTTGACAATTACACCCTCCAATCTCCAAAGTCAGTAGTGCTAGATTGGAAGCACACTTTAGGCATATCTCTTAAATTATGTCGCAACGCACCTTCACGAGTTCTGAACCGTCCAATCCATCGAGTCCTATTACTCCCGATTCTCCAATCGTTAGCTGGGGAATTGTGCTAATCGCGTTCGGGATTGCTCTTGCCAGTCGTGCGCTCCGCCAGCCAAAAGCTCCATCCCAGGCGCAACCCTTCACCCAAGCGCTGCACTGGCTCGGTCACGGCAAGCAGCTTGAAGGCGCAAAAGATCTCGAAGGTGCGATCGCGACTTACGAAGCAGGTCTAAAACATCACCCGAATGATTTTCGCCTCTGGCACGAACGCGGCTTAGCGCTGGCAAAACATCAACGCTTTGAAGCCGCACTCGAAAGTTACGATCGTGCTTACGCCCTGCGTCCCGACTATCGCGATCTAGCCCACGAACGCGGCGACACCCTGCTGCAACTCGGACGATATGAAGCCGCGATCGTCTCTCTAAATTCCTATCTGCGATATGTTCCCAACAATGCCCATGTTCTCGGCGATCTGGGATTTGCCCATTACAAACTGGGACGCTACGAAGACGCGATCAAATTACTCAATGCTTCCATCGCAAACGCCCAGGGCGATCCCTATTCAATGAATTACGCCCGCCACTATCAAATCAAGACGCTAGAAAAAATGGGTGAGTTGAGTCAAGCGCTCAAAGCGGCGGAAGCGGCAATGCAATATAATCCCGAATTTAAAGCACAATACGAAGCATTACAAGCTCGAATCGAAGCGAATTAGCACTCGCCATCTCTCATACAATCTAAAGTGGAGATGTTACGAAAGCTCATGACTCAGCAAGTTCTCATCCTCGGTGGCAGTGGGCGCATCGGGAGCAAAGTTGCCGAAGATTTAATCGCGCATACCTCAGCCAAAATCACGATCGCTGGACGTAATCTAGTTTCAGGTCAAGCAGTTGCTCAGAAATTGGGCGATCGAGCAACATTTAAACAGCTTGATTTGGCTGCATCTGATCTACGATCTGCGATCGCTCAGTCTGATTTAGTGATTCACTGTGCAGGGCCCTTTCACTATCGCGATGCGAGTGTGCTACAAATTTGCATTGACGAAAGTGTTAACTATATCGATGTTAGTGATCATCCTTCCTTTACTCGCAAAGCATTAGCATATCGTGCCAGTGCTGAATCGGTAGAGGTGACGGCTGTGATTAATACAGGGATCTTTCCTGGCATTTCTAATAGTATGGTGCGACGTGATGTAGAACAGTTAGATCATGCGGAGAAAATTCATTTAAGTTATGTGGTTGCAGGCTCAGGTGGAGCAGGTGTCACAGTGATGCGAACCACGTTTCTCGGGTTACAACGTCCGTTTGAAGCTTGGATCGATGGGGATTGGAAAATTGTGAAGCCGTATAGCGATCGCGAAGTGATCGAATTTCCCAAATACGGCAAAGTCGGCGTTTACTGGTTTGACATGCCTGAAGCTTTTACATTACCTGATACATTCCCGGTCAAAACGGTGGTCACAAAATTCGCGACTGTTCCGCAGTTTTACAACTATCTGACGTGGAGTGTGGCACATTGGTGGCATCCGAAGTTATTACAAACCAAAGCGGTGATCGAATTTTTGTCTTATGTCAGTCACTTTATGACAGATGTGAGCGATCGAGTGAGTGGCATTGGAGTGGCGATCCGATCGGAAGTAACGGGAGAAAAAAACGGTCAGCCGACCCGGTGTATTTCAACGCTGACTCATGCTGACACTGCTGTTTCGGCAGGAATTGGGACAGGAACGGTTGCCGAAATGCTCTTATCGGGTGAGTTAAAAAAACCGGGAGTTTGGGCGATCGAGCAAGCTTTGTCTACTGAATTATTCGATCGAGCGATGCAACGTCGGGGCATTGAGATTCATCAAGAACTAGTCTGAGTTTTGTCCAGTCCGGCGACCTAATTCATAAACGCCGCAGCCCATACAAGCTAGAATCCCGGCACTAATCGCCCAGCTTTTTCCTAAGCCAACTTCGACTCCAAAGTTGCACAGTGCCCCCATGCCCAAAAATGGAAAAATGCTGAGAATTGCCGCATAAAAAGCATTTTGAGCTTCTCGTGCAGTTCTAGTTCGCTCGAATTCCTCGATCGACGAATACAGCGATCGTTCTGCATAGTTAAACCAGCGATGCAACTGTTCGATCACCCAATCCCCAACGGGCGAAAATCCCAAATATAGCGCCAATGCCCAAAGACAAGCGCCTGCAATTGCACTCGGATCAATCGTGACGCTAAAGACAATTAAATCGATCGCCATTTCTCTACACCGGACAAACGTTGTAGACAAAGATAGCGAAGCTCAAGCGTGAAAATCAACTCACACTGCTGCTAATAACCACTCAGTCTATTCTCACCGCTCAGAAAGCGATCGACCTGTTCCGCCTCGCCTAACTAAGATCAACTCTGCACCGATGCTCACCGCGATTTCTTCAGGGGTTAAAGCTCCGATATCTAACCCAATCGGAGCGTAGATCGATCGCAATTTTTCCGGCGAAATTCCCTCTAAGGCTTGATAAACCTTTCTGACCCGTTTCTTACTCCCGATCATCCCTAAATATCGGCAGGGCAAGGCGCGATTTAATAATGCTGCTAACGCAGCCAGATCGAATTGGTAACCGCGTGTTACTAGGGCTGCATAGAGTTCTGTATGATTCGCAAGGTCAGAAACAATGCGATCGATCGAGCAATTTGCCACTTTGGCAGTTGGGTACAACTCAGGATTTGCCCACTCGGGTCGATCGTCTTGCACAATCACCTGAAATCCGATCAAATCTGCAACCCTTGCCAACTGAATTCCACAATGACCTGCCCCGACAATTAGTAACGTTGGCGCAGGTTGAAGCGTTTCGAGAAAGGCTTGAGCCGGACAATCCTCAGACAAATAGGGCGATCGCTGATCAAAAGGCGTGATGATCGTCACAGATTGCCCTGATTCGAGCAGGGTTACAATTTGCCGAACCAGAGAAATTGCTCGATCGCCTTGCCACCGTTCTAGCCACACGCGCATCACTCCGCCACAAACGCCCTGAGTCTCTCGCTGAGGTGCGCCCGTGAGATCGATTTCGACCCATCGCTTTTGTCCGGTTTCGAGAATCGATCGAGCGTGCTGAATGACTTTCGCTTCACCCGCACCGCCGCCGATTGTCCCCAAAACCTGCCCATCTGCACAGATGAGCATCTTTGCTCCCACTTCGCGAGGCACAGAGCCTTGAGTTTGAATCACGGTCGCTAAAACCGCAGGCATTGTCTCTAGAACTTTAGCAAATTGTCGATCGAACATGACTTATTCACAACCATTCGCGCTCCGACTGCGGCATTGACGATCGCCTTGAATGATTGCCTCCAAATCTTTCAATGGAATCACAGTGAAATGATAAAACTTCTGTCCGTTCTGTGCTTGCTTAAAGGTTGCCGTCTGATAAGCAAACTGACTTCCGCGAAAATATCGATTCTCAACAAAAGCGTAATCAACTTTTGCAACATAGCGAGACGCACGAAAATCACTCACAATTCTACGATTAAAGATCTGTCGAATTACGTCTAAATTTTGCCGTGTAAAGCCCGGAAAAGCTTGAGCGGTTGCAAATGCGATCGTCTCTCTTTGCGAAATCTTATCTTGACGATCCGGACTCATTGAAAAGACAACTGTACCATTAGGTAGCTTTGCTTGACTTGTGTAAAATGGCAACCCACTTAACTCGGCAATTCCTCGATTCAATGGCGATAACAGTGAGTGTTGCTTTGCCCAATTCTTTACCGTCTGTACCGAATCCCCAGGAATTGCCGATGCGGAAGAATTTAAATTACATGCTAAAGCGAATACTGCGGTCAGAGAAATTAGATAACGTTTCATAAGAAGTTAGATAACACAATATTGAATGCTACAGCATCAACTTGAAATACTCCTGATCAACTTAGAAATTTTACAGGCTTGAATCTCGGTCAAATAAAACACATCAAACGTACCCAAATCCCTTTTAATATTCAATGGCTGCCATATTTGCACCTATGTTAGACAACCGCTCGACTTCTCAATCTGCAAAACCCCGCCCTGCTTTGGTCAATTGGTTTTACAACTTATCGATCGGGCGCAAACAGCTTCTCGCGCTAACGCTGTGTGAATTAATTCCGATTCTAGGATTTGGCATCGGTTCCACGATCGTCTTAACCAATAGCCTGAGAACTCAACTGCTTGCTCAAGCTAAATCCGAACTCGCCGTCACCGAGACAAATTACAACATCAAAATTAATCAAATGGGCTTCGGTTCGCGGGGACAATCTGACAACCCGGCTGTCATTACTGCGGCAAAAAATCACCAAACCAATCAAGCCCCATCCCCCGAATTGCAGAAGATTTTGCAGAATGAAGTCAAAGCGCGTCGTATGGAATACGCGACCCTCGTAGGCAAAGATTTACGGATTATTGCGAATGCGAACAATCCGCGATCGAAAGAGACGATCAATTCCCCCAGACTCGTTGCCCTGATTCAGCAAGTTCTCAAAGATGGTAACCAGATCAAAGCGAACGAAATTGTCAAAAGTGAAGAACTGAGCAAAGAAGCTCCACCCCTGCCTGACGGCTTCAAACCGCAAGATGCGCTGATTCGCTATGTGATTACTCCCGTCCGCGACCCTGAGAAGTCAGACAACATTCTGGGCGTTCTGATCTTTGGAGACATTGCCCATCGCAAATTACCGATCGTTGAAAGCACCCTCAACGCATTTGGCGGCGGCTATAGTGCAATTTACCTCCGGCGTGAAAATGGCAAATTTAGCTTAGCCACTTCGCTGAGTAAAGGCGAAACGCTGCAATCGCAGATTGATATCACACTCCCTGATTCTGCGGTTCTTCAATCCGCGATCGCAGCCAATGGAGAGACGGTGACGCAACGGCTTGAGATTGGTGGGCAAATCCATACGGTTGCCGCCAAAGCGCTGCCGAACCGAATTGTTGAAACGCCAGAACGAGCCGTCCCCGTCCGAGATGACCAACCGAGCGCGATCATTATTCGGGGCACACCTGAGATTGCTTTGAATCAATTGCTCTGGAATAGCTTGCAGCAAGAAGGCATCGTGCTTGCGCTTGCACTCGCGGCGATCGCGGCTTGGACAGGACTATTTCGGCGGATGGTGATCAAACCGATTCAAGATCTGCAACAGACGACCGAAGCCTTTGCCAATGGCGATCGAACAGTCCGAGCGGACATTTATGCCAACGATGAAGTTGGAAAATTGGCGATCGCATTTAATCGCATGGCAGAAAGTATTCGATCGTCAGAAGTCGCTTTAGCCGGGGAAGTTTCCCGACAAGAGCAGCAAACCAAAGAAGCGAGAGCCTTAAGCGAAATCACAGTCCGAATGCGGCGATCGATCCATTCGACGCAGATTTTACAAACCGCAATCGACGAACTCCGGAACTTTCTCAAACTCGATCGCGTAGTTATTTACAACTTGCAACCAGGTTTAAGCGCACAAATCACAACAGAATCGATCGGCAACGACGACTTCAGTGTAACGGGCAAATCCATTGACAATCCATTGGGACTCGAACAGCTTGAGCAATACAAATCCCAATCGGCTTGGGTGATTCACAATGCAGAAACAGAATCCAATGAGACGTACAAGCAACAAGCCACAGCCCTGAAAACAAAAGCTGAAATCGTTCTCCCGCTCAAGCAGAATGAGCAGATCACAGGTTTAGTTTGCGCTCAAATGTGCAACTCGCCCAGAGACTGGAAGCAGTCTGAAATTAATTTCTTATCTCAACTGGTCACCCAGATTGGCTATGCCCTCGATCAGTCCAGCCTTCTGCAAGAGCGTCAGTTTGCACTGCAAGCTGCCGAAACCCGCAAAGACTCCTTACAGCAGCAAATCGTTCAACTCTTAAGCGAAGTGCAGAATGTCTCCGCAGGAGATTTAACGGTTCGTGCCAATGTTACTTCCGGAGACTTAGGAACAGTCGCGGATTTCTTTAATGCGATCGTTGAAAATCTCCGCGATATTGTCGTCAAGGTCAAACAGTCCTCTGCTCAAGTCAACGAGCTTTTGAGCAACAACGAAGGCGAAGTCGAAAATCTCGCCGAGCAAGCTCGAAAACAAGCCCAAGAAACGACTCGAACCTTAAATTCGGTAGAGCAAATGACATCCGCGATGCAAGCCGTTGCAGAACGCGCCCAAAAAGCTGCGATCGCGGCTGAAACGGCAACCCATGCGGCTGAATCAGGCGAAACCGTTATGGATTCAACCGTGACCAGTATTTACAGTCTCAGAGCGACAGTTGAAGATGCGACTCGCAAAGTCAAACAGTTAGGTGAATCGTCTCAGCAGATTGGGCGAGTTGTCTCGCTGATCAATGATTTAGCGACTCAAACCGATTTACTTGCAATCAATGCCAGCATTGAAGCGACTCGTGCAGGAGAGCATGGTCGCGGCTTCAGCATTGTGGCAAATGAGATTGCAGAACTCGCTTCTCGATCGGCTAATGCAACGCGCGAAATTACCATGATTATCGAGACGATTCAGCACCAAACGGGTGAAGTCGTTGAGACAATGACGCAGGGTGCGACCCAGGCGGTTGAAAGCGCTCATTCTGCCCGCAATGCAAAACAGAGCCTGCTGCATGTCGTGCAAGTTTCTCAGCAAATGGATCAATTGGTCAAATCAATTTCAGAAACCATGGCATCTCAGGCAGATACTTCTCGATCGGTGACAAATTTGATCAAAGAAGTCGCTGAAGTATCAACTCGCACATCAGACTCATCCTTGCGCGTCTCAGACGCATTACGACAGACTGTGGACGTTGCAGAAGAACTGCAATCTTCAGTCGGAATGTTTAAAATTCAAGCGGGAGATCGAGCCGGGTAGCGATTAGAACATTTCAACACCCACTCTATCTGCGAGGATAAAGATCCATCTTGTTGAATCGTCACTATGCAATCCCCCCTTAGGCGAATTCTCACTGGAGTCGTCTTTTTTCTGATTACCGTTCTCGGTGCAACGGCTGGCTATATCTATGCAGGTTGGTCGCCTTTAGATGCAATCTACATGGTTGTGATCACAGTGTTTGGTGTGGGTTTCGGGGAAGTGCAACCGATTAATACACCCGCCCTGAAAGTCTTTACAATCTTGGTAATTATCAGTGGGACATCCTCGGCTGTCTATGCAGTGGGAGGGTTTGTGCAGATGATCACAGAAGGCGAAATCAATCAGCTTCTAGGAAAACGACGTATGACGCGCACGATCGAAACCCTGAAAGACCATGTGATCATTTGTGGCTTCGGACGCATGGGACAAATTTTGGCTAAGAAACTTGCAGATACTCATGTCCCATTTGTGATCATTGATAACAATGCTGAGCGAATTGAGCAAGCCGAAGCCTTAAGCTACCTGGTTTATACCGGGAATGCGACGGATGATACCGTTCTGTATCAAGCGGGCATCGAAAGAGCGAAAGCGTTAACGACGGTTTTGCCCGATGATGCGGCGAATGTTTTCATTACGCTCACGGCTCGCGAACTCAATCCAAACTTGATGATTGTTTCTCGGGGTGAACTGCCTTCAACGGAGAAGAAATTGCGGTTAGCAGGAGCCGATCAAGTGGTTCTGCCTGCTTCAATCAGTGCATTTCGCATGGCGCATATGATCACGCATCCGGCAACGCTCGATTTCTTTAGTCAAGGAGATGAGCGGGCGACATTGAATGAGTTACTAGGGCAGCTAGATATTCAAGTGGATGAATTGTTAATTAATCCAGCTTCGGGGTTAATTGGAGCAACGATCGGAGATATTGAAATCCGAGGCAGAGGCACGATGATCATTGTGGCACTGAGACGGGCGGATGGGACAACGCTGACGCACCCTTCGCAATCCACTTTTCTACATGAAGGCGATGCAGTAATTGTGCTAGGGCATCAAGATGATATGCCGCATGTGATGCGAAACTTGGGAGTGCGCCGCAAAATTCGGTATCGCGGCTCATCCCGAGTTTGGAAAGGTTAAAGACCCAGATCAACCGCAACGCGATGAGCGCAGGCAAACCCAGAGAAGGCAACTGCATTCAAGCCTTGTCCAGGAAATGTACTATCTCCGACACAGTAGAGATTCGCGATCGCCGTTCGATTAAACGGCATTCCGAGCAATCCGAGCAATTTTTTTGACGGAATCGGTCCATAGGTTCCATTCTCTCGCCCTAAAAATCTGCGATGCGTTCTCGGTGTTCCGACTTCTTGGAAATCTAAGCCGCGATCGAGATCGGGAAACAATTTCGTTAATCGATCGATCAATCGATTTGCTGCATTCTCTTTTTTCGCTTCATAATCACTCGGAGACAAATTCTCCCATTCCTGCATCCAGCTTGGCGTGAAAGTATGCACGATATGATGTCCTGCGGGTGCTAAGCTTGGGTCGAGCAAAGTTGGAATCGAGACAAAGATTGTTCCCTGTTCTGCTTCCATATCATTCCAATTTTCGAGTAAAACGTGATGGCATTCTGTTCCCATAGGTAATGCCTCCGCCTTCACTCCCAGATGCACACTTAGGAAGCTTGGAGATTGTTGATAGCGCTGTTGCCACTTTGTTTCGGAATTTGGTTTTTGCGATTCGGGAAGTAACTTCTCGAAAGTATCCCATCGGGTCGCATTGGATATGATTCGTTTTGCGAAAATTTTCTCCCCTGATGCTAACTTAACCCCCACCGCGCGATTATTTTCAGTCAAAATTTCTGTCACTCGTGCTTTGTACTGGATGTGACTGCCCGCTTTTTCTAACCCTTCGACCAGTTTTTGAGCAATCTGACCCACGCCACCTTTCGGATAGTTAATCCCGCCGTAATGTCGATCGCTAAACACCATCCCTGCATTGATCATCGGAGTACGATCGGCAGGCACAACCGACCAGATATAGCATTCTGCATCAATAAATTTTAGTAATTTCGGGTCTTTAATATAGCGTCGTGCGACATCTCCAGCATTTTGCGGCAAATATTTTACTAATCCCAAGCAAGCGAACGGATGCTGGAAAAACACTCGGGTCAAATATCCCAATTCCTCAAGCGATAGTAACTCCATTGCATTCAGGCAGTTAAAGACCTTCCAGCACTCATCATAGAATTGCCGGATTCCCTTCTCCTCGTGTGGAAAGTAAGCAATTAATTCTTGTAAGAATTTTTCATAGTCCTTATGAACTTTGAGATCTAGACCATCGGGCAAATGATAGTGAACCTGCACCGGATCGGGAATCGTTTCGATCGACATTCCGACACCCGCCAGAGCGCGAGTCAGCAAATTTGTCGTGCCCTTATCACCAAATCCAAAGATCATCGACGCGCCGACATCAAAGCGGTAGCCATCCTCGCGATCGAAATATCCTGCGCTTCCACCCGGAATCAAGTAGCGCTCTAGAACTAAAACACTTGCTCCCTTTGCAGCGAGTTGGGAAGCCGTGACTAATCCGCCAATGCCAGACCCAATTACAATTACGTCGTAGTCAGTAGAACTCATGAAATTTTAGCGATCGCTCAACTTTACATTTTTTAGTCTAACCAACTTTGCCCCCTCCCATTAGATACAACAGGGCCATCCGCACCGCCACTCCACTCGTTACCTGTTGCGAAATCAAACTCAGCACCGGATCGTCCATCAAATCTGAACTAATCTCAACGCCGCGATTCACAGGTCCCGGATGCAGGACTTTAACCTCTGGCTTGCAGAGCTTTAAGCGATCGCGGGTAATCCCAAACTGCTGATGATACTCGCGCAAACTGGGCAGTAAATGACTGGTCATGCGTTCTTTTTGCAATCGCAACGCCATGACAAAATCGGCATCGATTAAGGCAGGCTCTAAAGTCCAATGGATAAATAATTTGCGATCGAGGTCACTGTCTTTGGCGAAATCGGCAAATTCTTTTGGGAGTAGGGTTGGAGGAGCGGCTAAATAGACTTCGGCTCCTGTTGCGGTTAAACTCCAAATATTCGATCGAGCGACTCGTGAGTGCAAGATATCTCCAACGATCGCGACTTTTTTACCCTTAAGTAAGCTCGATCGTGGTTTCTCGACATCCATCAGTGAGCAAATCGTGAACAGATCTAATAACGCTTGAGAAGGATGTTCGTGTTGTCCGTCTCCAGCGTTGAGAACTCCGACTTTGACATTGAGGCGATCCATTTCATCCGCGATCGCTTGAGGGACTCCCGCTTCTTTGTGGCGAATCACCATCATGTCTGTTCCCATTGCCAGATACGTTTTTGCGGTATCGAGAATAGTTTCGCCTTTTGTGATCGAAGAAGTGCTTGCGGCGAAGTTCAAAGTATCGGCTGACAATCGTTTTGCTGCAAGTTCAAAACTGCTGCGGGTGCGAGTCGAAGGTTCAAAAAATAGATTTGCGACCACTTGACCCTGAAGTGTCGGAACCTTCTTTGTGCGACGAGTCAACACTTCTCGAAAACTACTTGCCGTCTGCAAAACAGTGTCATATTCGAGGGGCGAAAAATCAGCAAGCGATAAAACGTGGCGACGATTCCAACTCATAAATCATTGAAGGAGCGCATAGCTCACTATTCATACCGCAGAATGGAGCCTTTGACACGAATTCAATGGGTCAATTTCCAGGGAGTTTTGGAAATCCTGCACTGGTTGCCATTTGCATCACAAAGTCCCATAACTGTTTCAGTGTTTCTGGATATTGTTTGACCCATTTCACTAAGTCACCCATTTGATCGGCGCGTTTTTGGGTCACGAGTTCTCCCCACACTTTACGTCGATCGTTTAACTGCTCTGGATCGCTGGATTCGATTTCTCTCAGAATCCACCAGTGAAAGATGGGTGAGAAGAGATCCCACAGTGGCGGATTATCTTGTGTCCGAATGAGAAGTCCGCGTTCGGTTAATTCGTTGATTTCTCGATCGCGCTGTTGCAAAATCTCTGGCAAATCCCGCAACTCATACCGCGCACCTGTCACTTTGCCTTGAAGCTTTTGCAGAGTGATCAGCATCAGCAATAATCGTTCAACTTCGCTAGTCCCTTGCCATAAGCCTTCTAAGAGGATGCTTTAAAAGACAATCAAGGGTGTAAAAAAGCTCTCCGGTATACGCTGTAGATACATAAACACACAGCACCGAGAGAGCTACATGAGTAAATCATATCCAAGTAACCTGAGCTATGCTCAATATGAACTGTCGAGGGATTTGCTACCCGAAGCAAAACCGGGTGGACGACCCCGAGAAGTCGATTTATCGAACCGGGCAAGATAGCATCGCATGGCATAGCGACGATGAACCCGAACTCGGAGGAAATCCGGTCATTGGGTCTGTCAGTTTGGGGAATCGTCGAAATTTTGCCTTAAAGCACAAATTTGACAAAGCACAGCAATCCATCAAATTTGAACTCACACATGGCAGCTTTTTATTAATGCGGGGTAGAAGTCAGCAGGACTGGCTGCACCAGATCCCGAAAATAAAACGCCCTGTAACAGAGCGAATTAACCTCACCTTTCGGACACTCAAGTTGGGAGCTTGAGAACATTTAAGCTAAACGTGATCAGCGTTAGGAAAGTAATAAAGCCGATCGTATCAAGCAAAGTCGTCACCAATGGACCACTGACCAAAGCTGGATCGAGCTTCAATTGTTTCAATCCCATCGGTAATAAAGTCCCTAATGTGACCGCGACAATACTATTTGATGCCATCACCAATCCCGCTACAAATCCAACCCAGCGTTCCTCCGGTCTTGTCCAAATCAGAGACAGCAGCAGCATTGTCAACCCTAATGCCAGCGCCGTTCCCAATCCTGCAATCAATTCTCTGCGTAAAATTTTGAACGTATCTTTTGAGCTAACTTCGCCAACCCCAAGCGATCGAATCGTCACCGTCAAAGCCTGAATCCCCACCGTTCCGCCCGTATTCGAGAACAGAGGCATAATCACCGCCAACACTGGAACCGCCGCGATCGTCGATTGAAAGGGTGCGATCGCACTAGATGCGCCGATATAAAGCGCCATAATTCCCAACAACCAAGGCAATCGATTGCGAAGTTTATCGATCGGACGAGACAGCGAAGACTCATCCCCACCGCCACCGCCGAGTTTTTGAATATCCTCCGTCGCCTCTTGTTCGAGAATATCGACAACATCATCGACCGTAATAATCCCAACCAGACGATCTTCTCGATCGACGACCGGAACCGCCAGCAAATCATAGCGCTTCATCAATTGCGCCACTTCTTCCTGCTGCATTTCTGTGCGAGCTTTGATCACTCGATCGCTGCCAATATCTTCGATTCTGGCATCCGGGATCGAAAACAATAATTGCCGCAACGATACAACCTGCTTCAGTTTGCGGTTGTTATCCGTAACGTAGGCATAGTAAATCGTTTCCTTATCTCGGTCAGCGAGTCGAATCTTGCTCAAGGCTTCACCGACTGTCAACCCTTCTCGCAGGCGGACATACTCGGTCGTCATCACCCGACCGGCTGTTCCCTCGGCATATCCCAAAATTGTCGCAGTTGCCTGCCGTTCTTCTGGGCTAAGTTGTTGCACGAGTCGCTTCACAATTCCCGCAGGCAATTCATCAAATAGCTCTGCTCGATCGTCAGGACGCATCGATTCCACAATTTGACAGACCTGAATATTGTGCAATGAGCCAATTAAAGACTCGCGCACTTCCGGCGGCAAATATTCAAATACATCCGTCGCTTGAGTTTTATTTAACAGCCGAAACGTAATTGCTCGTTGTTCAGGGGCGAGTCCAGAGATGTAATCCCCAACATCGATCGCAGGCAATTCGTTGAGTTCTAACTTTAAACGGTTGAGATCCGAGATACGATCGAGCGTTGCTCGACTGTCTTGAGTCAGCATCTAACTTTCCCTCCATAATCTTCCTCGCGCTGGAAGACCACAAAGGGGCAACCAGGTTAGGAAATGCGTTGTATGTTGGCTAAATGGACTTCGTCCATGAAATTTATAGAAATCAACATCAATACCCCTAGCGGGCATTGCTAAGCTTATGCTACCCCTGAAACAGCAATTTCACAATGTGTATAGCCGCACAAGACAGAAATCCTGTCTTTGGTGGAAAGGCACTCAAAGTAATGCTCTACCCTAGTTGGTATAGTCTCTCTTTCCAATAACAGAAGCGAAAAACAGGAAATTTAGACCCCGATGACCCGCAATCTCTTTCTCTTGGGCACAGTATTTCTTATACTCAGTAGCTGCCGATCTCCCGAACCGATCAAAATTGAAGTTTCGCCTTCCCCAGTGGTCGCTTCTCCTGCTGAGAAACCTGCAATCAAAGGAAAAACTCTAACGGTTAATATTTTTGAACTTGATAGCCAATGCAATAAATTTAAGGCGACAAAATCAACCGTTCCCGCCAATCAGCCTGTGACTCAAGCGATCGCTCAAACCTTACAAAGAGCAAATAGCGAGAGTCTCGATGTGGCAGGCTACCGCGTGAAAGTTAAATCAGGGACAGCAACGATCGATTTTCGCCCGGTTCCCAATGCCCGAAAATCCCTCACGACCCTGGCAAACTGTGAACAACTGGCGCTATTTGGCAGTGTGCGACGCACCTTGACGCAAAATCCGACGCTAAAAATCAAATCTGTGAGATTTACCGATCGCGGACAGCCGATCAAACCACAATAGTCTCTCCTAGGGTAAATCTGTGATCAATCTGTGATTTGCTAAGCTTTTAGTAATCTCACTCTAAAATCGTTCATAGTTCGTAGCATCAGTTTGTATTGTTGCTCCTGTACACTCATTAATAAAGATTAGAAAAGGTTGTAAGCGATTATGGATGTCAAACTCGTCTTACTGGTTCTCACAGGGATCTTCACTGTCGCCTGTCTGTTTTTCGGCACGCGCAATGGCTTCTATGATACGGACAACTATCATGGCAATGGTTCCGCGCACTAAGGATTGAAGAATTGAAGACAGAATCTTGAGTTGCCCAATTTACCCTCAAGATCTTGCCTTCTGTCCGCCGAAATCTGAATTGTTCTAGGGTGGATTCGTGACGCAATTGGACTGTTTTCCTTTTGGAGCGGGACAGGGCGACGAAGGAGTGTCGCTGTTGATTCGGATGGGTCCCTACCGAATCTTGTTGGATTGTGGCTTGAGTGATATTTCTGCAATTGTCGAATCTGGCAGTCCTTTTCCCGCAGATGTCGTTCTCTGTAGCCATGCTCATGCTGACCACGCTCAAGGCTTACTGGATCTGCATCGAGCTTTCCCACAGATGCCAATCTATGCGAGTGAAGCGACGACTCAGCTTTTGCCACTCAACTGGTTGAGTGAACCTGGAAAAGTTCCGCAGTTTGCTCATGCTTTACATTGGCGATCTCCCGTCGAATTTCTTGATGGTCTAACAGCAGAACTGTTTCAGGCTGGACATCTTCCTGGAGCCGCGGCGATTCTGCTCACCTATACTCCGGCAACTGGAGAGCGTCCTTGTACGGTGCTTTACACTGGTGATTTTTTCCTGTCCAATTCGCGATTGGTGGAGGGCTTGCGGCTTGATGAGTTGCGCGGGCTGCATCCGGATGTTGTGATTGTTGAAGGGACTTATGGGACGGCTCGATTTCCGCATCGGAGGCAGCAAGAGAATCAGCTTGCTGAGAGAATTAGCCAGGTGTTAAACGATCGACGGTGTGTTCTGCTTCCGGTTCCGATGATCGGACTCGGACAAGAACTTTTGATGCTGTTGAGAAGTCATCATTTATTCACGGGTCGAGATCTTAATATTTGGGTGGATGGTACGGTTGCCTCTGGCTGCGATGCCTATCTGGAGCTTCTGCCACATTTGCCTGCTTCTGTGCAAAATTTTGCCAAGCATCAATCTTTGTTTTGGGATGAGCGGATTCGTCCAAGAGTGCGGCGACTGCATCCAGAACAGCGATCGATCGTGGGTGAATCGCCTTGTATTGTGTTGAGCGATTTTTCTGTAGATTGGCAGGAATTCTTTCAAGCTGTGCCTGAACATTGGCTGACATTGCTGCCCCATCAGTTAGAAGATGTCATCTTTGAGCTTTCGCCAGAGTACTCGATCGAGACTTATCTGCTTGCCCAGCATTGCGATGGAGCAAGTACGACTCAATTTATCCACAATCTCCGCCCGCAGCATGTGATCTTCGTGCATGGCGATCCGAACTATCTTTGCGATCTAACAGGCTTAGATGAGTTACACAATCGCTATCATCTGCATCTGCCTGCATCAGGGACTTTAGTAGAACTGCCGATCGGAGAAACATTCTTACAGCCTGCCCCTCCTGAAACAACCTATGAAGGAGAGCTTTCGGATCTAGGTGCGACAGTCACGATTACTTTATCAGACGCAATTATGAGCGATCCGCGTTGGCGATCGCTCTCTGATACTGGATTAATTGAAGCGCGTTGGCAAGGTCAAGATCTAGTTTTGCGAGGATTGAATCAAAGAGAATTGATTGCTCAAGATCGATCGCAAACCTGGATGGCAGAAACGGAGAAAGACGGCTGTTTTCGCTGTCGGCATTTTCGAGGACAGCGCTGTTGGAATCCTGCTTCGCCTTTGTTTAATTTCAAAGTTACAGCCGATGGATATTGTCCTGCATTTGAATCGGTTCAGACTGCGATCGAGCCTGAACCGACGACACAAGATGTGGATCAAGCACCGGGATAGCAGACTTTTGTGCCGCCTAAGCCGCAGTAGCCATTTGGATTTTTAGCTAGATACTGCTGATGGTAGGCTTCTGCATAGTAAAACTCTGGAGCATCCAGAATTTCAGTGGTAATGGCTTTGTAGCCAGCTTTTGCAAGTTCTTCTTGATACATTTTTAGAGAGGCTTCTGCAAGGTTGCGCTGCTCATCGGAATAGACATAAATTCCCGATCGATACTGCGTTCCCGCATCATTGCCCTGACGCATTCCTTGAGTAGGATCGTGGCTTTCCCAGAAGACTTTTAAGAGTTGCTCATCGCTTACTTTTGTCGGGTCGTAAACAACCAGAACAACTTCATTGTGCCCGGTCATGCCAGAGCAGACTTCTTGATAGGTTGGATTCGGTGTGTACCCGGCTGCATATCCAACAGCAGTTGTGTAAACCCCTTCTTGCTGCCAAAACTTGCGCTCTGCACCCCAGAAGCATCCCAATCCAAACACAATGGTTTCCATTCCTGCGGGAAACGGGGGCTTTAGCGGATGTCCATTGACAAAGTGCTTGTCTGGGACGGGCATTTTTTCTGATCGACCTTTTAAGGCTTCATTAGGAGACGGCAATGCCGATTTTTTACCAAATCCGAATAACACCATTTTGTTTCGCGCTCACGTTTGCTTTTCTGAATTTTAACGCGATCGAGGATGTGGATTGGGGTGCGGATCTCCGATGAATAGAGACGCTTCAGGTGGGACAAACTCAAGCAGCAAGCTGATCAATTTCTCGATCGCTCTTATACTAGGTCAATCCCACTGCAACAATACGTCAGTCTAAACTCGTGCCAATGTTACCCGCTCGACTTGATCCTGGTATTTACCGCGTCGATCGTCGTAACTGACCGCACAGGGTAATCCTTCTAAAAATAGGAGTTGCACGATCCCCTCATTGGCATAAATCCGACAGTCAGCACTCGATGAATTCGAGAACTCAAGCGTTAAATGCCCTCTCCAACCTGCTTCTGCTGGAGTCAAATTGGCAATGAGTCCGATGCGGGCATAGGTCGATTTGCCAATACAAATCACTGTGACGTTATCTGGGACTTCTAAGCGCTCTAGTGCGACCCCTAATCCGTAAGAATGGGCAGGCAGAATAAAGAAACTTCCATGCTCATCTTGATGCAAGGGAGCAGGTTCAAGATTTGCATCGCTGAATTTTTTAGGATCAACGACTGTTCCTGGGATGTGTTTGAAGATCCGAAACTCCGAAGCTGACAAACGCAAATCATATCCGTAGCTGCTCAACCCGTATGAGATCACAGGTAGCCCTTCAGCACGGCGCACAAGCTGAGGCTCAAAAGGAGCAATCATTCCCTCTTGTGCCATCTGCGAAATCCAGGTGTCGTTTTTGATCATGACGCTGTTGTTAGGTATGAGGTGTGGACTTGAATTTTCTTAGGGTTGATGGGTGCGACGGAGTTCTGTGATTTGATCGGCTACATCTAAAATGGCTTCGGGCATGTCGGGACCTGTAAGAATCACATCCACATGGCGAGGACGGTTTTGTAGAAAGTCTAGGACTTCTACTTCAGGAATAAATCCAAAATGGATCGCTAAACTCAACTCGTCTAGTACCACTAAGTCGTAGCGATTTTGCTCCACAACTCGACGGGTATGTTGCCAGAGTTCTAACAGCGATCGCGCTTCGTCTGGATCAATCTGCGGCGTATCGATGCACCGTACCACATTGCACCGAATCCAATCGAGATTTTGACTCAACTGCATCGGTCGATCGTAGCCCTGCCCAATTCCCCCTTTGAGAAACTGCACCACTAGGACGGGTGTCCCCTGCCCCGCGATCCGCATCGCCTGCGCCATCACCCCGGTAAAAAAACTGCGGTGAAACGAGGTAAACACCTGCACCAATCCCTCCACACTCAGATGGCGCGATCGGGGTGCATCAAAGGTCGGTGTCTCAACTTGCGAAACCATAGGGAGTAATTCTCCAAATTAGGGCGAATTATTTAGATATAGCGTCTCATTCAAAGTCGCTTCACTATGAAACACTACATATAGCAAAGCGTCAAGATCTTTCCGGTTAGATTTTCCCTGATGCCAATTAAGATACAAAAAAATCTGTCAGAAGTACAGACGTTCTGAAAAGAAAATCTAAAATCCCTTACAGTCCTCGTCCGATCGCCTGTCCAGGCCCTTGAAACATCAACCATGACAAAAAGAAATTCACCACAAAGATTGCCAGCAGTGACGTTACAACCGCAGTCGTTGTCGATTGTCCAACTCCTTTTGCGCCTCCAGTCGTCGTCAGTCCCCAACTCGACCCAATCACTGCGATTAATGCGCCAAACACAAATCCCTTAATCGGTGAACTACAGAGATCCCAAACGCTGAGAAAGTTTTTTGCCGAGTTAAGAAAAACATTATGCGAGATGCCATACAGCCATTCTGCAATGAACATGCCGCCTGTCATCCCCGTTACGAGGGAGAGCAAGGTCAAAATCGGCAACATCAGACAGCAAGCAATCACACGTGGGATCACCAAATAATCGATCGGGTCAGTGCGCAGCATGTACAAAGCATCAATTTGCTCCGTCACCCGCATCGTTCCGATTTCTGCTGCAAATGCCGATCCGACTCGTCCGGCTAAAACCACCGCAGTCAAAACAGGAGCCAATTCTCGCGATAGTGAAATCGCCAACACACCGCCAACCGCCGTTCCTGCCCCTAGATTAATAAACTCGCGCGCCACTTGAATCGTGAACACTGCCCCAACAAACATCGCTGTCAGCAGTGCAATCATCAGTGATTCTGGTCCGACGGTTGCCATTTGTTCGATCGTATTGCGGCGATTTAGTTTACGAGACAG
>JALOOO010000024.1 GCA_025454375.1 Leptolyngbya sp. Prado105 | reverse complement strand
CCCACTTGAGTGGGGTTATTTCTGTTAGCCCGCCGTTCACGCGCGGGCGGAATGACAACGAAGTGAGAAGGCTTTCAGGAGTTTTGTCAGTCAATCAGCGTTTGTCACTCTAATTGTGTCTCGATCTAGCTTAACGCTCGATCGTTTACAGGTGTGATTTCGGTAATTTCAGCAAAATTTTGTTCATTTACAGGTGTGATTTCGGTAATTTCAGCAAAATTTTGCTCATTTACAGGTGTGATTTCAGTGATTTCAGCAAACTGTTGATCGATTTCAGCTTTTGACACAGCAAAATCAGGAAGTTTTTCATCATTTTCAACTGAATTTTGTGATTTCACTGCTGATGTTTCTTTCAAGCGTTGATTGTCTCAATCGCTCCAAGCTGTAATGATTCGCTTGCAAATGTAGCGAACTCAATCGCCTGATTCACTGGTCTTTCAGCATCCTGATTGACTGACAAATCTTCGTCGATCGCATGTCCCGCCCGCACGTGAACGGCGGGCTACTGGAGGCAACTGTGCTAAAGCACACTCAGAAGAGGCTTCAGCCCACTTGAGTGGGGTTATCTCTGTTAGCCCGCCGTTTACGCGCGGGTGGGTGGGACAACGAAGGGAGGAGGCCTTCAGGAGTTTTGTCAGTCAATCAGCTTTCAGCATCTCATCTTGATGTGAATCAGAAAAAACCACTTTAAACGGGCGTGACATTCAAACAATTCTTCAGTGGAGCGCGGTTCGCGTTTTAACTTCTTCAATCCACTATCATGAAAGTGCAAGATTAAAAACAACGATGTCACAGCGTTTCAAGATCCTAAATCCATCTGAAAGCTACACTTTCAGCAAATACTTCGATCTCCCCTACACCGCTGAAGACATTTTGAGCGATTTAGAATGCAATCTCGTAACTCAAAATCTCCAACTCCCGCAAGCTCAACTCGATCGTTCTATTACTGACCCAGTTCGGACAACGATCGAGCAAAATCTCAACATCGTCACGCTTTCCTCAGAAATGGCAAGACGAGAAGCCGTCATCGCCCCACTTGTCCTCGCAGTCTGCAACCACATTCAAGCCAAACTACGAATCGAATACACCCTCAAAGTCAACGACTGGCTTAAAGGCACACTCGATTACTACATCAAAAATCGCAATCGTCTGATTGTCAGCGAAGCTAAACAAGCCGACCTAACCAAAGGCTTCACTCAGCTTGCCGTTGAACTGATTGCACTTGATCAATGGGAAGATGCCGACAATCCAATCTACGGAGCCGTCACCAGTGGAGACCTTTGAAAATTTGGCGCATTCGATCGCGCCACCAAAACCGTTTATGAAGATCGATCGCTCTACCTGATTCCCAAAGACATTGAGATCTTGATGAGCATTCTAGTCGGCATCACTGCTTAAGCTTGCGTCAAAATTTCGTAACCTGTACTCGTCACCGCGATCGTATGTTCGCACTGCGCCGACAGCTTGCGATCTTTCGTCAAAGCCGTCCACTTATCCGACATCACCTCAACTTCCCAAGTGCCCTCATTGATCATTGGCTCGATCGTAAACACCATTCCCGGTCTTAACTTCTTGCCAGTCCCACGCTTGCCATAATGCGGAATCTGGGGAGCCGTATGAAAAATATGGCTAATCCCATGACCAACAAAATCCTGCACCACCGAGAAGCCCTGCGACTCCGCATACTCCTGAATCGCCGCACCAATATCCCCAATTCTCGCCCCAGGCTTCACCTCATCCATGCCCAACTGACGACACTTATCAGTCACTTCGACTAAGCGCTTTGCCAAAGGAGACGGCTCACCCACAAAATACATCTTCGACGTATCCCCGTGATACCCATCCACAATTAACGTCACATCGATATTGATAATGTCGCCATCTTTTAAGATCTGCTTCGCATTGGGAATTCCATGACAAACGACTTCATTCACACTCGTACAAATCGATTTTGGAAACCCGTTATACCCCAAGGGCGCACTCTTCGCTCCATGTTCTTGAGTCCATCGCTCCGCCTCATCATTCAGGTCGAGCGTACTCACCCCAGGCTTCACAAATGGATCTAAATGCTGCAATAACTGCGCTGCAAGCTTGCCAGCCCGACGCATTTTTTCAATTTCGCGACTCGAAAGGAGGGTAATAACTTCTTGTTCCATATCCATGAAGAAATGATGCTAAGCGTTTCCGATTGTAGACGGTTTTAGCCGATTCTTACCGAACATCGATCGAGCCAACTTCTCAAACTATCCGAAAGCTCGCTGCGCGATCGCGTTTCTGTCACAATACAAACATGCCGCGTCAAGGCTTTTCCTACTAATTTTGAGGCGTGATTCACCCGATACTGAATCTCAAATTCACTCGGTTTTAGCAAAGTTGGCGTAAGCTCGATCGCAATCAGATCGCCACAAAATATCGGCTGTAAAAAATCCACCTCAGCATGAACAATCGGGACTGCAATCTTTTGTCTAGAAAAAAACGATCGCAACTCAATCCCACTGGCAATGAGTGAAGCCTCATAAGCCTCATGGCAGAGTTTTAGCACATTCGCAAAGTAAACAACACCAGCCGCATCGGTTTCAGAGAAATGAATGGTGCGATCGTAAGTAAATGCCATAAATCCTAAATGCAAAGCAACGAAGAATGATAGAACGATCCAGCGAATTTAAACCGTTATCAATCCCGATAAGCAGCAACCTGAGCATGATTGAGCGCAGCCACCAGTGAAACACCCCCAACAATGTTTCCCAGGAGCGTTGGCATCAGAAAATGTCCCAAGTACTGCATCCAAGTTATCGCACCTGTCATAACGAGATAAAGCACTTCGACTGAGCCTGCAATACTGTGCGGTAATTCAGCTAAACCGACGAGAGAAGTAATCAAAATGATCACCCAAAATTGCGAGGCTTCAGCCGACGGCAGCAACCAAACCATCAAGGCAATTAACCATCCCGCAAAGATCGCTTGCCAAAACATCTCTAAAGTTCCGCCTTTGAGCGCTTCTAATCCAATTTCTGTAAAAGCTTGTTGGACTTCGATTGAGAAGATTTGAACCTGCCCAATGACTGCTGCAAATAAACCTGCTCCGATTAGATTACCCAGTAGAACCGTTCCCCACAATCGCAACACCTGTAAGAAGATGGCTCGGCTTGTGTGAGACAGAAAGGGCAGCATCACCGTCAGCGTATTTTCAGTAAAAAGCTGCTGGCGACCCATCACAACAATCACAAACCCAACACTATAGCCTAGACTAGAAACGATCGTGCTCCAGGATTGATCGGGCAGATTCGCACGCAGCAGCCCTTGAGTCACCAGCGAAAATCCCATTGATAATCCAGCAGCTAATGCAGACCAAGCGAGGGCAGAAGTTGGGCGAAGCAGTTGATGTTCGCCTTCGAGCCGAATCGTTTCGTGAATCATTAACGCACTGGGACGAAGACGCTCAATAATATCTTGTCGCTGTTGCGGACTTAATCTGATTTCCTGCTGAAAGCGCTCCTGGGTGGGCAGATTTGTTGTTTCTTGAAGTGGGTTCATTCGGATTCCCTAAATTTTGAATGCAGACGATCGATAAGCCTTGCTTAGCTTATGCTTCAACCGATCATGCTGCATCTAGCTCAGGCAAGAATCAAACTCACCCTATCTTAAATAGGAGCATTTAGAGATAGGGCAACCGTCCATGATCCAATCAATCCAATTGCGAGAACACCCAATCTCGAATCAATTCATTCACTCGATCGGGAATTTCATCATGCGGACAATGCCCCGCATTCAAGTAATATTCCGTCAATTGCGGATGATAACTACGGAATTTTTCCCCACGATCGCGAGCATTAATCCACGGATCACCTTCTCCCCACAACATCAACAAAGGTCGCGTCAATTGTCCGAGCAACACATCGACCTTTTCGCCTTGTGGAGTCCGAAAGACTGAAGCAAACACCTTATCTGCACCTTGATCAAATGCGGGGCGCTGAATCTCATCGACTAAGCGATCGCTAATCGCACTTTGATCGAGATAAACCTTTTCTAAGGTTTTGCGAATCGTTGATTTTTGCCGGACGTACTGAAACAGCAACCAACTCGCCCAGTCTTGATGAAACAAGCTCATCACCAAACTCCCCATGACTTGCCGAATTGGATCAGGTTTGGTCGTGCCTTGAATGTCTGTAAAGGGACCTGCGCTATTAATTAAAATCAATCCGGCAGAAGACTCTGGACGCTGAGATGCGGCACAAAGTCCGACATATCCGCCCAGTGAATTCCCAGCAACGACAGCAGGCGCACCGATAACCTCGGTGATAAATTCATGAATCTGATCGCGCCAGAGATCGCCGCTATATTTCCAATCTGGCTTTGCCGATCGCCCAAATCCAAGTAAGTCGATCGCCCACACTTCAAACTCTTGACTCAATCCGATGACATTTTTTCGCCAGTGATCGGTCGAAGCTCCAAACCCATGAATCAATAACAAGGGCGGGCGGTTGTTTCGCTCGCCCATTTTCACATAGTAAACTGGCTCGTTTCGCCAGTTCCAATACTGTCCAGGAACCGTATCGATCGAAGAAGCGACCTGCATGAGACAATCCGCAATACATCACAGTTCTCATTGTAAAACTTAGGGGAGATGTAAGACGGATGGATCATAAGAATCATCGATTGACCTTAGGTTGTGATCTGTTTCAAAATCGCTAAAACCTTGTAGACCCCAAACCTAAGCCCAAGAAATTCGGATCACTCGATCGCACAAGCCCAAAGCGCTGCCGCAATTGCGCAAGAGTCACTTCATTTGCAATCAATGTGACCATAAGACTCTATCTCATCAGAGAGTACGCCCATTGTATCGTCTAGTGCTGCCTCTGCGGCGCACGCCCAAACAGATGCGTCAAACTCGCAAATCGATCGCGAATCTCATCATTCAACATCTCCGATCGATACCGCCAGCCCCAATTTCCCTCTGCTAGACCCGGAGTATTCATTCGACTATCCGTCCCCAACCCCATCAGATCCTGCATCGGAACGATCGAAAGCACCGCCACAGAACTCATTGCCACTCGAATCAAATCCCAATGAATCCCCTGTTGCCCAATACAGCCCATATAGTTCCAGAGATTGCCCCGCTCATAGTCTGATAGCTTCTCATACCATCCGATCGTCGTATCGTTATCATGCGTTCCCGTATACACCACACAATTACGCGGATAGTTAAATGGCAGATAAGGATTACCCGGATCAGACCCAAAAGCAAAATGGATAATCTTCATCCCCGGAAACTCAAACTTATCCCGCAAAGCCTCCACTTCAGGCGTAATCACCCCCAAATCCTCAGCTAAGATCGGCAGTTTCCCCAGCTTAGTATTCAGCATCTCAAAGAACTTATCTCCCGGAGCTTCGATCCAGGTTCCATTCATTGCCGTCTCTTCACCCTGCGGCACTGCCCAGTAAGCTTCAAGTCCCCGGAAGTGATCAATCCGAATCCAATCGACAAGCGCCAGCATCGCTTCAAACCGCTGCACCCACCACTTAAAATCCGTCGATTCGAGATAGTCCCAATCGTAAATTGGATTCCCCCAAAGCTGCCCCGTTGCACTGAAGTAATCCGGTGGCACTCCCGCCATCAGTTCAGGCTGACCCGTCTCAGCATCCAGTCGAAAATTCTGCGAATTTGCCCAGACATCCGCACTATCATGCGCCACATAGATGGGAATATCGCCAATAATCTGCACCCCATTCTCATTCGCAAATTCCTTCAGTTCCCCCCACTGTCTGAAAAACTCATACTGAAGAAATTTCTGATAGTAAATCTCATCCTGCAACCGAACCCGCGCCTCCTCGATCGCATCGGGCTTTGACTGCATCAATTCCGGTTCCCACTCATACCAACTCTTGCCACCATTCTCATCTTTCAACGCCATAAACAGCGCATAGTCTTCTAGCCAAAACGCTTTCTTCGTACAAAACTCAGCAAACTCGCGCTGTTCTTTTTCTTGACGCTTAAACGCGTCACACGCCTTTCGCCACAGTGGAACCTTCATCGCAAACACACGATCGAAATCCACACAATCCACCCAAAAATCTTTCAAATTTGCAAAATCGGATTCTTCTAGCAATTTGCGATCGCGCAATATCTCCAAACTAATCAGCAACGGATTTCCTGCTATGGATGAATAGGACGCATAAGGCGAATTGCCATATCCCGTCGGACCCAAAGGCAACACCTGCCAATATTGCTGCCCACTCTGTACCAGAAATTCAATGAACCGATGAGCTTCAGCCCCCAGTTCACCAATCCCAAATCGACCTGGAAAAGAAGTAGGATGCAGCAAAACGCCACTTGATCGCATTAAAGGCATAGTAATCCAGCAGGAAAAGGCTGTCAGAACTGTACCATGAGGCAAGAACAGCAAAATCCATCGCAAGAAGAATCAAGATTAATTCGGAAATCGTAATTTTTTATGGCGTATCGCAATCCGGCTCCCACAGTTGACATCATTATCGAACTGATCGATCGACCCGCCCGCCCAATTGTCCTCATCGAACGGTTAAATCCTCCATACGGCTGGGCAATTCCCGGTGGTTTCATCGATTACGGCAATTCGGCTGAGAAAACGGCTCATCTCGAAGCAAACGAAGAAACTGGACTCAAAATTGAATTGATTGATTTGCTGGGCGTTTATTCTGATCCCGATCGCGACGAACGCCAACACACGATGAGTATTGCCTACATTGCCACTGCCAAAGGTGAACCGAAAGCAGGCGACGATGCCAAAAATGTCCGAGTCGTCGAAATTTGGGAGATCCCTGAGAATTTATGTTTTGACCACGATCGCATTTTGCACGATTATTTACAGTACAGAAATTATGGAATGCGACCCAGGCTATTATCAACAAACCTATGAAAAAAGTAATTCGGACAGATGCGGCTCCAGCCCCAGTTGGACCGTACAATCAAGCGATCGTGGCTCAAGGTTTAGTCTTCGTCGCTGGGCAAATCCCACTCGATCCTAAAACAGGCGAGATTATCGGTTCTGGCGATGTTGCGGCTCAAACCGAACAAGCAATGACCAATTTGAAAGCGATTTTAGAAGCGGCGGGATCGTCTTTAGAAAATGTAGTGAAAACAATGGTCTGCCTCAAAGACATGAACGATTTTGCTGCCATGAATGCCGTCTATGCCAAATATTTTAACGAAGCGACTGCCCCGGCAAGAGTCTGCGTCGAAGTGGCTCGATTGCCAAAAGATGTCCTTGTTGAAATCGACTGTGTTGCAGCCGTCATGACTCCCCCTGCCTAAAGGCAAATGCCCGACCCTTCTGACTCAATCCCCTACCAGGCGGGTTTTCCTCCGTAGGGGCTGAGCGCTTCGGGCGGAAACAAGCCACGACATGACCAGCCTCAGTTCTTCGGAACTCCGTTTTTCGAGTCATGACACCCAAGGATGCGTCGCGAGTTCTTGGCTCTGATTCCTACTGACCTCCCATCTCCCCCATTGAAGTCAAATTGAAGTCAAATTCTTCAAGCAATTGCTCATTCTGCAAAACCTCAAAAAATAAGGTGCTTGAATCGCTCTCTGAGTGGGAATACTGAGACAAACCGATGGCAAAGGGCAACAGGGAGCATGTGGCGCAAGCTAGATAATATCGTTCTAAATATCAGAACCTACGCCGATCTGAGTCCTGATATCAGCATTCGACGACGGATCAATCAAGCAATGGGATCGCGCCCCACTCGTACCTCTGAAGACTGGTATCGCTCATTTTGGCAACCGCTTTCAATCTCCAAAGACCTCACTTTTTTCGTCTATCAGCAAATGGAGTCCTACTCCGGATTAGAATTTGCCAAAGTCACACCGAGCGATCGCTTAACCGAAGATCTGCAACTTCCTCTAGTCTGCTGGTTCGACTGGGAATATCACCTGTGCGATGACTTTCACGATCATTTTGGCGTTGAAATCGGCGATTGCTTAGATGTCAGTATGCTGCATACCGTTCGAGATCTTGTTATATTTCTGAATCAGCAACTCTATCGGTCAATTGCTGATGCCTGATTCATATCCGCGCGATCTCGTGGGCTACGGACAGTCCCCACCCCATCCCCACTGGGCAAATCAAGCCAAAATCGCCGTTCAATTCGTGATCAACTACGAAGAAGGCGGCGAAAACTGCATCCTTCACGGCGATCACGCTTCCGAAGCTTTCCTGTCTGAAATTGTCGGAGCCGCGCCATTTCAAGGGATGCGCCATCTGAATATGGAATCTTGTTACGAATACGGCAGTCGAGCCGGGTTTTGGCGCCTGCATCGCATGTTTACTGCTCGTCAAATTCCAGTTACGGTCTATGGGGTTGCAATGGCATTAGAGCGAAATCCTGAAGTCGTCGCAGCGATGAAAGCCGCTGATTGGGAAATTGCCAGTCATGGCTATCGCTGGATCGAATACAAGGATTTCTCCGAAGCGGATGAGCGCGAACACATGAAACTCGCGATCGACATTCATACCCGCGTCACGGGCAGTCGTCCACTCGGCTGGTACACCGGACGCAGCAGCGAACATACCGATCAATTAGTCATTGAAGAAGGCGGATTTCTCTACAGTTCAGATAGCTATGCCGACGATCTGCCCTACTGGATCAACACAGAGAAAAAACCGCACTTAATCATTCCGTATACCTTGGACAACAATGACATGCGGTTTGCCACCCCTCAAGGCTTTAATTCCGGCGATCAATTTTTTGCCTACCTCCGCGATGCCTTCGATGTCTTATACGCAGAAGGCGAAACTGCGCCGAAAATGATGAGTATTGGATTGCATTGCCGCTTAGTGGGACGACCCGGGCGAGCCGCTGCTTTGATGCGTTTTTTAGACTATGTGCAGCAGCACGATCGCGTTTGGCTCTGCCGTCGAGTTGATATTGCCCGACACTGGCACGAACACCACAAACCGAAATAATCCTCAACAGAGATGTCTTCTCGTCTAGAATCGGTTAATATCAAAATTAAAACGTAATCATAATGAGTTCGTATAAGGAGCGAATGCAATGACGCAAGCCATTGACCGGATGCAGTTGGACAGCCCGCAGGAATGGGATTTATCTGATTTATATCAAGGCTTCAGCGATCCAAACTTCTCTCAAGATCTAGAGTCGTTGCAACAACAATCCAGCGAGTTTCGCGATTCTTTTCGCGGCAAAGTAAAAGATTTGACTCCAGATCAGTTAGCAGATTGCTTTAAAACTCTAGAAGCGATCTCCGAAAAGTCTGGCTATCTCTACGCATTTCCTTCGCTGATCTTTTCTGCGGATACTCGCAACACCGAAGCTAAGCAATTCCTTGATAAAGTCATGGAAGCACTCACAGGAGTGGAAAATCAGCTTCTCTTCTTCGATCTTGAACTGCAAAAGTTAGCGGCTGCCAAGTTTGCAGCGCTACAAGAAGCTCCGGATTTAGCAATCTATCAGCACTATCTCAATCGAATCGCAAAGTATCGTCCACATACCCTGTCTGAAGAAGTCGAACAAACTCGAAATCAAGATAGTTTGACGGGACGACAAGCTTTTATTCAACTGCGATCGGTTCACCTGGGCGAACAGGAATACGAACCCGTCACCACTCCTGAAGGTCGAACGGTTAGCACGGAATCGGAACTCAGCGCCCTGCTTTATCACCCCGATGCAACCATCCGCACAGCAGGGTATCAGACAGTTCGCAAAGTGATGAAACAGCACAATTCGCTCTATGCGTACATTCTGAACTCTGTCGCACAGGATCATAAAATCGAAAATCAGATGCGTGGCTATGAGTCTACTTTGCAAAAGCAGCTTTTGGCAGATGAAGTCTCTGAGCCTGTGTTTCGAGCCATTATGTCTGGAACAGGCGATCGGTTTGATCTCTTCCAGCGCTACTACACCTTAAAAGGACAAGCACTGGGACAAAAAATCCGAACGGCTGATCTCTATGCACCTTGGGCAACTGAGGCAACTCCGCCCATTAGTTATAAAGCAGGCGTTGAAACACTACTTTCCGCATTAGATCAATTTAATCCGAACTATGCTCGCCGTGCAGAAGAGTTCTTTGTGAGAAACTGGGTGGATGCAAAAGTCCGACCGGGTAAACGCGGGGGTGCGTTCTGCTCCTACACCTACGGGAAGCATAGCTATCTCTTGATGTCGTATACCGACGACTACAACTCATTGTTTACCCTGGCTCATGAGATGGGTCACGGATTGCACTTTGCCTGGATCGACGATCGACAATCCTACTTCAATAGCAATCCCCCAATGGTACTGGCTGAAATTGCCTCAACCTTCAACGAACTGCTGTTACTCGACTACCTGCTGAAGCAAGCCAAAGACGACAAAACTTTGACCCAATCATTGATCACTCGTCAGCTTGAAGATCAGCTAAACCTACTCTTCCGACAAAGTACCATCAGTCGGTTAGAGCTTGCTGTGCATGAGCGCGCAGTCCAAAGCAGTTTCGATCACACCTTTGTCAATGAAGAATGGATGAAACTCTATCAAACCCTCTGTGGTGATGTCGTTGAAGTCCTACCCGAACACCAATATGACTGGGCGCGAATCGGGCATATCTACTTCAAGCCCTTCTATTGCTATCAATATACGGCATCCAACATTGTCAGCCTTGCCTGCTATCAGAAGTATCTTGAAGTGGGTCAAGACTTCATTCCAGGGTATTTAGAGCTTTTAGCAGCAGGTGGAAGCTTAGATCAAGTAGCTGCACTCCGGCAGTATGTGGGAGTAGATATTGAAGATCCTGCAACGATTCGAGGGGCTTTAACCTATGTTGAGAAGCTCTTAGAGCAGTTGCAAGCAAGCCTATAATTTAGGCGACCTTTCAAAGATACAAGCCCTGAAAGACTGCTCTCTTTAAGCAGAATCTCAGGGCTTACGTCTTTGACTCTTAGTTGAGTTCCATGCTTTTCAAAGTCTCTTCTCGAATGAGTTCAAAAATCTCGCGATTCAGGTGTAAAAAGTCTGACGACACCATGACATCAATATGTCTCGGTCGCTCTAGAGAAACCTCAACCACTTGCTTAATTCGACCTGGACTGACCCCCATCACAAAGATACGATCGCTCAAAAATACTGCCTCCTCAATATCATGCGTCACAAACACAACGGTTGATTTTAGCTCAGTCCAGATATCCAACAGCAGTTCTTGCATCATATGTCGAGTCTGAGCATCTAGCGCTGCAAACGGTTCATCCATCAGTAGCACAGACGGCGAATTGACTAAAGCGCGAATGATACTTGCTCGCTGCTGCATTCCTCCTGATAGCTGATAAGGGTAAGAATGACGATGCTGATACAACCCCACGCGATTGAGATAGTAATTGACAATCTCTTTGCGCTTTGCAGCAGGCATTCCCTGAATCTTCAGCCCAAATTCCACATTCTGAAACGTCGTCTTCCAAGGTAAGAGTGAATACTGCTGAAACACAAATCCGCGATCGGCTCCGGGACGGACAACTGGGACGCGATCCACAGCAACAGAGCCGCGAGTCGGTTTAATAAATCCTGCGATCGCATTGAGAATGGTCGATTTACCACATCCCGATGGCCCCAGTAAGCAGACAAACTCACCCGGTTCGATCGTAAACTCGATCGACTCTAGTACCGGAATTAACTGTCCTTTTCGCCTAAAACAAATCGATAGGTCTTCGACTTCGACCAGACCTTTGAGTGCTTGTTGTTGAGTGCTTTGCTCGATTAACATTGCCACAATTACTATCCTCTAGCTACGACTAACTGGCGTTTCCTTTCTTTGTGACGCGCCAGGGCATCAGCACATGCGTCAAAAGATCCACAGCATAAGAACTCAGCGATCCCATTAATCCAATGAGCAACATTCCCATCACAATTGCAAAATCTCAGCCGTCACCAGGCAAAACCAAGAATTTCCCATCCCAATCACTAATCCACTCGCAATACTTGGCATCGCTCCTGGAATCACAATATCTTTGAAGATATGCCACTGTTGCGCTCCCAAACATTGTCCAACGCGCAGTAAAAGTAAGTCAGTTCCTTCAACGCCTTTAATTGTACTAATCAAAACAGGGAAAAATGCCCCAATAAAAGTGATATAGATCATGCCCGATTCTGCATCAGGAAACATCAGAATTGCGAGCGGAATCCAGGCAACAGCGGGAATTGGGCGCAAAATTTCAAGCGGCAGAAATACTAGATCTTCAATCTTTTGAAACCAGCCAATTACAATCCCTAAGCTTACTCCTAGTAAGACTGCGATCGCATATCCCAACAAAACCCGCAGCACACTTGCTTGAAGATGCACCATTGGATTGTTTGAGAAGAATTTGACCGTTGCACCCAGAACTTCCAAGGGAGAGGGCACAAACGAAAAATTAATCAAGAATTGAAACTTGATTGAGCAAAGAAATTGCCAAATTCCAAAAAATAAAACTAGCGAAAAGGCTCTAAATAATAGTCTCAGCGGATTCAGTCGCGAAGATCCTTCGTTTTTTTGAAATAGCTGTGATAGTAGAAAACTCCAGCGATCGACAAAACTGAGCATTGTCGATCGCTCGGAGGGCGATCTGGACATGAAGTGCCTCCAATCAGTGAAGAGAACAGAGTTTCTGCATCAATCTTTCGTGAATTCTATTCAGCAGGCATTTGTGCAGCAGCTCGAATGGTTAGGAACGCATTGTTTCACATTCACACATTCCAAACTGTATCAAAGTGCATTGCACCTAACGCGCTGCTAAACTAGGCTGGAGTTCTTGTGCATAAAACTCCTGTAGCCCTTTAACTCCGACAACCTGAGCGCCATTCTGTTGGGCAAATGTCTGAGCTTCTCTTTCGGTCAAAAATGCCGAGATCCCATCATTGCTACGTACAAAGAAGGAATTTTCTGCAAATAATTTCCAGCCATTCGTGCGATCGTGAACAAAAATTGCACTCACAGCTTGCTTTCCATCTGCCTGAAGCTTTTTCAAGGTTGACATCATATTCTGTACTGAGGCATAGCTTCGCACTTTATCTTCGCCCTTGATCCAGAGTTGGGCTGCTAATTTTGCATCCTGAATCGGTTGCTTTGTTTCGGCATCTTCACCGCCAATCACAAACTTATCCGCATCCGCAGCAGCCTGGTCTTCAGTCATCCCCATTTCTTGCATTGCCTGCTTCAGATAGCTGCTATCAATCAATTTTGTCACATCCTCCGTTTTGATATTGGCATCCAATCGCCCTAGTTGTTTGAGAGTGGTCACGCTGTTATTGAGTGCGTCTAGATTGGGTTGGCGAATGCTAGGGTTAAGTCGCTGCAATCCAGATGGACCTAAGAACATATATACGACTTCTTTTTCCACTCCAGACCATTGCTCGATCTTGGTTGCAACTGCTTCAGGTTGCTCGCGGAAGAGTTTATTCGCTTCGAGCATAGCTTTCATGTAAGCAACCACGACTTCTGGATATTCCTTTGCAAAGTCCGATCGCACAACAACGCCATGAAACGTAGGCACGCCAAGTTCTGCACCATCAAAGATTTTGCGAGCAAATCCTCGGAAGGGAAACAACTCACCAAAGGGAACAAAGTTAGCATGAGCATCAATTTGATTGGTTCGCAGACTTGTGCCACCGACTTCAGGGGCTTGACTGACCAGTTTGACATCTTTATCTGGGTCAATTCCCGCTCCCCTTAGAGCTTTCAATAACATTCCATGTGCCGCAGAGCCAAATGGAACCGAAACTTGCTTGCCTTTCAAATCTGCTAAAGTTTTGACAGAACTATCTTTAGGAACTAGCACAGCATTTCCCGCTCCGCTTGCACTATAGCCCAAAGTGCCAATGTAGAGCGTATTGACTCCCCCTCCTTTCTGCTGAAAAGTGGTCATGTTGATCGTGAGCGGAAAGTCTCCCATCATGCCAATGTCGAGTTGATTGGCAAGCATCTTGTTGGTAATTGGAGGGCCAGAAGTGTAGCTTGACCACTCAATTTTGTACTCTACGTTCTGGTATTTGCCTGTTTTAGGGAGGTGTTTTTCAAGCAGTTTTTCTTCGCGAATAACGGAGCCTCCGGTTGCGGTATTGATCACTTGATCTTGTGTTCCGATCGCAATCCGAATTACTTTCTTTCCTCCTGTATTCCCGGATAGATTGCTCGCTTGGGTATTAGAACATGCTGCTGCAAAAGCAAATGAACTGAGCGACAAAGAAAGCAGAAAGCCTCGACGAGTAAATCTCCATCTATCCATGATTGAAATAGCTCCAACGCTGGTGGTGTCACTCTTATTTATTCAGTCCAGGCATCTTTACAACTGTAAGCAAGGATACAAATATTGGCTTCTCTTTCTTTCCGAGCATAACGAGATCAATTGAATCCATAAAACAAATTGATGAGTGTATCAAGGCGTTAGCTGAAAGGCATTTGTTCTAATCTTTATGGCTTTTATGATTCTCTAAAATACCTTTATTCTCTTAAAAGCGAGCCTATTTTAGAAAAAATATTATTTCGATCATTAGACGGAATAAATAATAGGAAATAAGAGATTTTAGATCAGAATATATATGCTGATTTTTTGCATGAAATTTCTACTAGAATCCCGAACGAAATTCACGTTTTGCTGCTCAAATTTACTCAACTCTGCATTTCATGACTAATTTAGAACTGCTATGGGATTCAGTGCGAATGAAGCTGGACGAATTGAACGATCGAACAAATGAGTTCAGCAGGATTGATCGGTTTTACTAGATGAACCTGAAATCCAGCTTCTAAAGCCCGATCTTTACCTTTAGTATCCGCCGTCAAAGCAATAGCTACAAAGTCAGACCTGAAACGATGCAGATTCTGAACGAGCTGATATCCATCTTGCTCAGGCATCTCAATATCACTGACTACAAAGTCAGGTTGAATCTGCTGAAATAGCTCGATCGCTTGTTGCGCTGATGATGCGATCGTGACTTCTGCTGCCACTGTTTCTAAAGCAAGTTGCAGAAACACCAACGCATTTGGCTCATTATCTACAACAAGGATTTTAATCCCTGCAAGCGCATTTGAACCGTTCGATCGAGGCTGGTGAAACGGTAATCGAACCGTAAAAGTTGCTCCCTGCCCAACGCCTGAACTCTCAGCCGTGATCACTCCCCCATGCCGTTCGACCAGATGACGTGAAATTGCAAGACCTAAACCTAAGCCTTCTTTTGACCTTGCACCTGAGCGGAACCGATCAAAGACATAAGGTAAGAAATCAGCCTCAATGCCCTTTCCCGTATCTCGAACAACAATCTGAGCCATTGCGTTAGTACTAGAGACTTCAATCTCGACCCGCCCACCATTCGGCGTAAATTTAATCGCGTTCGTTAGCAAATTTGTCACAACCTGACGCAGACGATTCTCATCGCCAACTATCAAGTCGAGAGAGAGATCAATGCTAGAACAGAGCGTAATCTGTTTTGCTTCTGCCATCAGTTGAACATTTTGCAGCGTCATTTCTACAACGTGAATCAAATTGACAGAAGTCATGGTTAAGCGGAGATCTCCCCGAATCATCCGCGAAACATCCAGCAAATCTTCGATCAATTGATTTTGCGATCGCGCATTGCGCTCAATCGTTGCCAGCGCTTGCTGCACTTTTTCAGGACTTAATTGCTTACTTTGCAGGACTCCAGCCCAGCCGAGAATAGCATTCAGCGGAGAGCGCAATTCGTGAGAAACGATCGCGAGAAACTCATCTTTCGATTGGTTGGCTCTTTCTGATTCTTCTTTTGCGGCTTGAGTTTGAGCGAGTAACTGTTCGCGCTCAAACTCAAATTGTTTGCGCTTAGTGATGTCTGTTGTACATCCGACCATCCGAGCAGGTTGCCCTGCATCATCAAGGAGGACAAAACTGCGTTCTTCAACCCAGATATAGTGTCCATCTTTGTGGCGCACACGATATTCACCCGAAATCCGCGATCGCGCCATCATTTGCTGCCGCATTTCTTTAAGATCAAAGGCGGCTCGATCCTCTGGATGGATTAAGTTCCACCACCAGGTTGAGGTCGGTTCTGCTTCCTCGATCGAGTATCCAAATAGCTCAGTTAGCCCCGCACTACGGACGACATGATTTCGCTGTAAATCATAGTCATAGACGAGTCCGTTGACCGCAGAGGTCATCAGGTTAAACCGCTCATTTGCTAAGCTCAAAGCCAGTTCAGCAGACTTGCGAGGTGTAACGTCTTCAACAATGCCTAAAATCTGTTTAACTCGACCTTCTGAAGTACGATCAAAGACCGTCTCTCTGCTATGAAACCAACGCCATTCGCCATTGGCATGTTGCATTCGGTATTCCAACTCAAACACCGTTCCATTGGGTGCAGGTTCAAATTGAGCAAGATGTGCTGGAATCCGAGCGAGATCATCTGGATGAATCAAGGTTGAAATCAGCGCTTCGCCTATCGCCTGGATGTGAGCGGCGGTATATCCTAACAGTTCTGCAATCCGTCGATTGACAAAGACATTGCATTGTTGTTCAAGATCATACACATAGAGAATTCCAGGAGTCGTGTCTGCAACTTGTTGTAGAAATCGCTGGCTTTCTTGAAGTTCTCGCGACATCTGCCGACAGCTACTTACATCTCGTCCAACCGCTTGTAGCTCAATAATCTGACCCTCTACATCAAAAATCGCTCGATTTGTCCACTGGAGCCATCTCAGTTCGCCGTCTGGCTTGAGAACCGGATGCTCGTGAACAATCACAGGATGCTCAGGCGAAAGCTGCAAAAAATCGGCAAGCTGCTGCTGAATCGATTCAAGCGCTGAGTCAGGAATGTGATCAAAAAAAGCACACCCGATTAGAGCGCTTGAGGAGGTATTAAAGTAGCGACAGTAAGCCCCATTGACGAACGTTAAGGTTCCATCTAGTAAAAAGCGACAGATTAGCTCTGTTTGGTCTTCGACAACCGTTCGATAGCGCTCCTCACTCTCTCGCAGTTTTCGCCGCAGTCGGGCATTCTCGATCGCCATTCTTGTTGTGTATCGCAGCCCTTCAGGGGTAATGTCCCCTTTCACCAAGTAATCTGCGACCCCTTGCTTAAAAGCTTGTACCGCGATCGTTTCACTTCCTTGCCCAGTAATCAAAATTACAGGCGGGCACTTTTCTCCAGCATCCCCTCTAAGTTCGGTCAGGAACTCTAGCCCATCTTTGTCAGGTAGGCGATAATCCAGCAGAATCACATCGATTTCAGAACAGTCCGCCTGCTTGCGAGTATGCCAAAGCGACAGAGCGCTTTCAGCCGACTCCTCTTCTAAGATTTGATACGTGAGATCGCGTTCAGCAACCAAGTAGCGTCGATAGGCTTCCCGATCATGATCCGCATCGTCAACAATCAAAACGGTATGGGACAAATGGGTAAGCATTCACTTCAAAGCACTAAGTATTGATTCCAACTGATTACTGCCACTAGTTGCAGCTTAAAATGCCTCAATTGCCGACACATCCTCCGCAAGGTAGAGGAAATCTACCCGTATCTATTCTATTGCTGTACCGGGGAGAAGACTTGAGGTAAACCAGTACTCAAAAAAGAGCCGCACCGTTTGTTTAAGTTGAACAACATCGATCGGTTTAATCAGATAGCCATTGACTCCATGTTGGTAGCAGGTATCTACGTCTTTAGGATTAGATGAGGTGGTAAATACAACGATTGGAATGGCTTTGAGGGCGGCATCTTGTTTAATCTGTTTCAGAACGTCGCGACCATCTGTGCCAGGAAGATTCAGATCTAAAAGAATAATCGAGGGACGAGGGGCGATATCTGGATTGGCATATTCTCCAATCTGACGGAGAAAAGCTAAGGCTTCATCACCATCCGAGCAGCGGTAGATTGGATTTTGCACAGAGGAGCGACGAGCAATGCGCTCAAAGGCAGCGAAATCTTCGTCGCTATCTTCAATAATAAGCAGAGAAAATTGAGGAGGTTGAATTGACGTGCTGAGCATGATGACATTCTAAGCTTCGCAACCCTAGGTATAACTTTTATTCGATTCAAATTCAAGAGATGCCAGGATGGACAGAAGCCGATAGAATACGTGAGAGAATCCCTCGCCGCGTTACCGCTATGCTACACCAGCAATTTGCTCGCCCACCTGAGTCGATCGATTTAAGCAATTGCGATCATGAAGCGATCCACATTCCAGGTAAGATTCAGCCACATGGCGTACTATTGGTCTTGAGTGAACCTGATTTGACGATCGTGCAGATTAGTAGCAATAGCGCTCAATGGTTCAATCGATCGCCTGAAGAACTTCTAAAACAGCCTTTAAGCTACTTATTAAATCCAGAGCAGATCAATACGATCTCAACCTGTCTCTCACAGGACTTTGATCGCGTCAATCCCCTCAAGCTCTTCATCGGCTCTACTCTGTTTGATGGCATTATTCATCGATTTGCAGGTTCTCTCATTCTAGAGCTAGAGCCATCACAATCTCAGAACCAGACGGACTTTTTCGGATTTTATCACCTTGTTAAAGGAGCGATCAACAAGCTACAAAATGCTCATACGTTGAGTGAGATGTGCGATCTGATTGTGCAAGAAGTCCAGCAGATCACGGGATTCGAGCGCGTGATGGTCTATCAGTTTGATTCAGAAGGTGCAGGGCGAGTCGTTGCTGAAGCAAAACACGAGAAACTGGAGTCTTTTTTAGGACTGCACTATCCCGCGAGTGACATTCCAAAACAAGCAAAGCAACTGTATGTTCTCAACTGGCTGCGCCTGGTTCCGGATGTAAATTACCAACCCGCAGACCTCATTCCGCCCCTCAATCCAGTAACTCAAGAAATCACTGATCTCAGTCTTTCAACGCTCAGAAGTGTCTCGCCCATGCACGTTGAGTATTTGAACAACATGGGAGTCAGGGCATCAATGTCAATTTCGCTGATTAAGAATAAGCAATTGTGGGGGCTAATTGCTTGTCATCACAATTCGCCAAAGTACCTGACTTATGAACTTCGCACAGCTTGTGAGTTTCTGGGGCAAGTTATGTCGATCGAGCTAAATACTAAGGAAGAGAACGAAGACTTAGACTACAAGATGAAACTGAAGTCGATCCAGTCCAATTTTGTCGAAGTAATTCCTCAACATAGCACGCTCATTGATGGATTGATTCATGAGCCAACCCAGCTTCTAGAACTAGTCAATGCTCAAGGTGCAGCAATTTGCTGGGATGATCAGATTCACACCCTCGGACAGACCCCTACGATCGAGCAAATTTCAGACTTACTCACTTGGCTCGAATCAAAGCTAGAGGGAAACGTATTCTCGACCTCAGCCTTGTCGCAACTGTATCCTGCGCTCAATTCAGAGGTTGCTGCGGGACTACTCGCTTTAGCCATCTCCCGCGTCAATCGTAACTATATTTTGTGGTTCCGTCCTGAAGTCGTAAAAACCGTCAATTGGGGCGGAAATCCTAACAAACCTGTAGAAGTTTCAGCCAATGGGGAAACTCGGTTATCGCCCCGTAAATCCTTTGCACTGTGGCAAGAAACAGTGAGAGGGCAATCTCTCGCCTGGAAGATGTGCGAGATTGAAGCGGTGCTAGAACTCAGAAGTGCGATCGTTGGCATTGTCCTCAGACAAGCAGATGAGCTTGCTCAACTCAACATTGAACTGGAGCGCAGTAATAGCGAACTTGATGCGTTTGCTTACATTGCCTCGCATGACTTAAAAGAACCATTGCGCGGGATTCATAACTATTCCAGCTTTTTGATCGAGGACTATAGTGACATTCTCAATGAAGATGGGGTTTCAAAGCTGCAAACCTTAGTTCGCTTGACGCAGCGCATGGAGGATTTGATTAATTCTTTGCTGCATTTTTCGCGCTTAGGACGCATTGAGCTAGATCTCAAGCAAACCGATCTCAATGAACTGGTTCGTACCGTTCTCGATATTCTGAGCATCAGTTTAGATCAAACGAATGTCGAGATTCGGATTCCTCGCCCTCTGCCCACTGTGATGTGCGATCGCGTTCAGATGAACGAGCTACTCACGAATCTAATCAGTAATGCCATCAAGTACAACGATCGCGCTGCAAAATGGGTCGAGATTGGCTTTTTAGAACCGATAAAGTCTTCTCGTAAGCGACATGTAGACGAGGAAGGATCACCAGAAATGCTTTTGACGATCTATGTGAAAGACAATGGCATTGGCATTCCAGACCACCATTTAGATACTATCTTTCGCATCTTTAAGCGACTGCATGGACCTTCAAAATATGGGGGTGGAACAGGTGCAGGTTTGACGATCGCCAAAAAAATCGTCGAACGACATGGCGGCAATCTTTGGGTGGAATCGACTCAAGGTGAAGGCAGTACGTTCTACTTCACAATCCCGTACTAAATCAAAAATTCATCGCACTCACAAATTGAGATCACAAACTAATTGAGATTACAAACAAATTGAGATCACAAAAGAGCGATCGTACAACCCTGCACGATCGCTCGATTCAAGCTTCAACAACTTAGGGAGCAAGCGCATTTCCGCGAATCAAACTTCCGATCGTTTTAGCTGTAATCTTCAATTGCACCAGCGGATTGGCTGGAACAACGGTTTTGTAAAGATAGCTATCGAAGGTCAACTTCTGCACATCGATATCCGAACACATCTCAACGAAGGCTTCGCGAGTTGCATCCGTGCGATAGAACACCGTTTGCAGAATATCCAACACCTTGTAGGTCAGACCATACTGCCTATCCCAACGCTTGAGATAAACCTTCAGATCCGCCTCAGTTGGAATCCGACGACCGTTTTCGGAAAATTCCACGATCGCTTCTGCACACATCCGTGCCGACTTCGCTGCAAAGTAGATTCCTTCACCCGAAGATTTCGTCACCGTTCCGGCAGCATCACCGACTAGGGCAACACGACCGACTACACGGCGAGGTCTGGGATGCTCTGGAATTGGATGCGCCTCGACGCGAATGATCTTACCGCCTCTGAGTTTTGACGCTGCGCGAGCGCGAATTCCAGCCTGTAGCTTTTTGATATCGGCTTTGTTCGGCGACATCGTTCCGGTTCCAACCGCAACGTGGTTGTACTTCGGAAACACCCAAGCATAGAAGTCTGTGGAGACATCATCGCCCACATACATTTCTGCTAAGTCTTCGTAGTACGCCATCTTGTCGTCCGGCAAGCTAATCCGCTCTTGGAACGCGATCGCATAATTGTAATCGCCCGCATCGATCGCTTTGGCGACGCGCGAGTTTGCTCCATCTGCGCCGACTACGAGATCGACTTCGAGGGTAGCTGCTTTCCCTTCCAAGTTGCCATCGGAATGATCCGCATAGTGTAAGGTGTAAACCCCGTTTGCACTCGTCGGCAATTCCAGCTTGTGCATTGTGCCGTTAATCAGCTTTGTGCCACAAGCAACGGCGCGATCGCGTAAATAGCCATCTAAGACTTCACGACGGCACATGCCAATATATTCATCATCTTTTAAAGTGCTGCCGATGCTGACTTCCACGTTGGACGGGGAAATCATTTTCATCTTGCGGACTTTACGATCGATAATCTCTTCTGGCAAGTCAAACTCAGCCACCATACAGAGGGGGATTGCCCCGCCACAGGGTTTTACGTTGTCTAACTTGCGTTCAATCAAATAGGTTTCAATACCTGCTTTTGCTAACGTCTCTGCTGCGGATGATCCAGCAGGTCCGCCGCCTACAACTGCAACCCGGAGTGTCAAAGGTTTTCTCCCAATTTCTTAAAAAGCTACGAGAGTCATCGTATCATGCCTGTTTTGCTAATCTGTTACGCAGTACGGCAAGTTGAAACACAGCTTAACAATTTCTTTGATCATTTAGAATTACAGCAATGAAATAAATGTCTCAGAATCAGCGTTGAGACAGAACTTCATTGCAGAACTAGATCTGTAACCAGCCAAAAAGTTCTGCGATCGTCAGTTGAAAGGCTTGAGCAAATGAAGGGACGAGAATAACGTGATCAGGAGCGTTGAAGAAAATAGCTTGCTGACCCGCAGGATGCACAATCATAGAACGATCCTCAGGATCAATCAGCCATCCCATTGCACATCCATGCTCAAGACAATGCAAAATATTCCCCGTTACCTTGCTTGAAGATTGTTCAGGCGAGAGGATTTCAATTGTCCAATCCGGCGGAGCGCTAAAAGTATTTGCGATATCCCCTGTTGTATCAAGAGGAATCCGGTTCCAAAGAAATACCGCTAGATCAGGCACAATTGAGCCGCCTCCAAATGTACAGCGCAATTCTGGCAAGGCTAAGGCAATCTTAGGAGATTCCAGTACAGTGTTGATTGTGCTGCCAAGACGACCTTGTAATCGACTATGTTTTCCTTTAGGCATCGGTTTGTGCATTATTTGCCCGTGAAGATATTCGCTCGCAGGATTTGTCTCAGGCATTGCGAGAAATTCTTCGAGGGTTGTCGCCTGAATTGGAGTTTGAACCATAATCAGTACCTCAGTTCGCAGGCTTTTCTGTAGGATAACCGATTCTCATTTTTGCAGCGATACGCTCATTCTCATTGAAGTTTTTGCTGAATTGCCAGCGTATTGCGCTCCCAAAATACGCCATCTGAGAAGCCTTGAATTTTTGGATCAGTTTCTGCCAATTCCAGACGACGCTCGGTTAATAAACAATATTCTTCGTTCTGTTCGATGCCTAAATAGTGTCGTCCTAGTTTTTTTGCCACGACTGAAGTCGTTCCGCTGCCAAGAAACGGATCAAAAACCAGATCGCCTGGATTAGAACTCGCCAGAATTAATTTAGCGATCGATTTCTCGCTCTTTTGAGTTGGATGCGCCGTATTCTCAGGCATCGACCAAAACGGAATCGTAATATCGCTCCAAAAATTCGAGGGATGCGTATCGCGAAATTTTCCCTGCTCTGTCACTTGCCAATCTTTCGGCGTACCGTCCTGAGTACGATAAGGCGCAATCACCCGCCGCCGCTGCTTTACCGCTTCGACATTAAAGGTGTACTCGTTAGAAACCGTGCAAAACCAAATGTCCTCACTGGAATTTTTCCAATTTGTTTTTGCGCCTCGCCCTTTCTCACGCTCCCAGGTAATGCGATTTCGCACAATAAAATGAGTCGAGGCAACCGTGAAAATTGAAGCCGAAGAAAGCCAGTCGCCGCAGATATAAATCGAGGCGGTTGGTTTGAGCAGCGGTTTGAACTCGACGATCGCGGCATTGAGCCATTCGGTATAGGACTCAACCGTGCGCCGCTCAAATTTGAATCCGTTGAAATTTTTTGTCAGATTGTAGGGCGGATCGAGAATCAACAAATCGACAAATCTCTCCGGAAGCAGAGAGACAATCGCGAAACAGTCGGCTTGAATAGTCTCGTCTCTCAAGTCAGGAGTCAGGAGGTTGATCGACTTCAATCGAGTTCTTAGACGATCGCGATCGCACTCTGTTAAATCTAGACTACGATTCTGATTTCCTTTACGCTGTTTGGCGGTTGACATAAAACTTTTCAATCGTTTTTTCGGAACTCGTAATTTCTGCGGTTGCTTTTCGGCATATTGTTGCGATTCTCCTAACTTTTATGAAGCAGTCTAAAGAAAAACTAGCATTTTTAATAAACTCTGCGGAAACCTCTAAGATTTTAGCGAATAAAGTAGTAGAATACGCAGTTTTTTCCGACAGATGGGCATTCTAACGATTCAACCACTCTCGTTTGTAAAATCTCTGCTTGCTCAGATTTGCAATAGACAGTTTCTACTATTTCTAGGATTGGCTTGTCATGATGTTCAAAATCAGTACCACTACCTCCGTACAATTACATAAATACTGGTCTGTTCTCAGCCTTGACCTATGTAAGAATCAATGATCTCACCGTGGAAATACTGGATTTCTTTATTTCGATCGCTTAGAATGTTAAGGAAGTCCACCGCTGTAGATGCTCTATCTTCATAGGTTGCTGAACATGAGTACTTTTCTAAAGACTGCACTGACTGCAACTTTGGCTGTGAGTGTGTCAGTTACGCTGGTTGGATCGAAGCTCGTCCACGCTGAAGCAAGTTGTACGCCCTACGATTCGGATACGTTATCTGTCAAAAGCCCAGTAAATTCTGTTGTTCCTGCTCCGATTTGTTCCAATATCCGCAGTTTGGCTGATCCATTAATCTCTAGCTTCGATCCAGAGCCAAACGAGCCTCCCAAATCAAGTGGAGGATTAGGCACACGTTAGCCAAGGATTCTCAATTTCTTGTGATTTTTATCCGCAGTTCAGGTTACTGGCTGCGGATTGTTTTATGCGATCCTAGAAAAGGTGCTTTCTCAAAGACAATAATTATGAGTTCTCAGACTTATCCCGATATTGATATTGCGCCATTTATTGATCATTCACTCCTCGCACCGACCGCAACTGCCACTCAAGTCGAGCAATGGTGCGAAGAAGCCGATCGCTACCGATTTGCCTCGGTCTGTGTTCTGCCCGCTTATGTCAAACAAGCTGCAAATCTATTGCACACGAAACAACCGCGCGTTTGCACAGTGATTGGATTTCCGATTGGGGCAAATACTTCAAATGTCAAACTCTACGAAGCGCAAGACGCAGTTGAAAATGGCGCAGTCGAATTAGATATTGTGATCAATCTCGGCTGGCTAAAATCTGGAAATTTGGATGCCGTGCATCGAGAAATTGCCGAAATTCGAGAAGCAACCGGATGCCCGATCAAAACGATCTTAGAAATGTCGTTGCTGAATGAGCAAGAAAAGCGAACCGCCGCAGAAATTTGTTTAGAGGCAGGGGCGGCTTTTCTCAAAACCAGTACAGGCTGGACAGGAGGTGCGACCGTTGCTGATGTTCGCTTACTGAAAGAGATTTCACAAGAACGAGTCGGAATTAAAGCTGCGGGTGGAATCCGTACCGTTGAGCAGGCTCTAGATTTAATTGTGGCGGGGGCAACTCGACTTGGAACCTCAAGAGGTGTCGAGTTACTGCGTCAGCGCGATACTCTGGATAAGAACCCGTCTTAACCTTCCTCAATGAGCCGAACTTACAAAGCGATCGGGATCAATCTCAAAGCCATGCCCCTCGGTGAATCAGATCGGATTGTCACGATTCTGACCAAAGAGTTTGGGCTATTGCGGGCTGTGGCGATGGGGGCACGCAAGCAAAATTCTAAATTGGGCGGACGCAGTGGACTCTTCGTCGTCAATGAATTAATGCTGGCAAAAGGTCGATCGCTAGACAAAATTACTCAAGCCGAAACGCTCGAATCCTATCCGGGTTTGGCTCGAAACTTGAAGAAATTAACAGCAGGACAGTATTTAGCGGAGCTTGTGCTTCAGCAGGCTTTGAGTGAGCAGCCCCAAGAAGACTTGTTTTATCTATTTAATGAGCATCTCGGCAGAATTGAGCGATCGAGCGATCTCGAAGTTCTGCCTCGGTTCATTCATGCGATTTATCAACTCTTAGCGATCGCGGGAATCGCCCCCCAAGTTTATCAATGCTGCATCACCGGAGTCAGAATCGCACCCGATCTAGCAAATTCTGACGCGCAGGCTGGATTTAGCGGTGCGGTTGGAGGAGTCGTAAAACTTGATGAACTCGATCGCATCCTTGAAGAACAGGCTCCCCGTCGCCGAGTTCAATCACCTGTGGGAGAATATCGAATAGAGTCTTCAACTTCGTCTAAAACAGCAGTCACTCATTCACCTCATCAGTCTTTCTCGTCTCGTTCCCTAAATCTGCCGCTTCACGCCCCTGAACTGGCAGCCTTTCAGCAGCTTCCCCAGGCTGACTCTCCCAATCCCGACCAGTTTTCAACCGCGACTTGGTTGACTCTAGAAAAGTTGCTCCGTCAGTATTCTCAGTATCATTTTGATCAACCGATCCGATCTGCTGCGCTGATTGAGAGTTGTTTTGCACCCGATTCGATGCCGAAACCATGATGCGATCTTCCCCTTCTGACTACGTCCTGATGTCCTCTCCCCTAGAAAATGATGCGATCAACTTGAATCCGCGTCCGACCTCGGAGCCGTTTCGCTCTCAGCCTCCAGGCAATGCTCGATCGTCTACTCCAAAAGAGAATCTTTTCCCCGAATCCAACGGCAACGGGGCGAAAAAATATCTCTCAAAAGAGCAGCCTCCAGAGCCACAACCTCCCGAAGAACCTGAGCAAGGATTTGCCCCAGTTCTGAAAAATCGCAACTTTCTCACACTCTGGTCTGGTCAGGTCTTCTCTCAGCTTTCAGATAAGGTCTATTTGGTGTTGATGATTGCGCTGATTGCCAGTCGATTCCAGTCTGAAGGGCAGACGATCAGTGGCTGGGTGTCATCGATTATGATTGCCTTCACGATTCCAGCCATTTTATTTGGCTCGATCGCGGGCGTGTATGTCGATCGCTGGTCAAAAAAAGGCGTACTCGTCGCGACAAATTTTCTCAGAGGCGCACTCGTTTTTATCTTGCCGATCACACTGTGGCTCACCAAAGGCTGGACAACTTTTCAAGGCTTGCCTGTTGGATTCTGTTTACTGCTCGGCATCACATTTCTCGTCTCAACCTTGACGCAATTTTTTGCGCCAGCCGAGCAGTCGATTATGCCACTCGTGGTTGAAAAACGTCATTTACTATCGGCGAATTCACTCTACACGACAACTGCAATGGCATCGGTGATTGTCGGATTTGCGGTAGGAGAACCGCTTTTGGCTTTGGCAGATACGGTCGCAAGTTGGTTTGGCGGAGGCACGGATTTTGGCAAAGAATTACTCGTCGGCGGCGGATATACGATCGCAGGATTTCTCTTACTCTTGATGCGAACCCAGGAGAAACCGCAGGAGATTGCCCCTGAAGATCAGCCGCATGTCTGGGCAGACATTAAAGACGGACTGCGCTTTCTAAAAAATCACGCCCATGTCAGAGGCGCATTGATTCAGCTTGTGATTTTGTTCTCGATTTTTGCAGCTTTAGCGGTTCTGGCAGTCCGGTTAGCAGAAGTTATGCCAGAGATTAAATCCTCACAGTTTGGATTTTTATTAGCGGCAGGCGGCGTGGGAATGGCAGCGGGAGCCGCATTGCTAGGTAGTTTTGGTCAGCGATTTGCTCATGCGCGACTTGGGACAATCGGCTCGATCGGCATTTCCGCCTCGCTCGCGGGGATTGCATTCTTTTATTCACATCTCTGGATTACTTTAGGGCTACTCGCCGCATTAGGAGCATTTGCAGCACTCGTCGGCATTCCGATGCAGACGACAATTCAGCAAGAAACTCCCGAAGATATGCGCGGCAAGGTTTTCGGATTACAAAACAATGCAGTGAATATTGCATTATCTCTGCCTTTAGTCTTGGCGGGGGTTTCTGAAACTTTATTTGGGCTGAGGGCGGTGTTTTTGGCACTTGCTGCCTTAACGATTGCAGGAGGATCGCTAACCTGGTACATTTCACATACAACTGATGGGACTCCAGAATAGGTCTAAAGTCCTAGAGACGAGTTGTTTTCTAGCCCCTTTCACTGTCCCTGATTCCCTAGCCCTTATCCCGAACCACAAATGCACATCGCTTGGCTTGGCAAGAAAACGCCGTTTTGCGGCAATGTTACCTACAGTCGAGAAGTTACGAATGCGTTGTTAGATCGCGACCATCAGGTCAGTTTCTTCCACTTTGCTCAGGAAGAGGTAAGTCCTGATAATTTTCCTGATTTGAGAGAAATTCAAATTCCGTTTTTATATAAATCGCAGATTTATACAATCCCTACATTAAAATCTGCCAAAGTTCTAGAAAAAGCACTTCGAGATTTATCTCCTAAACCGGATATTGTTCATGCGTCTCTGACGCTCTCTCCGCTTGATTTTATGCTGCCGGAGATCTGTCAAGAATTGAATCTCCCTCTTGTTGCAACCTTTCACCCTGCCTTCGATCGTAAACTTCGCAATTTCACATCGGGCACGCAACACTTGATGTACCAGCTTTATGCTCCATCGCTCGCAAAGTACGATCGAGTGATTATCTTTTCTCGAATCCAGCGAGATCTATTGATCAAACTGGGCGTTCCGCCTGAAAGAATTGCCGTGATTCCAAATGGAGTCGATGTCGATCGATATTCTCCGGGTGCGTCTGCGTTTAAAGCAAAACTGGGTGCGAAGCGTCTATTTCTCTATCAGGGTCGGATTGCCCCTGAGAAAAACGTCGAGTCGCTGCTCAAAGCCTGGAAACAAGCCAACATGGGCGAAGATAGCCAACTTGTGATTGTTGGAAATCATGGGACACTCGCGGCTTCACTGATTCCGTTCTATGGCGAAGAACATGGCATCAAGTGGCTGGGATTTTTGGCAGATGAGCGCGATCGCATCAATATTCTCCGCAGCACCGATGTTTTTATTTTACCATCACTGGTTGAAGGGTTGTCGCTCTCGCTGCTTGAAGCGATGGCTTGCGGAGTCGCCTGTGTTGCAACCGATGCCGGGGCAGATGGGGAAGTGCTAGAAGACGAAGCTGGAATCGTGTTGGAAACTCAGCGGGTGACTTCGCAACTCAGGGCATTGCTGCCGCAGTTGCGCGATCACGCGAGTTGGACAAATCTCTTGGGACAGAAAGCACGGCAGCGCGTCGAACAACGCTACACGTTGAGCCGCAATATTTCTCAAGTAGAAGCGCTATATGAAGATTTACTCAATGAGCATCGCCGGAAGCATCGAGTTGGCGTATTAAATAAAATTCCTTCACTTTGGCGATCGGCTTCTTTTGAGCTTCCACGGGGACGATATCCGATCGACTCGATCGTGCCTGAACTTGAGAATTAACACCGTCACGCCCAGCTTGCATTAGAGAGCCGGGACTCTAGCGAATTAGCGTCTTTTGTACTGTATACAGAGCGCTAGTTCGCTACTTTAGTAGGATTCTTTGCAGATTTCCCGAAGTTCTAGACTGTAGCCATGTCGCAAAACGGGGAACTGTGTATAATCAGTCCCAACAACCTAATCGCAGTTTTGTCCAAATCTGATGAGCCTTTCATCGATCGTGGCAAAACAAAGCTCTCTCGTAGCGGGAGACTTTCGCAGAACTCTATCAAAAGAATCAGCGAAATGCAGTACAGTCCGCTAAGATTGGGGTTCGCTTGCGGTTCGCCTTTTTTCTCTTCGTTCACTTAATCGCCCGAATGACTGCTGTGCCCCTTCCCCGCCCCTCTTCTCAACCGCCTGAGCGCAACAACTCAGGGTCTGCTGACGTAACACCAGTGTTTGCCCTCAAGGAACTGGTGGCACGCCTGAATCGGGAGCAGCATAAAATTCAAGACTTGCTTAGCTCGCTTGGGTTCGCACTCCGAAGTTTTAGCAATTTGAATCAGTTTCTGGAACTGATTCCCTTAATGGCGAGTCGAGTTACTGATGCTGACGGCGGCGCACTTGTTTTGTTCCGCCCCAATGGTCAAGTGAAATTGGAGCGGTTGCATTGTCAGGATACGATGTGGGGTCAAGAACTTCGCAAAGGTCTGGAGAAAGCAACGCGACAGATTAGCGCATCTTTGACAGGCTTGCCACCGGGGGAAGCGATCACGCGATCGTCTCAAGTCGTTGCCATGCTCGATCATCAGTTGACGCGGCATCTAGGCGGAGAAATTCAGATCTTTGGCACTGGGATTCTCGTGCGAAACACTGAACGAGGTCGGCTCTATGTCTTTAGTCGTGAGCCAGATTACGCTTGGACAGAGACCAGGCAAAAACTGGTGCGATTAGTCGCGGATCAGACAGCCGTTGCGATCGAAAATGATGAACTGACCGTCGAATTGAAGAAAAAAGAGCGGCTCGATCGAGAATTAGAAATTGGTGCAGATATTCAACTGCGATTACTTCCGCGTCAATGTCCCGCGATCGAGGGGATTGAACTCGCTGCGCTTTGTAAGACTGCAAATCGAGTGGGCGGAGATTACTACGACTTTATTCCAGCAAGCTATGGTGAAGCTCGCAAAACTAATCCCGATAACTCTCAAGAAAAATGGAGTTTAACGATCGGGGATGTCATGGGCAAGGGCGTTCCGGCGGGTTTGATTATGACGATGACTCGCGGAATGCTGAGAGCAGAAGTCTTAAATGGTCACTCTCCAGCCCGGATTTTGCAGCATTTAAACCAGGTAATGTATGCCGATTTGGAGAATTCTAATCGGTTTGTAACGTTGTTTTATTCAGAATATGATCCGAAGACCCGGTTGCTGTCTTATAGCAATGCAGCCCACAATCCACCGCTGCTCTGGCAATCCGAAACCGATACAATTAAACGGCTCGACACAGCGGGGATGTTGATTGGATTGGATGTTGAGACACAGTTTCAGGATGCTCAGATTCAACTCAATCCGGGCGATACGATTATCTATTACACCGACGGGTTTACGGACGCGGCGAATCAGTACGGACATCGATTTGATGAAGATAATCTAACGAGTGCGTTTCGCTGGGCTTGCCAGCATTTTGATGATCCGCAGCAGATCTTGAAGTATCTGTTTGACTGTGTGCAGCAGTTTATTGGTGTAGGCAATCAGAATACGGATGATATGACGTTGGTTGTGATGCGAGTGAAGCCAAAATAATCGCTTGGGACGACGCATCCTGTCCAAGCTGATCGACTGCCGATTCTAAGAATTTTGGCGCATTCGTTCGATTTCGAGCAGGACTCGATCGCGGCTGGCATTCAAGTGAGTTCCGAGCATGTGTGTGGCTTGCTCGGTGGAGTGATTGGCGATCGCTTGATAAATTTCACGATGCTCCTGGCGGATTTCTAGAACCTTGGGATTTTTTTGTAAGGTTTGGATTCTCAAGAGTGCCATCTGGTCAAATACTTGATCGAGCAGTGAAACAAGCCAGAGATTTCTCGACATGCGGGCGATCGCTCGGTGAAATTGATAGTCCAAATCTAGCAGTTGAGCATTGGTTGAACTTGCTCGATCGGTTTGCTCGGCGGCTAGGACTAATTGATGCAGTGCCTCTAATTCTTCAGCAGTGGCGTTCTCGCAAGCTCCTGCGACGGAGAGTTGCTCCAAGGCAATCCGGCAGGTGTACAACTGGATAGCATCCTGCATCGATAGAGTTGCGACTCTGAGCGTGCCGGAGATATCACTTGTGATCAAGTTCTCCTGCTGAAGTTGACGAATTGCTTCTCGAATCGGAGTGCGACTGACTTGAAGCTGTTTTGCCAGTTGAGTCTCGACCAAACGGGTTCCCGCCGCAAGTTCCCCAGACAAAATCGCAGTTCGCAGCGCCTGATAAGCTTGCACCTGTAAAGATTGTCTACGCGCGAGTGGAGCCATTCGATCAGGTTCTCCGGATAGTAAAGATTGACCTAACTCGTCATTGTCTGGATACAATCTGCTGTTCCTCGTCTTTTGCTAACTGCGACTTTTGGAAAATGCCTTCTCTTTACAATGTCTAAAAAGCACTAAATTCGCGTTTTTCCATAGATGCAAATTATTGCAGAAACTTGAACCCTTTGACTAAAAAAATCACGAGTTTTGCATCTGATTCCTTCTATTTTTACATGTATACCGGATACATTTTTGAAGGTAGATTTTCTCCATTTTTAAAAGTAATTTCTATGCGTTTAAATGCTGATTGAATCTTTTCAGTAAGTAATGAGGATACCGAGTTGTAATCAGATAGCCAATGTAAATCAGCAGAGATGATGTCAAGACAATAGGTAAGGAGAGGGGCAAAAAGAAAAGATGGCGGAAATCTCGATCGCGCATTTTCCGAATGCGATCGACAAAAATCCCCAGTTTTTCTTTTTTTCCAGACAGGGTTGGTTCTGCATTTTTAGCCGTTGGAATTAGTTTCTTCTGCCAATAATAGTCATACCCAATTAATAGAAATCGCCAGAAGAAATGAGCTAACCCATTTGGGGGAGAATGCAAGACTCGCGCTAGAGGTTGTTGCCAAATGGTTACGCCAGATTGGACTAATTCATGCGCATGAATCGCACAATTTCCTCGATAAAGCGGCAAATTTGTTGGGATCGGATGCTGCAATAAAAACGATCGCCGAAACGCAACATTATTCAGAAAATAACTGTTTCCAGGTGCTAATTCGCTGCGCCCAGAATACTGGGGGAAAATATAGCCTAATGCCATCGCAGTGCCATAAATTCCAATACCACGGGTTATCGTTTCCCCTGCGACGACTTGAATCTCTAGAGATTCGGAAAAGGGGGTAAGTATTCTTCTCATCCAATCAGGTTCATAGAAACAATCAGAGTCGTAGTAGACGATGATTTCACCCGTTGCGAGTTTTGCGCCGAGCATTTTGGCTTGATAGTACTGCGTTCCTGCTGGGGCAGGACAAACTTTGATCCAGGGATATTGTTGTTCTATGCGATCGAGCAGGGTTTCGGGAATGTCGCCGCTGTCAATCAGCAGCACTTCGTTCGCGTTGATAGGGGAAGGATCTTGAGCTTCGAGACTAGCAAGCGATCGCAATAATCCATTTAAGTCGGCCGTTTCGAGATTTTCGGTTTCAAGCACGATCGAGAAATTGAATTCTACGGACACGGGTTCTCCCTCAGTCAATTGCGGAACAATGCGGTACTCTAGGTTAGCTTTGGAATTGTACCTATGACTTCTCCCTTAATTCAAAAGATTTACACTGACGGCGCATGTTCCGGCAATCCTGGTGCAGGAGGTTGGGGAGTGGTCGTTTATTTTGACAATGGCACAGTGCAAGAATTGGGGGGAGCCTCGCCCGATACAACGAATAATCGGATGGAGATGCAGGCGGCGATCGCGGCGTTGGAGTTTTTTCGCAATTCTGGACAGTCGAAGGTTGTTGCGCTCTATACGGATAGCGAGTATGTGAAGAATGGGATTACAAAGTGGCTCCCAGGCTGGAAAAAGAAAGGGTGGAAGACTTCGACCGGAAAGCCCGTTCTGAATCAGGATCTTTGGGAACAGTTGGATCAACTAGACTCACCTAAAGTAGAGTGGCGGTATGTGCGAGGGCATTCGGGGGATCCGGGGAATGAGCGCTGTGATGTGATTGCAAGGGCATTTTCTCAAGGACGAATCCCTCCGTTAAAGTCGCCTGATTCACAAGTTCCTTTATCGGTTGTTCCGCAAGTTTCTGAGGTAGTAATGTCTGAGAGTCCGACAAGTTCTATGGATGCGATCGAGGCTGTTCCACGTGAGGTGCGGGTGGAGCAGTTACGGAATTTGGTGGATATGCTACATATGGCAGATGAGATTGCCAGTAAGGGATATTTGATTTCGAGTTCGGAACTGGCAGATCTGATGGATATCAATGCGAATGCGGTGACGAGTCGAGGCGATCATTGGGTGTGGCGTAATTGGGTAGTGTCACGGGTGAGACGTGAGGGAAATCAGATTTTGTGGCAATTGGAGCGAGTAGATTAAACGCAAGACTTCCGAAGTTTTCAAAACCTCGGAAGTCTTATCCGCATTGATAGTTTTACTAGACTCTTGCACCTTCTGGGAGGGGTCTACCTTTCGGTTCGGGTAAGGTCGGTCGGCGCTCATAGGGCAGTGGAATATATTGCACCGAAGGACGACCGCCTTGAGGCTGGGGATACAACTCCATCAGGTCATAAATCTCCCGACTCAGACCGACATTGATCGGCAAGCCCATCTCAGAAGCCTCCTCCACCGTAATCGGGTAGTCATGCGTCACCTTTCCAGTTGTCAACGCATCAATCACCGATTCAATCCGGTCTGGCGCAACCTTTTGATGCGGCACTGTATCTTTGAGCAGGGTTCTGACGAAGCGCTGAACTTGAGCGATCGCTTTCCTGGACAGATCCGCCATGATCAACGTCTGATCATCCACCTCAGAAAGCGGCTTCTCTTCTACAACTTTTAGAATACTAGCGGCTGGGAAGTTACCGAGCTGCGGATCAACTGGACCGAGTACTGCATTCGCATCCATGACAATCTCATCGGCTGCCAGTGCTAGCATCGTTCCACCACTCATCGCATAGTGAGGAACATACACCGTGACCTTTGCCGGGTGGCGAATTAAAGCCCGCGCAATTTGCTCAGTCGCCAAAACTAATCCCCCTGGCGTATGCAGAATCAAATCGATCGGCACATCCGGTGGAGTCAAGCGAATCGCTCTGAGAATTTGTTCTGAATCCTCGATCGTAATGTAGCGTGATAATGGAATGCCTAGTAAACTAATCGACTCCTGACGATGCACCAGTAAAATGACACGGCTGTTCCGTTTCGTCTCAATCTGTTTTAGAGTCCGATATCGTTTCGTCTCAATCTGTCTGCGCTGCCAAAGCGGTTGCAACGAAGAGAAAATAAAAAATACCCAAATTAAATCGAAGAAACTGAACGTCATAGGATTTAAGCCTGATTCATACAGCCCTATTCTTTCAGTTCTAACTAGATCAAATCTCTGCCTGGAGAGCGAAACTAAACTAACCCGCGCACCAAGCCAACGAAAATACCCTCGATCGCAACTTCTGCTGCGGGTCTTTCAATCACGGGATAGCTAGGATTCGCAGGTTGCAGAATGATTTGATTGCCGCTCCAAAACAGATATTTCAGCGTTGTCTGGGTTTCAAATCTTGCTGCAACAATTTCACCATTTTTAATGAACTTTGGATCTGGAGTCCTGCGCAAAATCACAACATCCTGATCCGCGATCGCCGCCCCGATCATGCTATCTCCCTTCACCCGCAGCGCAAAATACTCTTGAATTTGGTTAATGCTTTTCCCAGCAAAATGCGCCAACGTTGAAACATCGACAAATTCATCGACTTCTGAATCTGGAAAGGTTTCGACCAATCCCCCGGCTGCAATCACGCCCATCCCTGGAATCGATCGCGATCGCGGTTTACAAATCACAAGCGACTTCACCGAGCCTTCTCTCCAATCGACATAGCCCGCTTCCTTGAGATCCATCAGGTGAAATCGAATCGTATCTTTCGACTTGTAGCCCAAAGCCTCCGCCATCTCGCTATAAGACGGAACCGCACGATATCGATCGATGTAATCTTCAAGCCAATCTAGTAGCTTTTGTTTTGGGAGAGATAGCACAGGCATAGCAGTGTCAAAAAGCGGATTGGCTCAAGTTTAGGTTCTTTTAAATATTCCCCGTATCCTACCTGAGTTCCAGGTATCGCCTTAAAATAGAAAACGCACCGCTATGCCTTGGGATTTATGAACGCGCCTGTTGACTTTCTAGATTCATATGATGTTGTTGTCGTGGGAGCCGGACATGCGGGCTGCGAAGCGGCTTTGGCAACAGCGCGTTTGGGCTGTCGCACGTTACTGCTGACGCTCAACCTCGACAAAATCGCATGGCAACCTTGTAATCCGGCAGTCGGAGGACCTGCAAAGTCTCAACTCGTTCACGAAGCGGATGCTTTGGGCGGTGAGATTGGCAAAATGGCGGATCGGACTTACTTGCAAAAGCGGATTCTCAATTCGTCGCGCGGTCCGGCAGTATGGGCATTGCGGGTACAGACCGATAAGCGCGAATATGCTCAAGTGATGAAGCATATCGTTGAGAATCAGGAGAACTTGACGATTCGCGAAGGCATGGCGACGGATTTGGTGCTGAATGCGAATGATGAAGTGATTGGAGTCGAAACCTACTTTGGCGTGGCGTTTGAGTGTAAGGCAGTCGTGCTGACTACGGGAACGTTTCTCGGTGGGAAGATTTGGGTCGGCAATAAATCGATGGATGCAGGTCGCGCCGGAGAATTTGCAGCGATCGGTTTAACCGATACTTTGAATCGATTCGGATTTGAAACCGGACGATTGAAAACGGGGACTCCAGCACGGGTCGATCGACGATCGGTGAATTTTGCAGTTCTCGAACCGCAGCCGAGTGATGCCGATGTCCGCTGGTTTAGTTTTGACCCGGAAGTGTGGGTAGAACGTGAAACGATGGATTGTCATCTTACACGCACCACGGCACAGACGCATCAGATCATTCGTGAGAATTTGCATCTTTCGCCTGTCTATGGAGGCTGGGTCGATGCCAAGGGTCCGCGTTACTGTCCGAGCATTGAAGATAAGATTGTGCGATTTGCGGATAAAGAAAGCCATCAGATCTTTATCGAGCCTGAAGGACGTGACATTCCAGAGCTTTATATTCAAGGCTTCTCGACTGGACTGCCTGAAAAAATTCAATTGCAAATGTTGCGATCGCTGCCCGGTCTAGAAAACTGTGCCATGCTACGTCCAGCTTATGCGGTTGAATATGACTATCTGCCTGCAACCCAGTGCTATCCGACTTTAATGACCAAGAAAATTAGCGGACTGTTCTGTGCGGGGCAGATCAACGGCACAACGGGCTATGAAGAAGCCGCAGCGCAGGGTTTGGTCGCAGGGATTAATGCGGCTCGATTGTGCCGGGGTCAAGAAATGGTGATTTTCTCGCGAGAACAGAGCTATATCGGCACCTTAATTGATGATCTCTGTACAAAAGATCTGCGTGAACCTTATCGGATGTTGACTTCTCGATCGGAATATCGATTAATTTTACGATCGGACAATGCCGATCAGCGGCTTACCCCTTTAGGACGGGAGATTGGACTGATTGACGATCGACGTTGGGCAATGTTTACCCAAAAGCAAACAAACATTGCGGCTGAGAAAGAGCGACTGCATGAAACTCGGATTAAAGAGCTAGATGAAACGGGAAAAGCGATCGTTCAAAGCACTCAGCAAGCGATTAAAGGATCGATTACTTTAGCTGAACTCCTCCGTCGTTCTGGATTTCACTATGCAAATCTAGAGCAGCACGGATTAGGCAATCCTGACCTGAACCGTTTTGAGAGAGAAGGGGCTGAGATTGATATCAAGTACTCTGGCTACATTCAACGCCAACAGCATCAAATTGATCAAGTCAGCAAGCAAGAAAATCGCAAGCTGCCCGAAACCTTGAACTATCATGAGATCGAAACACTCTCAAAAGAAGCAAGAGAAAAGCTCTCGAAAGTTCGTCCTTTAACGATCGGACAGGCGAGCAGAATTGGCGGAGTCAGTCCGGCGGATATCAATGCTTTACTCATCCATCTTGAGATTCAAGCTCGACGGCTTGCTGAGGCAGTGTAATCTTATGAGAACTCCGAGTGTCTAGAGAACGCGGAGTTCTCATCTTACAGAATCAACGCACGACGACTGGGGTACCAACCTCTGCCCAGTAGAACAACCATTTCGCGTGATCGACTGCAACATTCACACAGCCATGACTGACGGGTGTACCAAAATTGTGGTGCCAGTATGCGCCATGAATTGCATAGCCTCCCGAATAGTACATCGTATAAGGCACATCTGGCATGTCGTAGTCATCACCCTGCATCCGCGCAAATCGATGCTGCGATTGAACCTCAAACACTCCCTTTAAAGTTGGAGTACTTGCTTTTCCCGTCGAAACAATCACCGCATAGACTTGCTTTTTCCCTTCCCAAGCAAACAGACGTTGTTTCGCTAGATTGACCTCAATCCAACGCTGATTGCTTTTTTTGTAAGTTGAAATTGCTTGTTCTATTGAATTCGTCTGAGCCTGTGCAGGCATCGACAAAGGCACAGTTGCCCCGAAAAATAAACCACTTGCCAGGACACCGATCGCAAAAGAAGTATAAATTCGTGTTTTCATCACTGCCAGCCCGAAAATCATAAGGGATGACAAGCATAGATAGAGTAGATTGACTAAGCTTTAGATGCAGCCTGATAGAACAAAACTGAAATACGTTCTACCTAAAAGCTTGTAGATCTAACTACAAAATCACAAGCTTAATTCCAGAAGGACTCGATAAAATTACGGATCGTCGATCGAGGATGCTTTTCAGTAGGAACACTCTCTGATTTTTCACTTTTTTCAAAAAGATACACAGATTCACGGAGTATACCTAGAGACTCCCTCTGTAGACTGACGGTGCAGATCCGATTTGAATCCCTTTCCCAACCCGATAAAGACAAAAGCCCCATATCTATGAAGATCTCCTACTTAAGTTCACACCTCTGGATGTCAATCCTCTGGGTTCGATGTTTCGCATTCAGTTTCCTCTTTGCTGAATTTGGGGGGATGAGCTTAGTTGCGAGTGCAACCTCAACGAGAACGATCAATCCCGAGCCAAACGTCATTGTCAGACCGGACGATCTCATCTCTAAAAAGCCGCAGTCTGAAAAGCCGCAATCCGACCTGGAAAGTCTTAAACGTCCTGCTTGGCTCAAGGCAACTCCCATAGCTGAATCCAGCAGGATTGAGTTCTCAAAGCCTGAGCCACCGATTCGCGCAGCAAGTTTGGCTAAAGAAGACTTTTTGAAGACTCAAAAGCACGGGAGCGCGAGTCAATTACTTGCAGATCTGCCAGAAGACCATTCTATTGCCCAAGCCAGTGAAAATGTCGATAGCTTACGCCAACAGTTAACGATTGAACCCTTAACTGAACTGCGAATTCCCGCTTATTCTCCGGGATCGACTGTTGGCGTTCCTAGTGCATTTGGCGCGAATTTTGGAGATGCTTTTGTTGGGCTTGCCTTCTCAAATCGTAGACCGAGAGTGAATGAAGCGGATGGGGCATTGAGTGCGGGATTCGGCTTGGGCGATTCTGAGCGGGCAATTGGGCTAGAAGTGAATGCAAACATTGGAAGTTTGAGACGGTTTGGACAAAATGGCGATGTTGGGCTGAAACTCCATCGTGCTTTGCCTGGAAAAGCTGCGATCGCAATTGGACTAGACGAAGGCATCACGTGGGGTGATGAAAATCGAGATACCGTTTCGACCTTCTATGGCGTTGCAAGTAAAATCTTTGATCTGCGTCCACAAGACCCAACGAATTCCTTACCTCTGACCGTGACGTTGGGAGTAGGTGGCGGACGATTTCGGTCTTTTAAGAATGTTGAAAATCGCAGGGGCGGTGTGGGTGTGTTTGCCAGTGCTGGATTGCGCGTTGTTTCGCAGGCATCTGTGATTGCAAGCTGGACAGGACAAGACCTGAACTTGGGGGTTTCCTATGTGCCGTTGAAGACTACGCCACTGTTCTTAACCTTTGTGGTCGGAAATGTTCTAAACCGGAATGATAACAATACGTTGTTCTCGTTCGGGATTGGGTATGGGTTTAACTATGCAGGCTATCGGTACTAAATTTTAGTCAATCTTATGGATCAAACAGTTGTTTCTTTGAAGCGAGCTTTTGCTATCGGTGCAATCTTGCTGTTGTCGATCGCGCAGCCCAGTCTGGCACATACTCCTCGTGGCTCGAATGGACTCACTCCAGGCTCTGAGATTGTGCCGCCGAGTCTTCCACCTCAATTTACTCAAGATATTCTCAGAATTCTACAAGCGTTGCGATCCGGAAATCCATCTCAAAGAACGATTGCAGAGATTTTGCAATCGACGGGTCGGTTGTATCGCTATAACGAAGCGATCGGTAAACTGAAAGCGACGATTTCTCAATCTGCTGTGCCGCCGAATGAGCCTGGAATCGAGCCTGAGTCTCTAGGCTTGGTGCGCTTGGATTTGCAGCGTGATGACAGTATGCCGGGAAGTATTGCGGCTCGATTTGCTCGATATGTGAATACACTGGGTAATCAGAATGGGCAATTTAGAATCTTTGGCAACGATCGTCAAGGCGTTTCGCGTGAGATGCGAGTGGAGATTTTGCCAAAATCTGAGGGTCAAGTAGAACTACAATTTACCTCGAAAGATGCGACTGGAAATCCCAAGACTGAGACAATTCTTGCGCCAAATGCGGATGTAGCTGCGGTACTAGCAGGGTTAATTTCTGCATTGGATCTCGCGAATGCGTCATCGTTTACGCTGCAAGCTGCAACAAAAATGGTGCTGTCGCTGGGTCAGATTAATCTCACCTTAGCTGAGATCGAGCAATTGTCTCAAAGTTTGACTGAATCGTTGATTGCAACTGAATCGATGCTAGCAGGGTGCGGAGAGAGTGCTGTGGCTTGTACAACTCTCAATATGAATGGGCTGAAACTGGCGATTCAGTCTTATAACAGGCTTGTGAATGAGACGAATGGATCTGCGCTACTTGCTTTATCTAAGAATCCAGAGTTCCAGATTCTAGGAAATACGTTGCGGCAGATTCGAGCAACATTGGCGAGCCAGACCGGGGGCAAGCCTTAGATTTACCTAGCTCAGCCCCATTGCAGCCCTAAATCAGTTGATCTCAGGATAAATCGTACCCCTTACCTTCCAACTTAAAGCAAGTGATGCGGGTCTGGGGGCAATTCTGAATCTCGCAAACCACACCGTTTGGCAAATCCGGGATTCATGCCTCCATTCAGCAACGCCTAATAAGCTTTTAATCTCCTGAAGGCAAAAGCTTGCTCAACTCCTTCTGACACTTCTAAAGGGGGTAGCACTTCGCGTTATCGATCGCTTGCTCGTAAATATGCAAACTTTCCCGCGCCATCACCTCTTGATCAAATTGCAGCGATCTCGCTCGGCTGGCAATCGATAGCTTTCCTCGCAACTGTGGCTCTCTCAACAATCGATTCGCTGCATCTGACAATGCCCAAGCATCATTCATTGGAATGGTTAACCCTTCAATTCCTCCGCGACTGACCCAAGTGACTCCGCTATTTGGAATGGCGGCATTAATCACCGGGCAGCCACTCGCCATTGCCTCAACTTGAACGACTCCAAATGCTTCACTTCGAGCATTCGAGGGAAACCAAAGTGCAGTCGCCGCCCGGTATGCGCCGACGAGTTCATCTTGGCTAGCATACGGCTTAAAAACAACTCGATCGCTGACACCGAGATCTAAAGCATGTTGTCGCAGAGATCCTGCTAGCTCACCTTTGCCAATTACTACTAATGTGCCTGGAACAGTCCGAAGTGCTGAGATCGCAACATGAAGCGCTTTGTAATAAACTAATCGCCCAACGCATAACCAAATTGGGCCCGAATAGATCGATCTAAATTGCTTTTCATACGCGATAGCCGTTGGACTCGGCTGACGATAAATCGACAAATCAATCCCAAAGGGCAAAACTTGAACTCGATCGTGGTAAGGGCGTAAAAACTCTGAACCTGCTAGATAAGTTGGACTGCTAATCAGTACCCGTGATGCGTAATGATAAATATGATTCAAGACAGGATTGATCATATGCTTTAGCACTCGCTGCTTCACAATATCGCTATGGTGCGTCACAATCAGCGGAACCGACGAATGCGCAAGCGACCAATGCAGTCCCATTCCAGGATTAGGTGTATGTAAATGAACAATATCGTAGGAAGTCCCTCGCCCCCCAAAATACTGAGAAAAATTTGTAAAGATGTCCACTCGCGCTGCATTTAGAATTCGTCCGAATCGAATCACACGCACATTGAGATCGAGTTCTTCGATCGTGTGGGTTTGATGCGATTCGTTGCCTGATTCATCGCAAGCATTCACACAGAGAACGTCAACTTGCGCACCCAAAGCAGCTTGCGAAGTGGCTAACGCCCTCACATGCGTTTCAATTCCACCGGGTTGGGGGGGATAGTACTTTGAAAGATGACAAATTCGCAGAGGAGAATGAGCATTGCGGACAGATCTCCCAACACTGAGGGCTGCAATGCGCTTCGAGGTCTGAATGTAGGACATGATGACAGTACAGGAATGACGAACGATGACAAGCAATCTGAGTAAACTCGGAGGTCAATACCGCGGTTGCTCATTCAATCTGCGGATTGAGTGGGCAACCGCAAGCGAAAAAATCGTGAAAAAGTCAGATCATATGGATGACTCAAGCTTGATTGCTCTAAACAATGCAAGGAGTCGCACTGTTCAAAAGGTCTTTTTCATGGGAGCTAAGTAGGTGTACGAAGATTCGCTCCAAGTAGGAAAAACACATATGAATCAAATGCAAATGTGAGAACTAAATAGGAATATCAGTAAAAGTACAGTAATCGATACTTATTAAGTTACACTCTGTGATATCCCCGGATTGTCAGTATTTTTCAGGATGAGAGATTCAGTACTCTCACGGACTCTGCGATTAAAACGGCGTGAAATACTGGACACAACCTGATGGATTTCTGCAATTTCAGCAGAAGATAGACGAATAGCATCACAGAAAATCGACTTAAGTTCACAGTGTAGAAGAGTTTGGATTTCTTTAAGTAGAAGCTCTCGCTTGCGGGATGATCGTGATTGTAAGTGATCTGCCTATGTTTCGAGAAGTTGTGAATGGTGCAGCAGTTTACTGTCCAATCTTCAATTAGGAGCGCAATGAAAGTACTATTTTTCAACCCTGTGGGCGTTATAGGTAGATCAGAACGGATTTTACTCAGTACGATCGCAGCCATTCGATCGCGCCGCCCAGGGATCGAAATTACTCTCGTCGTGGGTTCTGCGGGAGCTTTAATTGCAGCAGGAGAGAGCTTAGGGATTCAGGTCATTTGCTTATCAATGCCGACTTCGATCGCTCACTTGGGAGATAGTCATCTCAAAGGGAAGCAGCACCTTGTGCAACTCAGTAAAACGTTACTAACCATTGCTAAATTGACCCCTGCACTGCTGAACTACCTAAAACGCCTCCAGCATTTGATTCAGAGAATTCAACCGGATTTGATTCACTCAAATGGGATAAAAGCTCATGTTTTACTCGGCTTACTCGGTCGGTTGAATTGTCCAGTGATTTGGCATATTCAAGACTTTTATAGCACTCGTCCGATTATGGCAAGAGTTTTGAAGGGTCTGAGTCGATCGACTAGTGGCGCGATCGCGCTTTCTCATGCTGTGAAACAGGATGCTGAATCTTTGATCAAAGCACCGATTCAAGTTATTTATCCTGCGATCGATTCACATTACTTTCGGGTTGAAGGCGTGCGATCGCAAGTCGTCAGAATTGGCTTAGTTGCAAGCTTTGCACGCTGGAAAGGACATGACATTTTTCTGCAAGCAGCAGCCCAAGTCATGTCAGATGTTCCGGTGCAATTTCAGATTGTCGGTGCGCCGATCTGTCGCACTTCAGGCTTACAGGTTTCATTTGCGGAACTTCAGAATCAGGTTAAAAACCTCGGATTAGAGCGAGTTGTAGAATTTGTTGGGTTTCAACCAGAGACCGCTTCTATCTATCAAAACCTCGACATCATCGTTCACGCCAGTACTCAGCCAGAGCCTTTTGGCTTCGTGATTGCTGAAGCGATGGCATTTGGGAAGGCTGTAATTGTTACGAATACAGGGGGAGCGGCAGAGCTAATCACGAATCAATATGATGCGATCGCAGTTCCTCCGGGAGATGTTGCAGCACTGGTTCAGGCGTTGAGGCAATTGATTCAAAATGCTCAACTGCGCCAAGAATTGGGACAAAATGCGCGACGAAGTGCGATCGAGAAATTTAATCGCGATCGCATGGCGGATGAGTTACTCCAGGTTTATGAACGTTGGGGTGGAATTGAGCAAGCGCTATCCGTTTGTTGAGATTTTAACCTCCCTCTAGGTCGGAGATTGCTCTAGTGCGCGAATCGCATTTTGAGCGCTCTGTTCTAGCTCTTTTGCGTTTTGAGCTTGATAGAGACGAGCCGCAGCCCGATAGTCTTTGATAGCAGAACCGCGATCGCCTCTCTTTGCTGCAATATTGGCACGATTAAAGTAAGCATCAGCTAGTTTCGGATCGAGTCGAATGGCTTCGTTATAGTCCGCAAAGGCTTGATCGAGATTATTATTTTTCGCGTATTCAACACCTCGGTTGTAGTAGAGGTTAGCAGCACGATTCGCAGGAGTTGGGCTGAGATTGAGCGCGTTTGTGTAAGCTTCGATCGCCGCATTGCGATTCCCAGATTCAGCATTGCGAATCCCTTCCTCGAACCAACCATCGGCCGTTGTAATCCGAGGGCGCGAATCCGGAAAGGGTTGGAACAATGCCCAAAGCACCGCGCCAAGGAGTGCGAGAACCGCTAAGCTTGCGAGTCCAAGGCGGAAGAGTTCGGGAGAGATTCCGCGTTCTTGGAGAAAATGAGAGGCTGAACCGGGTGCAGGTTCGACTGCTTCATCTGGAGATTGTAAGATTCGCCGATCTCTTAGAAACTGAGTCAGCCGACCGCCTGTTGTCGGTGCTTCAACGGGCACATCACTATCAACAGGTGCTTCGATTGCTTCAGCCATAGGAGCCGTCGTCTCATTGACCGTCTCATTGACCGTCTCATTGACCGTTTCATTGACCAAAGTAGCAGGCAGCGGCTCACGGGCAAAGGGATTTTCTTGGAGTCCATAGACCTGCCGAAGCTGCATCAATTCTGCTTGAGTGTTGTCGCTGAGTGGTGATTCGCGTTGGATTACCTGTTCACGAATGCTTTCATACTGGCGTTGTTTTTGGGCTTGTTGGCGATGCGGGAGTAGCGCATCTTCTCGAATCGCATTAGCAATATGTTCGGGAATGCCTTCTTTGATCCGAAGTTCTTGCAAGATGTTATGTCCAACGATCGAGATTTCGCCCTGACTTGCTAGACTGATTGCTTCTTGCCGAAAATTTAGATAAGGCGCGTAGACAAGCTGCATCAGATAGCCCTGCCCTTGACTATGTAGGGTTGGAGGTAACGCAGGTAAGGTTTCTTGTAACCGAGCAGCAATGTAAGCATGAAGTTCGGTGACATTGATCTCGCCGCGCATCGGTTGGTTCGCGGCTCCGTCTGCCATCCCTGTTTCAAAGGCATCAATGATGAATTGGGTGTAGGTCGAGTTGCGGTCGGACTTGTGCTTGGCAGAGTACTCGATCGAGGTTGGAGAAGTCAGCAAAGCTCGATTTGAACTGACAAAAGATTCG
>JALOOO010000191.1 GCA_025454375.1 Leptolyngbya sp. Prado105 | reverse complement strand
TTTGATTTTGCAACTGTGATTCGTCCACATTCACGATCGCTAAATATCCGTCAGCATTCTCGATCGCAGAAAGATTTTCTAAATACTCACGCTCAAAGAAATCCTTCGGCAGAGGGTTCTGATAACTCTCAAATCTCACGCCTTTTAATGCAGGTGAAATTGGCTTAACAATATGGCTCGAAACGCTGTAATGCTGTCCTAAAAACACCGCTTCCCCGAACGTACTTAAGACTAATTCTCGAAACTCAGAAAACCGAAATTTATGCAGATGAAACTCACTCAACCAGGGCGTAACCCGATAGTCGTTGGGACAGGACAAAAACAACTGTCCATCGGGTTTGAGTAAGCGTTTGAGTTCGATCACAAACTTACGAGGATTCGGCAAATGCTCGATCGTTTCAAACGAAACAATTACATCAAATGACGCATCTTCTAAGGACTGAACATAATGGGCATCTGATTGAATGAATCTCACATTCGGATGCGCATAAAACTTAGAGGCATAAGTCACCGCCAACTCATCCACATCAACCCCAACAACTTCTCTCGCTCCCTGCTGTGCTAGAAACTGCGTCCCATATCCCGTCCCGCACGAAATATCTAACACCCGCTTGCCAACCACAAAAGGCGCAGCATAAGCATAGCGAATCATATGATCAACATTTGCCAGCGAAGTATCACTCCCTTCGCCATCGACGGGCAGGTGTCGTTCGCTCGTCGGTGTGTAATCAGGAACCGGGTCAGATGAGATCATGAACTTCGTCGTCAACAGAATGCAGAACAGTATATCAAACTGATTGAAGCTCCAATGCACAAACGAGTTCCTGGTGCTGATGTTTTTCGATCGAGATTTTATTTCCAATCAATTTGGGACGGCGATAGAGTCTCGATTCTCCTCAATTTTTACGCGATCGTAGAACTTCTCAAGTCTGTGCTAGGCTGTATGCGAAGAGACGATCCTTCGGCTTTGTAATTCTACTCAGCGTTGTTCCGAATCTAACTCTCTCCACACGCGGTTTTGGAGCATCTGCATCCCGTTAATTCCCTAGGCAATCTTGCAAAGGGTGCGACCCTTTTCTTGCCAGAATTTACCTACCCCGAAGTTCTATCGCGTACAGACCCATCACCATTGCAGTTTTGCAAGGAGTTTTTATGAAGAAGGTCTACAATCCGTCGATGCAAGAGGAACCTTATAATCACCCTACTTGGATTATTCCGACCCGGCAAGAAGAAACAATATTAGGCTGGCTAGAGCGTTCTGGACGATTGCTCGCACAAGATTTTGACACAAGCGACGATGAAAAGTCTGATCCACTCGTCGATCAGATTACAGATGGCGCAGGGTATCTAATTCAGGAAGACGACGATGATGACTTCGATGATGACCTATCAGACGATGACTAATTTTGTCATGCCTTACAAGATCCTGTGAACTTCAGTCTCGATCGCGAGATAGATTTCAGCGAGAAACTGAACTGATTACGATGATGAGCGTTGTTCGCTCCAGAAACGCTCATGATCGTCAATCCCACCCAGAACGGCTGGCAAATCATCTACCACCGTGCGCACGCGCTTTTGGCTGCTCAAATTGCAGGACAGTGGCGCAGAAGCGATGCTCCACCTCGGCTCTATGAAACGGTTGCTGCAATTTCTCACCATGACGATTTGGAACGGGAATGGGAAGAAAACAACCTCAATAAAGCAGGCGCACCCAAAGATTTTACTCAAGATACCGATCAAGAAACGGACTATCACAGCCTACGGCGACACCTCGAAGGCGCATTATATCGAGGACGCTGGGTAGCACTGCTCACCTCAATGCACCTTTTGAGACTCAATGCTGCAAAACGCGGAACCTCACCGGAAGCCGATGCGTTTCTAGACGAACAAATCGAAAACCAAAAGCGCTGGCGAACAAATTTAGAAATTTCTGAAGCCGATGCAATCGCTGCCTATGACTTTTTGCAATGGTGCGATCGCTGCTCTCTGATCCTTTGTCAGCAGAAGCTTCCAGCCGATGAGCGCTGGCTCGAAATTAGTCAAGCTCATGACGCTCAGCGCTATGACATCAAGCAATTAGAAAACGGTCTAGTCACCGTTACCCCTTGGTGCTTCCAAGACGCGCAATTCACAGTCAATGTCGAGGCAGTGATGCTTTCAGAAGTCAAGTTCAAGGACAATGATGACCTCACCGCAGCCCTGCAATCTGCACCCCGTAAAGTCTTGGAATGGACATTTGTAAAAGATGCCGCCTGAAATCGATCGCTTACTTAACCACTCTGATCTCTCCGGCTTAATGCAAGCGATTGCTGAATATTTGAACTGCGATCGCTGTTTCTGCTACCTGCGTAATCCTCAAACTCATCTCGGTCGTGTTCCATTCTGTTGGACTCGCACTGATCAGATTCCAGTTGTCTATGACGAAGACTGGAAGCCAGAACCGGAATCTTTACGAGACGAAGATCCGATGTTTGCAGCCGCATTAGAGACAAAGCCTTCTATTTTTGTGGAGGATGTGAATACTACGAGTGCAGAAATTTTGAATGCAAAATTTGAGCAGGAGAACTTTGGACATCGTGCCCTGATTCATGGTCATCTTTGCTACAACAATCAACTCTGGGGCGTATTACAACCCTGTAATATGACTCAACCTCACGCTTGGACAGCCGAAGAACGATCGACCTTCACAGAACTTATTGAGCGGATCACACCGATTGCTGTTGCATACATCAAACATCAAACTGAATATCCCCCACAGGAATGAGGTATGGAGTGACAAAAGTAGTGTTTAGTACGTAAGCAAGCTGAAAGACACTCCTTAGCATCGATGACTGGCATGAATCACCCTCCCTTTAGCCGAACTCGCACGGTTGATCGCATTCTTGTGGTTGACGACACGCTTGATAACTGTCTTCTAATTCAGGCGATCTTGCAGGACGAAGGCTATCAGGTTGAACTCGCGGATAGTGGCAAGCAAGCATTACGCATCATTGAACAGTTACCGCCGGATCTAATTCTGCTGGATGTGATGATGCCCGAAATGGACGGATACGAGGTAACACGCCGGATTCGGACAAATGCCGCATTGCCTTTTATTCCAATTTTACTCACGACTGCTTACGACCAGCCGAGTGTGGCACAAGGCTTAGATACAGGCGCAGATGACTTTATTCGCAAGCCTGTTCACTTTGATGAACTGCTTGCAAGAGTTAGAGCCTTACTGCGCTTGAAGCATAGCGTTGACGAACGCGATCAAATTGCTCGGCAGAGAGAGGATTTTGTCTCGCGTCTGACGCATGACTTGAGAACGCCGCTCGTCGCTGCCGATCGCATGTTAAATCTCATGGCACAAGGGGCACTAGGGGATCTGTCTGATGAGGTGCAAGATGCGATCTCGACCATGATTCGCAGTAATTCTAATTTGCTCACAATGGTGAACACGCTCCTCGAAGTGTATCGTTATGAAGCAGGTCGCAAGACGCTGATTTTCTCGCCTGTTGATCTACTAGAACTGACTCAGGAAGTGATTCAGGAACTCTCTCCATTAGCGATCGAGAAGCATTTAACTCTGCATCTAGACGCGAACGAATCAGAACAATACAGCGCGAAGGGCGATCGCTTAGAACTCTATCGGGTGTTAACGAATCTGATTGGCAATGCGATCAAGTTTACCGATGAAGGTTCAGTGACAACTCGCTTGATCAAAGTCGATACAGGGCTTGTGCCTGCGATTAAGATTGAAGTGCAGGATACAGGTGCGGGAATTGCTGATAGCGATCGCGCGACATTATTTGAAAGCTTTATTCCTGGCAAACACAAGAAATCCGGCAGCGGCTTAGGATTACATCTGACACGCCGAATTGTTGAGGCGCACAATGGTCGCATTAATGTCAGTAGTGAAGTGAATCAAGGCAGTACCTTCACTGTTTATTTGCCGACGCTTTAAATGGATCGAACCTTGAGAAGATGCCAAGTTTAGCAAGATCTCGTTCAATAATGGTAAAAGTTCGTTTGAGGCTCGCTCAAGTTTGATGTCAGGTTTGAACCCCCTTCAAGTTTCTCAGTTCATGCTAATGAGTCTGGGAACGCGGATGTATTCGTATCATTGCGATCGCGTGCCCCGTAATAGTGCTGTTCTCGTGGTTAGCAATCATCGCAGTGTCATGGATGCACTGTTGCTCATGAATGCGATCGAGCGCCCCATTCGATTTGCTTGCCATCACTACATGGGGCAGGTTCCGGTCATGCGAGAAGTGGTGACCCAATTGGGCTGTTTCCCATTAGAAAGTGATAAACATCGGCAGGCAAGTTTTTTTCATCAAGCGATCGAGCTTTTAAAGTCACGCCAGGTCGTGGGGATTTTTCCAGAAGGAACCTTGCCGATGGTACAACCGCCCCAACCGCCTGAGATTGGAGCGTTTCATCGCGGATTTGCCCATTTGGCACTCAAAGCTCCAATCGAAGAATTAGCAGTTTTGCCCGTTGCGATCGCGCCTCAAACAGAAACGATTAACGCGGCGATCCCATTGAAAGTCTTAAGCTTCTTTGATCCTGCGGAGCCGCTATTTGACCAAGAGGGCTGGCATCCGCTAGTTTTGTATCAGAATGTGAATATGATGGTGGGTCATCCAATTTGGATTACTCCTTCTCAACGGGCAGATTATCAAGGTCGGTTTGCGAAGAAGGCAGTGGTTGAATTGGTCGATCGTGTCCAAACTGAAATTAAAACATTGTTAGACCAGGGCTGTCCTTAAAATCTCATGATCCAGAGTTCTCCTTGTTTCCTTACGCCAAAATCTCTGCGACCTCAATTCCCATTGTTTGTTTTTCTGCCGGGAATGGATGGAACAGGACAGCTTCTGCGATCGCAGACAGGAGGCTTGGAAAAGGGATTTGATGTTCGCTGTTTGGCGATTCCGCCCGATGATTTGACCAATTGGGAGGCGCTGGCGCAGCGCGTTGTGGATCTGGTGAAGGCGGAGGTGGACGTAAAGCGATCGATTTACCTCTGTGGCGAATCGTTTGGCGGATGTTTGGCGATGAAAGTCGTGGAACATGCGCCGGAATTGTTCGATCGCTTGATTCTTGTCAATCCTGCTTCGTCGTTCAATCGTAGACCCTGGATTGGCTGGGGGGCACAGATTAGTCAGCATTTGCCGGAGATTGCGTATCAGTGGTCTTCGGTGTCGTTGTTGCCGTTATTAGCAGCGTTTCAACGGATTTTGCCGCTGGATCGACAGGCGTTAATCACAGCAGTGCGATCAGTGCCGCAGCCGACTTCGGTTTGGCGAATGAATCTATTGCAGGAGTTTGAAATTCCAATGCAAGCTTTGCGATCGTTGGAGACTCCGACCTTGATTTTGGCGAGCGCGAAGGATCGACTATTGCCGTCGTTGACGGAGGCTTATCGGTTGAAGGCGAACCTTCAGCAGGCGGATGTTGTTGTGTTGCCAGAGAGTGGGCATACCTGCTTGTTGGAGCAGGATGTGAATTTGTATCAGATTTTGGCACAGGGTGGTTTTTTGCAAGAGACTCTTAGCTGAGCGTTCTCCGGATGGGGTCGAACATGTCTCGCTTGCATCCGTAGGGTTTTCCAACGGAAACTCTAGGCAGGCGATGCTTGAAGCCGCAGAGAATTTCCCAAGAAATCGTCCCCAATAAATTCGCCCAGTCGTCCGCCAAAATTTTCTCGTTGCCATCCTGCCCTAAGAGCGTCACGACTTCTCCTTCTTGCAACGCTGGAATATGACTCACATCCAGCATCAATTGATCCATCGTGATCGAGCCGATTTGAGCCGCTTTTTGTCCTCGAACTAAGACTTTCATGTTGTTCGAGAGATTGCGCGGAACCCCATCGGCATAGCCAATTCCAACCACTGCGATCGTGGTGTCTCGATCGGCAATAAACCGATGCCCATAACTCACACCCGTTCCCGGTTGAATTGTTTTGACCTGCGTTACCCGCGCTTTGACCTGCATCACAGGGCGCAAATCTAAGCGGGAGCGTAAATGCTCTGCCGGATACAACCCATACAAAATCAGCCCTGTCCGCACCATGTCATAGTGCAAACTTGCATCAACAATCGTCCCGGCTGAATTTGCTAAGTGAAAGCGAGGATGCTTTCCATTTAAGTCATACCCACAGGCTCGAATGGCGTTCTCATAGCGCTGTTGCTGCTGGTGACGGATGGTTGAATCGAGATTTTCAGCCGTTGCTAGATGAGAATAAAGACTAGCGATCGTCAAATTTGGCAAGCGTTTCACGAGTTGGACAAACTCAACGGCGTTCTCCCAGGATGTCCCCAAGCGAGACATCCCCGTATCGAGCTTGATGTGAACGGGTAAAATGCCGCCCTGAACTGATTCTGAATAGACCAACGCCTGTTTTGGCGTGCAAAGCGTCGGTTGCAGTTGCCAATGCTCGATCGCGCGAATTTGATCGGCGGTATGCGTTGCTCCTAAGACTAAAATCGGTGCTTCGATGCCCGCTTCGCGTAGCTCAATCCCTTCTGGAATCGTTGCGACACCGAGCCAAGTCGCCCCAGCTTGCAGAACCGTTTGGGCGACTGTTACGGCTCCATGACCGTAAGCATCGGCTTTGACCACTGCCATCAACTCAGTTTTGGGGGAGAGTAGGCTGAGAATCTGCTGCACATTATGAGACAGTGCTGCGAGATCAATCTCAACCCAAGCTCGCTCTCGTTGCATCAGAGCAATACTCGAACTTTGATCCCAACTCAACATTGCTTTTACTCCTCGATCACACCATTCATCTTGACAGTTTAATCGTCACTTCTCTTTCAGAACCGGGAAATCTAGCTTTTAGCTGAGTTCCTGAGTCTTTGAAAATGCCAATCCCCCAATCTTCAACTCGTCGTTTGACTTCGCTTTACATTGCCTCTCTCGGTACAGTGGCATTTCTGGCACTTTTAGGTCAAGCGATCGTGCAATCGATGCTGGCACAACAGACGCAAAATACTAGAGTCGTCGAGATTGCCAGTCGTCAAAGAATGTTGAGTTGGCAGTTGAGAGAAGCGACGTTAGCGCTGCAACTCGATTCCACTCAAAATAGCGCGAAACAGATTGAAGAGATTGAGAAAATTATCAATGAGTGGGATGCAGCCGATCGCAAAGTGCAAACCGCAATTCAAAAAGCGACTATTTTTAGTCGATCGACTGTCATTCGTCGTCAAGCCGATGCGCTCGCTCCTTCACACAAACGAATTCAAACGGCTGCGAAGGCGCTAATTGCACTCGAAGCAGGTCAAAAGCAACCGACTCAGACGCTGTATTATTTGAAAGAAATTCGAGAAGCGGGGAAAGAATTCTCAGATCGAATTAATGAACTGCTGCTGTCTTATAACCAGCAGGCACAAGAAGGAATTGGACATCTGCGACTGGTTGAACTGGGGCTATTTGGGTTGCTCTTGCTGATTTTAGTTTTGGAGGGGATTCTGGTATTTCGTCCCGCAGTCGATAAGCTGCAAATGGCATTGACTGAGTTGGAAGGTGCATTATCGACAACCCAGGAAACGGCGAAACAACTGGCAGCAGAGCAGGCACAATCTGAGCGACTCTTGCTGAACATTTTGCCAAGCCCGATCGCGCAACGACTCAAAGAAACCTCAGATGAAACTCATTGTCATATTGCAGATGGATTTGGAGATGTAACGGTTCTGTTTGCGGATATTGTTGGCTTTACGGATTTGTCGGCTCGAACTTCGCCCCAGCAGTTAGTGTCTTTGTTAAATCAGATTTTTTCTCGCTTCGATCGCTTAGCCGAACAGCATGGACTTGAGAAGATTAAGACGATCGGCGATGCCTATATGGTCGTTGGTGGGCTGCCACATCCGAGTAATGATCATGTGATCGCAGTTGCAAATATGGCGATCGAGATGCAGCAAGCGATCAATCAATTTAATCAAGATACGGGAGAAGCATTTAGCATCCGGATTGGGATGAATACGGGGGCAGTGGTCGCGGGCGTGATTGGCTTGAGAAAGTTTATTTATGATCTCTGGGGCGATACGGTGAATATTGCGAGTCGGATGGAGTCGCATGGAGTCGCAGGCGGGATTCAAGTGACAGAAGCGACGTATCTGCGATTGGTTGAGACGCATCACTTTGAGCCGCGTGGGGTGATCGAGGTAAAAGGGCGCGGGCAGATGGCGACCTATTGGCTCAAAGGCAAAAAGCCGCTTCAGGTCGAGAGTCAGATTGAAGCCTGTTCATAAATCTGGGTGAATTCAAATCTGATAGGCAGGAAGAGCGCATCTTTGCTGGCAAATGATGCAATCAATCTATAGATTCAGCCTGGTGTCGCAAACGATATTCTAATTTTGGAAATCATTTGGGCAGACCCTATGAGCGATTGGGCGGAAACAGTTCGAGAAGTTTGGAGTAATAAAGTCGCATATGACTACAAGGCGCAGGCAGAGGATGTACAGACTTTTCTGGCAAACCCTGCGATTACGTTGAACTTGAATGATGAAGAAGAACGATCGATGATTCCGCAATCGGTGCTAGATGCTTATGACTATTATGTCGCAGAAGTAGAAGCGGCAGATTGGGGAACGGTGAGCGCCACGATCGAGAAAATTCAAAATCAAGAAGTTTTGGCGATAACGGTTACGACCGATGGTAGTGATGGCTGGGTGGAGTTGTTTGACCTAGAAGGCAAACAACTAGGAGCAGCAAGAACGCTCGAAGAATGGACTGCCTGGGGAAATATAAATGAAATTCGCGCCTTTACTCAAACCTCCGACTTGCCGCAGGACTTGAAAGCAAAGCAGAGTTCTGAATCGGTCTGATTTTCGATACCCTAAAAGAAGGCGTATTGATCGAATTTCAGCATGACGACAGATCAAAAAGAACTCGCACAACGGGAGTACCAAGCGGGAAAAACAGCATTTGAGCGGGGAGATTATCGGCAGGCAGTGATTGCTCTAGAGCGAGCCAATGCACTCATCGAACCCGGCTCAAAACTAGGGGGCGAGATGCAGATTTGGCTCGTCACGGCTTACGAAGCAGTAGGACAAAGAACCGAGGCAGTTACACTCTGTCGAAAAGCGAGTCAACATCCCGATCTGACGACTCGCAAACAGGGCAAACGCTTGCTGTACATTCTCGAAGCGCCAAGGTTGAAGACTCGACCAGAATGGCTGACAGAAATTCCCGATCTTGAAGGGATTGATGAAAATGAATCCGATCGCGATTTTGGACGCTCAAAATTTGCACCGACGAAACCCTCGAAACGAGTCGAACCGAAAAAATCGATCGTGCCTGAAGAAATCGATCTGACTCAGGTCAACACCCAAGACAATGCCTTTATCTGGGTGGCTTTAGCAGCCGCGATCGTGATTATTGGAGGTTTAGTTTGGCTAAGTTGAAGACGCAGATCTCGCATCGTGGTACATCATAGAAAACACTGACTCGATTCGCCCCCGATATGATTGCTAAACTCTCTCGCTTGTTCAAACATTTGATCGTTTTGCTGGTTGTCTGTCTCGTCACCTCTGGCTGTGTGAATTACGAGGTCGGGGTGCAGTTTGATAGCCCGAACGGGGGTGCGATCGTGCAAAAAATTCAACTTGACGATCGCCTCCTCACGAGCGGCACGTCTCAGACTTGGCTAGCAAATATTGAGCAACGTGCGCGTAAACTGCACGGCAAAATTCGCAAAGTTTCAAGTAATGAGATCGTCGCGACGATTCCATTTAGCAATGGGCAGGACTTGGAGCAGAAGTTTAATCAGTTTTTTAGTGCAGAACTCGCGGCAAAAGCTCGCGGCAAAAAATCGCTAGAACTGCCGAAGATTGATTCTAAATTCGTGGTTCAGCAAGGGAATTTTATCTTCTTGGAGCGGACTCGGCTGAGTTATGACGTAGATCTGCGATCGCTGGGTGTGCCGACTTCAGAAGAGAGTTTGATCAATCCCAATTCGCTGCTGGATTTGCAGTTTAGCCTCAATGCACCCTGGGGCGCACAGAGCTT
>JALOOO010000381.1 GCA_025454375.1 Leptolyngbya sp. Prado105 | reverse complement strand
ATTAATTCTCAAGCAGGGCAGTTCTTTTGCAAGATGGTTGGAATTTGATTCTCCTGAATAGGTTCCGGAGATCGATCTCCGGAACCTATTTCTTGCAAATCCACAAATCTCATCTCTAAAAGTTTTCCTGCCGACTGGCAGGAATCAGATGATCAATCTGCATCAAAACATAAAGAACAATGGAAGCAATCTGTCCCATCTCCGTCCAGCCAGGTAACTTACCTCAACTTCTCGAAGCATTGACGCAGCTAGCGGAACGATCAGCCGAGCTAGAAATTTGGAAAAGATGCCCAGAGGTTACTCGGTTTGAAATTACGACACACCAAGAATACGATGATAGCGAATACTTTTCGATTAATTCTCTGACCAACATTGAATTTAGATCAGAGGATGACAAGCGTCGCATTCTGGTTGCAGCAGACATCTTAGAGCAAGCAGATGTCGATTGGCTCGATGATCAGCCCTATGATATTCTCGACTGCTTAGATGAGGTCAATGATCATCTAGAAATCACTGCCCAGATCGCGAGTACCGGGATCTTTGAGCGACCTAAACACCTCAAAAGCCTAACTGGGCAGCTCTCTGTCGCAATCTGCCAGACTTTAGCAAATTATCAGCAGGGTCAGAAGGTGTTCCTCGTCAAAGAACCTGTAATCGAACACGACGACGAGAATTACTCTACTAGCGGTGAAACAGTGGTTGGCGTACATTACGATCGTCGAGGTGCTGTCGAACATCTCAAAAGTGTTGGCGAGAACCAGCTTGACTGGCTCAAAGGTAATGCTGAAGATATCACCTGGGAAAATCCAGATTTCACTCAAGCACAAATTAAGGAGTCCAGCCTCAATCAGTTACTTGATGGGGAGGCGGCTGAGTTCTTGCCATCGATCGAAGTCATGCGAATGGGAGAACGTTCATGATCGGACTGTCTACCACTGCAATTGGGATGCGCCCAATCGAATCTGCGATCGAGATTTACTATCAACTTCAAGACCCTTTGAGACTGGAGTACTTGGAACTGGCGATCGGCACATACAATGACCTGAGCGTGATTCCACCAGAAATTCCAATTGTCATTCACGATCGAGCGCTGTATCAAGGAAATCAGCGGTTACCTTTTTCACTGATGCAACCGCGCAGTTGGATGGCATATCGAGCCTTAATTCAGCAGCGATTAGTACTAGCACTATCTATTCACCCGCCTCGATTGCAAAGCGCAACACCCCAACAAATCCAAGCTGCTCGATCACAACTTGAAGCATTCCTAGAAATTCCTGTTCTACTAGAAGTGATGCCTTCAGATGAGTATCACAATTCCAAAAACTTAATCGTTCCAGAGGTTCCGCTTCTACTGGATGTGTCCCATGTCAATATTTGGCATCAGGGCAACGCTGAAGCTGTAAAGCAAACAGTAGAAGAGCTACTACCTTTAGCGCAAGGCATTCACCTCTCTCACAACAACGGTAAATCCGACTCGCATGATCTGATCCCCACGGATATTTGGTTTAACCCGCTTATTAACGAATGGGGACGCTCATTACTGGTGACTTATGAATCACTTCCGGAAGCTCACTACACCTTTGAGCGAATGGATAAATGCAGCAAAAAGAAAGCGCTTTTGGAGAAGCAGAGATGGAGTTTCGCGAATTAATCATCGACAGCATTGAGGATTTGTATTTGCTGTTGGATTCCGTTCAATATGCCTCAGTTACCGTCGGCGAAGCATTTCCACAGTCTCGCGAATTAACCTTGCTTTTGAGTCGAACGTTAGGGAATGCACCCAAGGCAACTTATTCAAAGCAAAGTACACAGCACTTTACAGACATCACAGATCCTGCTGAAGTTTATGCCGCGATCGTGCATTTAAAAGAGCAAGCTGAACGCATTCAAAAAGGGCTAATTGCTCCAGCAGAAGCAGAACGAACACTCTGCAATAGCATCATCTCGATGGCAAATACAGCAACTGTGCTAGCACAGAAATTGTACCTCTGAACTTGCTTATCTGATGGCACTTCAAGGGCTAGATCAAAAAGCTACTACTAGGAAAAATATGACTCAACAAAAAATCACGGGAATTGAGCTACTTCAATTTATCCGGCTACTAGGAGAATTGAGTGCTATAGGGCTAAACCCCGAACAAATTAGCTTCCTTCAAAGCAGCGCTGGTCTCAACCCTCAACAAGTTGAATCAATCCTCGAACAAGCGGACAACGCTTACGAGATCATTAAAGACTTATTCGGGGAAGGGTACATGTTACTGCCACCTCAAGTTGTTGCATCCCCTACAGACCTTCGGGCTGCCTGTTTGACCAATGACGGCATCTTGCAGGCAATTGTATTCCCCACACCAGAATCGCTTGGACTCAGTGAATACACTGAAGAACGAAACGATTTGTTTGAAGATCTCTTAGTTGGGGGACAATGCGGTACTGGCGAAAGAGAAGGAATGAACTACACTTGCTTACTCTCCGACATCCCGTTCTTCATGCACGTTGATATTCAGGCAGATACATGCGATCGATATCGTGAAGATTCTGAACGAGTAGAATAGAGCAATAATTCTTCCTGCTGCAGGTTTATAGTCTCAGTCCTAGCAGTTTGATCTAGAAAGCTGTTCGTCCTTTATTCAAG
>JALOOO010000023.1 GCA_025454375.1 Leptolyngbya sp. Prado105 | reverse complement strand
TGTATGCGGCACCGCGTGCTGCTCAAGAATCGCCCCAAAAGGCACTCGGCCCTCAAGCACCAACTCACGCGCCTCCACCGGCAAATCTTCAAGGTGAATCCCAATCGCCCCAAACTCCATATCGCTGGAAGCTCTTAGATTGTTGTTCAACGGTTGTGAGTGCAAAATCTCTCGCTTTGTGACGCAATTCGATCGTACTTAATGCCCGACGTTCATCTGGCTTGAGGGTTTGCAGAACTTTTAGCTCGATCGGTAACCCATGACAATCCCAACCTGGAACGTAGCGGACTTTCCGCCCTTTGAGCAATTGATATTTATTGATTGTGTCTTTAAGGATTTTATTCATCGCATGACCGATGTGCAACGCGCCATTGGCGTAAGGCGGTCCGTCATGCAGAATGAAAACTTCACCCGGATTCTCTTGGGACAGGTGTTCATAAATCTTTTGTTCTGCCCAAAACTTTTGCAGTTCCGGCTCCCGTTTGACGGCATTCGCACGCATGTCAAACTTGGTTTGGGGCAGATTGACGCTGTTTTTGTATGAACCTGGTTCTGTCGCAGTCATAAGAAAAAAGGGCTAAGAAAAATCACATCTATCTATTCTGTCAGGAATTCTGCCACTGCGGAGATTGAAGCGAAATTTGCTGAAACTCGATCGTGAAGTTTTCTCTGGATATCGTGCCGCTTCACTAAGAAGTTGGAGATGCCAGACTTGAGGAACGACCTCTCAATCTCACCATTGCACAAGCAGTCAAATCTGTAGAACTCTGCCAGAAATTTTGCGATCGACAGATGCGTTTGAACATTAGACTTCTTGCAGACTTCTTGCAGAGTAGAATCGCAGGATTCTGTTTCTGTAAGAGAAAGTGAATCGGTTCCTTTTTTGATCAAACTTCGATCGCTCTAATTTGCGGCAAAATTTCTTGAAACGCTCGTCCGCGATGACTAATCTCCTGCTTCACCTCTAATGGCATCTCAGAAAAAGTCATCCCTTGTTCTGGCACATAAAAAATCGGATCATATCCGAATCCGCCTTCTCCCCTCGGAGCCGTCAAAATCTCACCTGCACAAACCCCTTCAGTCAAAAGCGCGATCGTGCCGTCCGGTCTAGAGAGCGCGATCGCACAGACAAACTGCGCCCGTCGATCCGCGATATCTCCTAATTCTGCTAACAATTTTGCGATTCGCGCCTGATCCGACTCTGCATATCGCGCAGAATAAATTCCAGGTCTGCCCCCGAGCGCCATCACTTCCAACCCTGAATCATCCGCGATCGCCCATTGCTCGGTCGCGATCGCGACTTGAGTTGCTTTTTGTGCCGCATTTTCTCGAAACGTCGTTCCCGTCTCTTCCATCTCCAATTCCGGCGGCTTCAATTGCAATTCCCAATTCAGCCCAGCCAGATATGGCTCAATCTCTTTAACTTTGCCTGGATTCCCAGTCGCAACGACCAAAGCTGTCATGTCTCAATCCACATCCGAAACGCATCCCAACTTGAAATATCTTCTAATAATGCCTGATATCCGCTGACATTCGGATGCAGTCCATCTGCGGTAAATTGCTGCTGACACCAAGCTAATCCTCTCGATCGCCAGATCTTCAGCAAATTTAAATGCGGAATTTGTCTGGCTTCACACGCCGATCGAATCGCCTCGTTATATCGCAATTGATCGGCATGGTTGTAATACATACAGTCCAAAAACGGCATTTTCGCTTCGTCTACCGGAATCATGCCAACGAATAAAACAGGACAAAGTTTACTCGCTCGATCGAGCAAATCTGCCATTTCTACCTGAAACGTCTCAAACGGCGTTAAATTTTTGCCATCTAGCTTTGCGACTCGGGGCGAATCGTTTACGCCAACTGAGAGAATAATTAAATCCGGCACGCGATTTCGCAACTCTCCGCGATGGCGAAATTCATCCTCCAATCGCCGCGCCACCTGGCGCACCCCGTCTCCTCGCACTCCCAGGTTATACAGCGCATGATTTGCCTCTCCTGGACTCATCCAGCGCCTTCTAAGTCGTTCGACCCAGCCTCCCCCCTCTGGATCACCGAATCCATAGACGAGACTATCGCCCAGCGCCAAAATTCTCAGTGAAGACACTGGAGGAGCCGTAAAATTGATCGGAGGAGAAACCAAAATCTGCATGAATCTCGTGCGAATACAACAGGTCTGCGCTATTAATAGAGTTTGAGCTAATTCGGACTCTATCACTCTAGACGAAATTTTTCAAAACTTTACACAAGCTTTGGAAAACCTAACCCTCCGAATTCTTTTACTGAGAAAACACTGATGGCAAAATCCGGCTCTTTACACAAACGTCCTACGTTTGATACTGTTCACCTGATGCGCCGCGCCGATGAACTGATTAGCGCAGCATCCAACCGTTACCGCATTACTGTCCAGGTCGCAAATCGTGCCAAGCGCCGCCGTTTTGAGGACTTTGACAGTGGCGACGATCCGATGATGAAACCCGTCATGCGGGCGATTATTGAAATGTCTGACGAACTGACTCAGCCCGAAATCATCGGCGAATAATCCTGAATTTAGGGCAAGCAATTGCCCTTACTTTTTGAGAAATTCCAATGAAGCGACTCCTCATTCTCAGTCTCCTTACGCTATTCCTGAGTTCGCCTGCGCTGGCTCAATCCTCTCGTCCCAATCGGATTCAAGAGGCGTGGCAGCAAGTCTACAAAGACAATCCAAACCTGCCGCTCGAAAATCAATATGTGAATCGTGAAACGGGTAAAGTTGACCCGAATAATACGCTGGTGAGTCGGTTGATTCGCTATCACTATTTCATCAAGGGTCGCCCGGTGAGTTATCGACTTGATTGGAAATATACGATCGCTGATTTTCTTGGAATGAATGACATCATGCAGGAAAATACCTACCCCGGTGCTGAGAATCTTCGCAAGAATCCGTTTGAAAGCGATCGGGCAATCATTCAAAACCTGAATCGTAAGCAGCGAGAGGCTCTGATTCAGTCGTTAGTGAATGTGTTTACGCCGCGATGAGTCGGGTTCTCAAAATAGGCGCAGGCTGGCGACTCGGTTGGGATGCAACAGCTTCAGAATTTAAAGGGTTAGTCGGTGGAGACGATTGGGCGATCGAACTGACTGAGGACGAGTGGAATGATTTTTGCCGTTTGAGTGATCAGTTGCATGAGGCGCTTCAGCAGATCGCTCAGGAACTCATGGACGAAGAGCGAATTGCTTGTGAATTGGAGAGCGATCGAATTTGGCTAGAGGCAGAGGGATTTCCCAATGCGTACAGTTTGAGATTGATCCTTCAAACGGGCAGAAGGGCTGAGGGCTATTGGGAGAATGCTGTCGAATTGAGAGCGGCACTAGGTACGATCGGAACCTTCTAGCAGCGTGCCGTCTCCTGTGGTTCTCATCTTAAGCTAAGGGAAATTGCACAGTGAATGTTGTGCCGCGATTTATCCCCTCACTCGCCACCATAATCGAACCGTGATGAAGTTCAACAAGTTGATGCACAATCGCAAGTCCTAATCCCAAGCCTTCACTTGAGGCAGAATTTGCTTCATCTTGACGAAAACGATCGAACACATGGGGCAAAAAGGCAGGTTGAATTCCGATTCCAGTATCAATGACTTGAATCTGTGCAATCTTTTCTTGCTCAGTCAGTTGCACAGTAACTTTTATCTCCTGAAATCATCAAATCTAACTCCATTGAGCTAAATTCAAGCTGGATTTGCTTCACTTCTGCCATAGGTCGCACCCCTTCGATCGCAGCAGAAATCACGGCATACAGATTGATCAACATTAGCTTCAGCGACAATCGACCTCGAATAATCCGGGAAATATCCAACAGGTCTTCGATCAGTCGAGACTGGGATTGAGCATTGCGCTCGATCGTTTCTAAGGCGCGATCGATACTTTCAGAATCGAGATTGCGCGATCGCAGAAGTTTTGCCCAGCCTAGGATTGCATTCAGAGGCGTGCGAAGCTCGTGGGTAACGACGGCTAGAAATTCGTCTTTGTTTTGATTTGCCGTTTCTGCTTCTTCACGTAGCTCGATCGCTCTTCGTAATGCAAGTTGGCTTTGTTGCAGTTGTTGATTTAATTGATTTTTTCGGGTTCGCTCAATCATTCGCCGCAGTATTACACTTTGGACGGTATGCGGTAATACTTCTGATGTGACTTGCCGTTCCAAGACGTAATCCTTTGCGCCTGCTTCTAAAAGTTCAGACGCGATCGATAGAGACGGGACAATCACGACAATCGGCAAGGTTTCCTCAAACTGGGCAAGCTTCATGATGAATTGTCCGCACTCCATATCGGATAGCTCTGAGTGCATCAAAACAGCATCAAGCGTCGTGTTCCGACAGATATTGAGGGCTTCACTGCCTGAATCTGCCATCACAATGTTGCAGTCAAGATCAGTAGAGTGACTGAGCGATCGCGCATAAAGCGCTCGATCGAAGCGCGATCGATGAATCAGGAGAAGGGTACAAGACTGCTTCATATCACTCTGTCAGGAGAACCCTGAAGATGCAGAAAAACTGGGATTTAAGACGGTGTTAAGTGTGCGAACTTTTGTTGAAATAGAGCCTACTGCCTGGAATAACCTACTATCTTCTATTTTCGGAATTCATGTCAATAAGTACAAATTATAATCCGGCAAAGGGATAAAAGACGCTCCATTGGAACGTCTCGATCGGGACTAGAGAATCTTGCTATTTAGACCGATAATGCCGCATCTGTTTGGTTAGCACCACTCGAACCGGAATACACCAATCCTCGCTGCATATCCAACGTCACAATTTCACCATCGCGGATCACACCTGTTGCATTTTTTACCCCAACTAGCACAGGAATGCCTAAGCGCAATCCAATGACGGCTGCATGGCTCGTCAGGCTACTATCTTCTGTTACAATTCCTGCTGCTTTGCGAATGGCATCAATATGTTCTGCTGTCGTCCTGGGAGCGACTAAAATTTCACCCGAATGAAACTGATGAATCTCACGAATCGTTGAAGCGAGTCTAGCTCGACCACTGACTGATCCCTGTCCAATGCCAACCCCTTTGCCGCGAACGGCGGTGACGACTTCAACCTTGATCAAATCGGTCGATCCTGCGACCCCTTGCAGCGTCCCTGCTGTGAGAACGACTAAATCGCCTTCCGACACCATGCCTTTCTCCTGTGCTACGTTCAGAGCGGCTTGGAAGGTCTGACCCGTTGAGGGTAAGTCTAGCACCAGTAGAGGTTTTACCCCCCAAACTAGCTGCATCTGCCGCGCTACATCCACATGCGGCGTAATTGCTAAAATCGGAGTCCTTGGACGGAATTTTGACACATTTCGCGCGGTTGATCCGGTCTTCGTCAACGACATAATTGCTGCCGCATCTAACTGCATCGCAATATTGCCAACCGCTTGGCTAATTGCATTCGGAATCGATCGACCTGTATTTTCGAGTAGCTGTTTAGAATGCTCTTGCTCGATCCGGATTGCGATCGATGCCATTTGAGAGACGGCTTCGATCGGATACTTACCCACAGCCGTCTCATTCGACAGCATCACTGCATCGGTTCCATCAAGAATTGCATTGGCAACGTCTGAGATTTCTGCGCGAGTTGGGCGAGGACTGCTCACCATACTATCGAGCATCTGAGTTGCCGTAATCACAGGGATGCCTAAGCGATTCGCAGTTTTGATCAAGCGTTTCTGCAAAATCGGCACATCTTCTGCGGGCAATTCAACGCCCAAATCGCCCCGTGCGACCATCACGCCATCTGAAATCGACAAAATCGCTTCCATTTGCTCGATCGCTTCATGCTTCTCGATCTTCACAATCACCGGAACCGACTTGCCTGCACTTGCGATTAGCTCTTTGATTTCCAGGACATCTTGAGGATTGCGCACAAAGCTCAAGGCAACCCAATCTACCCCTTGATCTAGACCAAAAACTAAATCTTTGCGATCTTTATCGGTCAACGCTTTGATCGACAGGTAAACGCCGGGAAAATTTACCCCTTTATTGTTAGAAAGCGGTCCCCCGACGACGACGCGGCAATGCAGCGATCGATCAGCTTGATCAACCTTTTCTACCTTCATCTCGACTCTGCCATCATCGAGCAAAATTGTGGCTCCTTCAGGCACTTCTTCTGACAAGCGATCATAAGTGACCGAGCTAATCTCTTGTGTGCCAGGGACGGTACGACTGGTGAGTGTAAACAGATCCCCTTTTTTCAGCGTAATCGGACCCTCCTCAAACCGTCCGAGCCGAATCTTTGGTCCTTGTAAATCCTGTAAGATCCCGACAGGCTGATTGAGTTCAAATGAGATCTGCCGGATCAAGCGAATGCTCCGAAGATGGTCATCATGCGTTCCGTGAGAGAAGTTGAGACGGAGCGTTGTCGCCCCCGCTCCAATGAGATCGCGCAAAACTTCGGGACTACTGGTTGCAGGACCGATCGTAGCGACAATTTTCGTTCGACGGTGAGAAGATGGCAGCGGCATGTACTGTGAACAACTCTAGAAAGATTAATAATCCAAATCTGCTTCCTCGGTTCGTCGAAAAGCAGTCCACCCCAAAATTCTGAGAATTCTAGACCGGGGCATTTGGGATAGTACCACGTTTGAGCGGATCGCAAAATGGCTTTGAGGCAGAGTTTGACGAAGATTTTAACCGGAATGTTACATGAGGCACAGACAATCTCTCATGGAATGAGTTGTTCGTCACGTTAAGCCCCGAAACCTATGAATAAACTAAAACAATCGCAATCAAAGGAAAAGAGAAGTAAAAGATTGAAACCTCAAATCTACTGATCACTTCATCGTTAGAATGGTTACGATTTATATCTTGTCTTAATCCTTAAACGAACTTCGAGAAGTTTAATTTCTGTCCTCTTGCCTAAAATCTTGACCAATGATCTCAGACCTCATTGAAATTGACGGGAGAAAGTTTGTCCCGGCTGAGCAGAAGCCCATTCCAGAGTGGACTTCTGTGTTGAGCGAGCGCCCTCAACCCATTTTGACGCTCAAAGATGATGATTTGTTTTTGTTAACGGATACGTTCGGTAATATCGGCGGCTCTTCAGATGAGGGACGGAGTAGTGGCTTGGGGCTGTTCTGCCACGATACGCGCTTTCTGAATCGGCTGGAATTTCAAATTGATGGTCGTCCGCCAATTTTGCTAAGTAGCACGGCAGAGAAAGGATTTGTTCTCTCGGTGCTATGTACGAATCCTCGAATTGACGATCGCATTCCTGCCGAAACGATTGGGATCAAGCGGGAGCTAGTTCTCAACGGCGGACTATTTGAGGAGATTGAGATCGCGAACTATAGTACAGAGCCGATCGAGTTTGAATTGAGTCTGAGCTTTGATGCAGATTTTATTGATCTGTTTGAAGTGAGGGGATTCGATCGCACTCAGCGGGGAAGTCTGCTGCGGCATGTGCCCAATGAGCGTCAAAAACCTGCGCCGACAGAAGAAGTTGAAGTTGAGGCTGATCCCGATTTTGAAGAGCCAGACTCTTCTCCGATCGAGCTAACTTTGGCGTATCAGGGATTAGATGGGTCTGTTTTAGAATCGCGGATTGATTTTGTCTACCATCAGCCCCACATGCTTAAGGGCTATACTGCGCTGTGGCAACTCAAATTGCAGCCGCATGAGATTCAGAGATTTGGCTACCGATTGCAGCCTTTGAGTAATGGTCGTCCTGTGTCTAAAGTCAGTGCGCCAATGACACTCTCGCAAGCAAAAGCAGCTGAACTGTCTGAGGAGCAACATTGGCGGCAGCAGGTCACTCAGATTCGATCGGACAAAAATACCTTTAATCGCGTGATCGAACGTGCGGAGCAAGATGTTTATCTGCTGAGACAGACGTTTGGTCGAAATAAAGCACTCTCTGCGGGCGTGCCGTGGTTTTCCACTTTATTTGGACGCGATTCGATCATTGCTGCGTCTCAAACCTTGATGCTTGATCCCCAAATTGCCAAAGAAACGCTGGCAATCTTGGCACACTATCAAGGGAAATCCGACGATGAATGGCGCGAAGAACAACCGGGCAAAATCCTACACGAAATTCGATTTGGCGAAATGGCTCGCTGTCAGGAGATTCCGCATACGCCTTACTACGGAACAGTCGATGCAACGCCCTTGTGGTTAATGCTGTATGCAGAGTATTTCTCTTGGACGGCTGACTATGAAACGCTCGATCGCTTATGGAATCATGCCCTAGCTGCTATGGACTGGATCGATCGCAACCTGCGCGAAACGGGCTATTTAGCTTATCAGCGCAAGTCAAAGCGCGGACTTGATAATCAAGGCTGGAAAGATTCGGGCAATTGTATTGTCGATCGCAAAGGGAAGCTTGCTCAAGGGGCGATTACGCTCTGTGAGGTGCAAGGCTATATTTACTCTGCAAAAGTTCGACTCAGCCACATTGCGCGGATGAAGAAGCGGATTGATCTCGCCGATCGCTGGGATGAGGAAGCGAGAGATTTAAAAGTTCGATTCAATCGCGATTTCTGGATGGAGGATCAAGATTTCTGTGCGTTGGCATTAGATGGAGAGGGTAATCCAGTCGATAGTATTAGCTCGAATCCAGGACATTGCTTGAATCTGGGAATTTTCACACCGGAGAAGGCATATAGCGTGGCGGAACGCCTACGTGCGCCGGATATGTTTAATGGCTGGGGGATTCGGACGTTAAGTAGTTTGTCGCCTGCTTACAATCCAATGGGCTATCACGTCGGCTCAGTATGGCCGCATGACAATGCAATGATTGCGATCGGGTTACGTTCTCTGGGTCTGATTGATCAAGCATTAGAGCTATGTCAAGGCTTGCTCGATATGACGCGCTATCAGCCCTATCAGCGTCCGCCGGAGTTGTTCTGTGGCTACGATCGTATGGATGATAATGAGCCTGTGCAATATCCGGTAGCTTGTACCCCGCAAGCCTGGGCGACAGGAAGTATTTTCCAACTGGTTCACATGATTGTGAATTTAGTACCGGATGCGCCTGGAAATTGTTTGCGCGTGATTGATCCAGCTTTACCGGAGTCGATTAATTCGCTGTCGTTGAAGAATCTGCGGGTGGGTCCGACATTGTTGGATTTGGAATTTGAGCGATCGGGTTCGTCCACGTCGTGTCGGGTTTCCAAAAAACGGGGCAATTTGCGGGTTGTGATTGAGGCGTAATCGTCGGGGCGTTTCATACCCCACGATGATCCGTGGTAGAGACGCGATGATGGAAGTTGAATCAAAAAACGGCTAAATATAGAGTAGGAAGCATCGTTGAGCCGCTAGCGAGTGCAGAATATGAGCCGTCGTCCGATTCAACTTCGCCTGATCCCCTCAGGAGCTAGAGAATGTCCGCGATAGCTTTCCGCCTGAAGGCGTATTCTGCGAGAACAGCCGCATCCACTTAAACTGCCGCAAAGCTAGCCGCCTGTCAGGGCCACTTTACAGTAGCGCTTCTGAGCAATACCAGCGATCGCGCAACCCTTTCTTACGATCGACGCACATTCAAACAGCACCAATCTGCACGCTTCCACAAGGCTGCCACAATCCATCCATTTGCTTCTAACGTATCAGCAACAGGTTTCGCTTGATCAATCAAAATCCCGCTCAAAATCCCCCAGGAAGAAGGCTTAACCAAAGGAGTCCACTGCGGAATGAGATCAATAATTACTTCTGCCAAAATATTGCAAACCAAACCATCGACAGGCTGATCAATCATGGCTTGGATTCGCTCCACACTACCTTGATCGACTACTAATTTCGCAGGATCGATGTGATTGAGTTCAACATTTTCATGGGTCGCTTTGACCGCTAGCGGATCAGTATCAACTGCATAGGCTTTCTGCGCTCCTAAGAGTAACGCCCCGACTGAGAGAATCCCAGAACCACAGCCAATATCCGCGATCGTCACCGTTTGCGGATCAACCCCCAATCGCATCTCTAAGGCTTCTAAACACAACTGAGTTGTCGCGTGATCCCCTGTCCCAAAAGCAACTCCCGGTTCAAGCTGCATGATAATGCGATCGCTGTTTTCCGGTGCAGGCAACCAAGCAGGATTGATCAAAAAGCGATCGCCGATTTCCTGAGGCTTCCAATGAGCTTTCCAACTACTCGACCAGTCTTCTTCTTCAATGATTTGCCATTGCACGATCGGGGCTGGCAAACTCATACAAAGCGCATCTTGCTTCAGCAGCAATGACAATGCCGATAAATCTAATAACTGCGCCTGCTGCTGCGGTAAATAAGCCGACACCAAACAAGACGATCCTTTACTCTGACTCGATGCACCCTTGCAGCCAAAATTATCAAATCGCCAAATTGCCGTCTCTTCGAGAGCCGCATCGCACAGAACTTGAATTTCCCACCAACTGTTTGACATTTGAACTCAATATTTTGGCTTGAAGTCCCCCAAACTTGGGGATTTAGGGGGCGCACATCTCGCAACACCCCCCAGAACACCCTACAACGTCACCGTGTAAGCATCGCGAATTCCAGAGACTTGCTTAATCTCATTCATAATGTTCTCTGGCAACGGATCATCGATGCTTAGCACCATCACTGCATCGCCTCGAACAATCTTCCGTCCCACCTGCATACTGGCAATGTTGACGTTAAATTCGCCCAGCAAAGAACCAATCCGCCCAATAATCCCCGGCATATCCCGGTGCAAAGTAAACAACATATACCGATTCGGCGGCACGTTCACGGGAAAATCATTAATGCTAGTAATCCGAATCTCATCGTCTCCCAGCAAAGCACCTGTGACAGAGTGTTCGCCTAATGTTCCTTTCGCCGAAAGATGCAACGAACCTGCATAATCCTTAATCGAAGCATCACGAGTTTCAACCACTCGAATGCCGCGCTCTTTTGCTTCAATGCTGGCATTGACATAGTTGACTCGCTCTTGCAGTGCAGGAGAAAGTAATCCCTTCAAAGCAGCAATCACGATCGGTTGACTTTGATTTGTGGCTAAATCTCCGCGCAGTCCAATATTCAGCGATTCGATTCGTCCGCCTGCAAGCTGTCCCACCATCTTGCCCAGCGTTTCTGCTAGCTGTAAGTAGGGCTTTAACTGTTCGAGGACATCTGGACGCAATCCAGGAATGTTCACCGCCGATCGAGCAGGTTCGCCGAGTAAAACGTCTCTGATTTGTTCCGCAACGTCGATCGCGACATTCACCTGAGCTTCTTCAGTTGAGGCTCCTAAGTGGGGAGTTAAAACAATTTCTTTACCCAATGCTGTCAGAGGCGATTCACCTAGCGGCTCACTAGAAAATACATCTAATGCGGCTCCAGCGATTTTGCCAGCTTCTAAAGCTTGTGCGATCGCGCTTTCATCAATAATTCCGCCCCGCGCACAGTTAATAATGCGAACATTCGGTTTCATTTTTGCGATCGAATCTGCATTGATCAAATTGGCAGTATCAGGCGTTTTAGGAATGTGCAAGGTAATGTAATCGGCAGATTGGAATAAGACATCTAATTCCACCAAGCTACATCCCAATTGCTCAGCCCGTTCAACTGAAATAAACGGATCGTAAGCAAGCAATTTCATTCCCATTGCGCGTGCCACAGTCGCGACATGTGCGCCAATCTTACCGAGTCCAACCACGCCTAAAGTTTTGTTATAAACTTCATTCCCGGTATAGCTTTTACGATCCCATTTTCCTCCCTTCAGCTTTGCATTCGCTTCAGGAATATAGCGCGACAGAGAGAGCATCATTGCTAAGGTATGTTCAGCCGCCGCGATCGTGTTTCCTTCGGGCGAGTTGACGACAATAATGCCTTTACGAGTGGCAGCAGGCACATCGACGTTATCGACCCCCACGCCCGCGCGTCCAATAATTTTCAGATTGCGTCCTGCCTCAATCACCTCAGCAGTAACGCGCGTTCCAGAACGAATCATCAGCGCATCATATTCTGGAATCACTTCAACCAGTTGTTCTTTACTGAGATCAGTTTTGATATCAACTTGGGCGACCTGGGACAAAATATCGATCCCAACTTGATCGATCGGATCGGAAACTAGAACCTTGGGCATAACACGAGTGCGAGAGGCAGAGTGAGTAGGGTGTGGGAAATTTTTCTCAAAGTTTTCCACAGAATGATCATTCTAATGGATTGATGTAACTCATTCCCCCTGATACTCAGGAAGTTTTCGGATTTGGGAAGATAGAGCAATTGATCTAGTTCGACCTCATGATTTTGAACTGGCTTGCGGTATATTTGGTTGAATCTATCGGTGGACTGTGCATGTCGAGCGCGATCGTTTCTTTATTCTCAGGCTGTGGAGGGTTAGATCTAGGATTTAGCCAAGCTGGATTCTGTACGATTTGGGCGAATGAGTACGATAAGAGCATCTGGGAAACTTACGAAAAGAATTATCCTGAAACTGTTTTAGATCGGCGAGATATCAGAAGCATTCCCTCTGACAATATTCCTAACTGTGTCGGAATCATTGGCGGTCCGCCTTGTCAAAGCTGGAGCGAAGCTGGAACGCAGAAAGGAATAGAAGACGCGAGAGGTCAGCTTTTTCTAGAATATGTCCGCATCCTGAAAGATAAGCAACCGCTCTTTTTTCTGGCTGAAAATGTTTCGGGAATGCTGCACAAAAAGCATCTTCATGCGTTGCTCTCGATTATTACAAGCTTCGAGGCAGCAGGTTATTTAGTCACACACAAGCTATTGAATGCTGCGGATTATGGCGTTCCTCAAGATAGAGAGCGCGTTTTTTTTGTAGGCTATCATGCTTCTTTAAAGAAGCGGTTTAACTTTGATCTACTAGAAAGAGTTTGTTATCAACCTCGCAATTTATATGATGCAATCTGGGATTTGAGAAACTCAGCAATTCCTGCGCAAGAGAAGAATAAAACAAACGGAGAAATGTGTCAGTTTCCCAATCATGAATATATGATTGGGGGTTTTTCTAGCCATTATCTTTCGCGTAATCGAGTTCGTTCTTGGGATGAACCTTCTTTTACAATTCAAGCGGGCGGGCGACATGCACCCATGCACCCACAAGCAAATAAGATGATTCATGCGGATAGAGATAAATTTATTTTTGATCCGGATTCGCCTCATCCATATCGGCGTTTATCCATTCGAGAGTGTGCCAGAATTCAAACATTTCCTGATGAAATTCTCTTCTACTATCGAGACTTATCAGATGGATATAAAATGATTGGGAATGCGGTTCCCGTGGCACTTGGAAGCGCGATCGCTCAAGCAATTTATTCTGATCTATTTGAATCAAATAAAACTGAGAACGTCTCTAATTCTTTGCCTGATAAAACATTCCAATTAAGTCTTGGATTGTAGTTTTATGAGTAATGCGAACATCATTCAAGCTATAAAGGCGATCGCTGAGAATCCAATTCGTGATGTTGTAACTTACTATCGAAGTCACAATAGAATTAACGTTGTAGGCGATTCTTTAGAATTATTTATCAAAGACATCTTCGCTAACACACTCCTTTCGCAGAGTGAGGAAGCAAGACTGGCAGCCTATGAAAATGTATATTCATATTTTGGCAATGCAAATAATCCGCCTGATTTAATGATTACGTGTGGAGATGCAATAGAAGTAAAAAAACTGAGTTCAGAGTCTTCTCAAATTGCTCTAAATAGTTCGTATCCATCAGCAAAGCTATTTGCTGATAGTCCAATGATTACAAACGCATGTCGAACCTGCGAAACCTGGACTGAGAAAGATTTAATTTATGCGATTGGCTGCGTAAAGCACGAAAAACTGCGATCGCTTTGGCTAGTTTATGGTGATTGTTATGCGGCAAGCCGAGAAGTCTATGAAAATGTTAAACAGAGGATCATCACCGGAATTGCCAGCATTCAAGATTTTGAGTTTAGTATTACGAACGAATTAGGCAGAGTGAACAAAATTGATCCACTAGGAATTACAAGCCTAAGAATTCGAGGAATGTGGCAGATTGACCATCCTCGCAAAGCCTTTCAATATCTGAATATTCCTGATGATCCTAATTTTTCATTGAAAGTGACTGCGCTATTGAAAGAGGAAAAATATTTGTCTTTTCCCCTGAAAGATAGAGAGTGGCTTGAAGCTTCAACAAGTCATCATTTAAAGGTGACTAACGTCAAGATCAAATCTCCTGATAATCCTGTAAAACTACTTCCAGCTAAGTTAATTCGTTATCAGGTCTAGGCTTCCTGATACAATCACTTCTGTAAAAGGTAATTTTGCTTAGTTTTATGAGTACAGAAAATACGACAGGCGCAGATGCGATCGACGTTGCAATTGCAAAAGGAATCGATTTCGATGGTTCTCCGATTCCCACTGAAAAGCTCGATCTCTATACCAAAGTGATGGCACTCGAAGCAGGACGGCAACGCAGCGGAGTATCCAACACCATGCGATCGAGAATCGTCCGAATTGGTGCAAAACACATTCCCCAAGCCGAACTCAACCAAATGCTAGAAGCAGCAGGATTCGCACCATTGAAAGATAAAGAAGTCGCGTTCTTCTATCACAAATAAATGGTTGCTTACTCGGATCTCTTAGCGGCTGCCGATCGTTTAGCTGGGATTGCTCATCACACACCTGTAATTACCTCTAGAACGGTGAATCATCGCACTAGAGCACAGGTTTTTTTCAAGTGTGAAAACTTTCAGCGATCGGGGTCGTTTAAGTTCCGAGGAGCTTACAACGCCATGTCTCAACTGTCCGAGGAGCAAAAGAAAAAAGGCGTTGTTGCATTCTCGTCTGGCAATCACGGTCAAGCTTTAGCTCTAGCAGGTGAAATTCTAGAAATTCCTGTCACGATCGTCATGCCGAGCGATGCGCCTACAGTCAAAAGATCTGCAACCGAGAGCTATGGTGCAGAAGTAATTTCTTACAATCGATCGTTTCAGAACCGCGAAGAAGTCGCAAAAGAGATTTTGGGCGATCGCATTCTCATTCCTCCATTCGATTCTAAACCTGTGATCGCTGGACAAGGAACTGCTGCCAAAGAATTGATCGAAGAAGTCGGCGAATTGGACGTTTTATTAGTCTGCTGTGGGGGCGGAGGTTTACTTTCAGGATGCGCGATCGCCACAAAACATCTCGCTCCAAATTGCCAAATCATCGGAGTGGAGCCGCGACAAGCAGATGACGCGAAGCGATCGTTTTACAGTCGGACTTTGCAAACAGTCGAGAATCCCAATACGATCGCAGACGGTGCCAGAACGCCTTCCCTCGGACAATTGACTTTTCCGATCATTTTGGAATTGGTTGATGAAATGGTGACCGTTTCTGAAGCAGCGATTCTTCGCACGATGTTCTTTCTATGGGAGCGGCTTAAAATTGTAGTTGAACCGACGGGCGTTCTGGCTGCTGCCGCATTACTTGAAGGAATCGTCTCATTTCCCAATGCCAGGATTGGTGTAATCATCAGCGGGGGCAATCTCGATCTCAAAGAAGCTGGAAAACTTTTGACAAAGGCATCTGCAAAAGAGAAAGCTTCCCATCGTCGCCCTTTAGCACCCGAAATGAGTTAGTTCGCCATTAAATCAATTCCTGGGAGAGTAGAGCTATGTTGCCATCTAACCTGCCATCTGCATGACCTAACAGCGATGAATTAATCGATTCGGACGATTTCCCTCCCATTTGAAGTGTACAAATCAGTGAACAGGAATTACGTTCTGCAAGTTGGAGAACCGTTCTGGATGCCTGAAGCGGGGTTGCAATTTGGTCTGATCAGGAAATAGAATTAACCAGCCTGTGGGGTTTCGGCTGCGCTCAATCCGCAGAAAATTCTGACAGCGAGAAATCTTGATTTGGGCGTTGAGCGCAGCCGAAACAGATCACTCATCCCCCTTCCAGGCTTCAATCACTTCATCTACCGTTTTTCCCAAGATTCGAGACAGTGGAATCAACTGATGACTTTCCACCTCTTCCCCGCGATAAATTGCTTTTAACTCGACCCGCGACAATCGATAAGAATCGCAGAACTTCGCAAATTCGTCATCCGTCAAATCCAAATCAATCTGACGTTCTTTTAACAAAACCGCAACCAACGCAGCACCTTGCAGGGGACGCTCCGCTTTTGCAAGATAGCGCTTTACTAATTCGTCTACACTTTCAGAAGACCCCCCCGATCGCGCAACCAAGTCGTAGCACACTAACTGCAACGCCTTCTGAAGCAGTTCTGCCTCATTGAGCGATCGAGCAATCTCCATCGCACAATCGGGGCGGCAAAATCCTACCACTTCACCTTCAAAGGCAAGCGGCACATAAGCAGACTGAGTCGAACATTCCCAAGGCAGAGCAGGTTTAGCTTTTGGCATAGTGAACACCGCAGACGAAAATCTCTGCTTAAGATTCCCGCACGACTCCTGCAATCATTCAGGCAAATCAAACAAAACCGTCGTAATGTAACGCTCAGCCCACGCCTCACCAAACGCCTTCTCCAAAACTCGTCGCGTCTTGTCGTTCTTTTGCTGCTGAGCGCAGTAATATTGCTGCCCTGCTAAGATCTCTACCCTGCGCTCTGGAGTCGGTGCCGTCGCGATCGCACGCTGACAATGAATCTGCAAATAGGCTTGCACCTGCTGTAAAAACGCATCTTCTTCTTCTACGCTGCCGGGACGTACTAGCAAACAGAAGTCCGAAAAGATATCGCCCCACTCCGGGATCGCCCGACGCTGAACGAATTTCGTCTCAGGAATAGCGCTCAGTGCCTCCTGATAATCCGTCGGCAATTGGCGATCGTGACTCAGCGCAGAAAGATCCGCGATCGCTAAACTCATCTGCCCCGTTTTTCCACCGACCAAATCCGCGCCAAACATCGGCAGTACATATTCAGGACGGGGAAACATAACACAGTGCAAGATATCGAGAGAGGAACCCAATTTAGCTAACTCTAAATGCAACTTCCGAAATTGAGGAGTCTGAAAACACTTATTTTCGATCACTAATTTCTCGCCTTCCATTCGCCCTTCTACATATCCCAAATCATCCGGAAGAAAATACGGCGACAGTTCTAAATGGTCTTGCCAGATTTGCTCGATCGCATCGGCTAATTTTTGGATTAAGGGATGTTGCTGTTGACGCAGCGAAGCACTGGAAATTGAGGACATAGTAAATCAGAGATAAAGGACATGGGTAGAGCGATGAACTTTTGCTCAAATTCCTGTCTATACAAGGATATCAGCTTGCGGTTGGTAAATTATCAAAGCTATAACGGCTCTAGAATTCGGTGAAATTATGGCAGGGCAAATCCTGGGCGATCGCTATCAAGTCGAACGAGAATTAGGTAAACATGCTGGACGCTGGACTTTACTGGCACACGATCTCCATGCAAAAGAACGGGTCGTTGTGAAATTACTGTGTTCCGATGAAGATTTGCGCTCAGATGATCTGAAATTGTTCGATCGCGAAGTTGAGATCTTAAAGTCTCTCTCACATCCTTGTATTCCAAAGTATTTAGGCTATTTTCAACATCGCCTCCCTGGAGGTCGAGCATTAGCCTTGGTTCAGACCTATGTTGCAGGCAAGTCTCTCGCAGATTGTTTGGAGCGAGGTCGAACCTTTACCGAAGCAGAAGCAAAACAGATTGCCAAGTCGGTTCTCTACATTTTGATTTATCTGCAAGGTCGAAATCCGTCGATCGTGCATCGGGACATCAAGCCGAGCAATATCTTGTTGGGCGATCGTAAAGTTCACCTAGTCGATTTTGGCTCAGTGAAAACGATCTTGAATCGGCAAGATGGGACTTCGGCGTTTACGCTCGTCAATACTCACGACTTCACTCCGCCGGAGCAATATACAGGTCGATCGGTTACGGCTTCGGATTTATATAGCTTAGGCTTGACGATTATGACGACGCTGAGCGGGATTCAACCGTCGCAGCTTCCGCGAAAAGGCAATCGATTTGACTTAGAATCAGTCGTAGATGTCAGTCCGGCGTTTGTAGACTGGCTGCAATGGATGACGGAAACTGCATTAGAACGGCGACTTCAGTCGGCAATGATGGCATTGCAAGCCTTGGATGCAGGACAAGTTAGAAGCGCTGTCACTCTATAATTCGCGAATCAGAACTCATTCACGAATCAGAACTCCGGGTGTTTCAAGATCTCGGAGTTCTCTTTTTGTGCCTAATTTTCAACCAGGGATGGAATTTCCTGTAGACTCTCTAACGCCTTCGATGCTTCCTCTTCCTGAGCTTTCAACTCATCTAACTCTTGCCAAACTCTTTGCATCAAAGTATCTAATCCCAGATGTGCAGCGGCTGAGATTTTATAGACCGATGTGCCACTGAGTTGTTCAAGTTGAGCCACGATCGCTTGAACTTCTGCGCTTTCTGGATCAACTGCGTCCAATTTATTAATTGCCAAAATTTGCAGTCGATCGCTTAATCCCCGACCATAGGCATCTAGTTCGCCTTGAATCGTTTGATAATCTGCGATCGCATCTTCTGCGGTAATATCCACCAAATGTAAGAGCAATCGAGTCCGCTCCACATGGCGCAAGAAGTCATGACCTAAGCCAATCCCCATATGCGCGCCTTCGATTAACCCTGGAATATCCGCAAAAACTGTGCCATCTCCACTCGGTTTTCTCACCACTCCCAAGTTCGGAACCAGCGTTGTAAATGGATAATTTGCAATCTTGGGGCGGGCTGCCGATAAAGCAGAAATTAACGTCGATTTGCCCGCATTCGGTAAGCCAATAATGCCGACTTCTGCTAAAAGCTTGAGTTCAAGTCGCAACGATCGCAATTCTCCAGGCTGTCCCGGAAAGGCATTTTCTGGCGCACGATTGCGATTGCTGAGAAAACAATGATTTCCTAGCCCCCCTTTTCCGCCTTCTGCGACTTTCAAGATTTGCCCAGGCTTGGTGAGGTCGCCGATCAACTCATCCGTTTCGAGGTCGTAAATCATCGTTCCGCAAGGGACTTCAATGATGCGATCGCGCCCTGAAGCACCTGTACAATTGCTCGTTCCGCCTTTCTGACCGTTATCCGCCTTAAACAGTCGCATATAGCGAAAATCGAGCAGCGTTTGCAAATTCTCATCCGCTTTTAACACGATCGAGCCACCGCGCCCGCCATTACCGCCGTTGGGTCCTCCTGCTGGCACATACTTCTCACGACGAAACGACACCATTCCATCGCCACCATCGCCTGCTTGGACTTGGATTTCTGCTTGATCAATAAACTGCATGGGTGGGTTATGTCTGAATGGGAGTGAGGCTTGATTATATCAATTCGATTGCAATTTCTGCCGTGTCAAACGCTTCCATAATCCGTCAGAATGGCAATAGGGAACACCTAGAAGCAAAAATTGGCATGGATATCAAACACGGATTTGTCGATACGATCGGGAATACTCCTTTAATTCGCTTGAACAGCTTTAGCGATGAAACGGGATGCGAAATTCTAGGAAAAGCAGAATTTCTCAATCCAGGAGGTTCTGTAAAAGATCGTGCTGCGCTCTACATCATTGAAGATGCAGAAAGACAAGGATTACTCAAACCTGGCGGAACAGTCGTTGAGGGAACCGCAGGCAATACGGGAATCGGACTTGCTCATATCTGTAATGCAAAAGGCTATCGGTGTTTGATCATTATTCCAGAGACGCAATCTCAAGAAAAAATTGATTTATTGCGAACCTTGGGTGCAGAAGTGCGAACGGTTCCGGCTGTGCCTTACAAAGATCCAAATAACTATGTGCGCATGTCCGGCAGAATTGCGTCTGAACTAGAGAACGCGATCTGGGCAAATCAGTTTGATAACTTAGCAAATCGTCGCGCTCACTATGAAACGACGGCGGCTGAGATGTGGGCACAGACCGATGGCAAAATTGATGCCTGGACAACCGCAACCGGAACCGGGGGAACTTATGCAGGAGTCTCTCTCTATCTCAAAGAGAAGAATCCCAACATCAAGTGCGTGCTAGCTGATCCGATGGGAAGTGCGCTCTATAGTTATGTCAAAACGGGTGAGACGGTTTCTGAAGGAAATTCTGTCACAGAAGGAATCGGGAACAGTCGTGTCACGGTCAATATGCAAGGTGCGCCTGCGGATGATGCGATTCGAGTTGACGATCGAGAAGCGATCCGAGTCTTATATCAACTGCTCGAAAAGGATGGTTTATTCCTCGGTGGGTCGGTGGGGATCAATGTAGGGGCGGCAGTTGCACTTGCGAAACAAATGGGACCGGGACATACGATCGTCACGATTCTCTGTGATGGAGGAAGTCGTTATCAATCGAAATTGTTCAATCGAGAGTGGTTAGCGGCAAAAGGTCTTTTACCAGATGTTTCGTGATGTTGAGCGTGCGAATTTGTCAGCATAATGCTTGCCGGAAGCAGGGTGCAGCAAAGGTCATTCAAGCCTTTGAAAGGCTCGCTCCTGCTGAAGTGGCAATTGAGCCTTGCTGCTGTCTGGGTCAGTGTGGCAATGGGGTGATGGTACTCGTTTTGCCGGATCAGATTTGGTACGATCGCGTTCTGCCAGAAGAAGTTGGGGCGATCGTCGATCGACATCTAATCCAAGGCAAGCCGATTAAATCGATGCTCTATCGCAAGTTCCATCCGGATCAGACTTGATCGGGATCGATCCCCAGTTCGCGCAACTTCTCTACAAGTCGATCGGCTCTTTGCTGCTCTGATTCTGCTTTCTGGCGTTCTAATTCTGCTTCTTGTTGCGCGACTAAAGCCGCTTCGGCTCCGGTGGGGATCAATTGTTGATCGCGATCGCACCAGCGTAGCCAAGAACCCTCAACCGCTTCAAATTCACCTTGCCAAATCTTTAGCCCTAGCCCAACTGACTCTAGCCAAAAAAGACGACATAGTAGGGCACGCCAATCCGAGCATAGAGATCCTTCTTTCTGCCTAATTCACTGCCTTCGCGATTAGACACAATTTCAATGCAAACCTCAGGAACTTTGCCAAATTCCCAGACGAAGTACGTTGCCTCCGGCTCACGGAACGTGTCTGAGTTTGCTTCTTACTCCAATCAGTCGGCATTTCCAGGTCTAAATTTAGGAATGCGTCTGGCACGATTGGATCTTATTTTAAGGCATAGAACAATCCAACATTTGCGTCAGTAATAAACGGTAAGGTCTGCGACCACGATGCGTAAAGTGGCTCAATCAGTAATCGCTGTTGTTTGGCGCTTTGAAAATTATCCACAGGCGTATCGTCTTCTGTCACGATGTGGCTGATGTCAGGCGCGACGATTTCCTTGATAAAAGGTTGGGTCATAGTTCGCTAAATTAACCCTACAACTTAACTATCCGCGAAATTTTGCATCGTTGCAGATCAGGTCGATCGCTTGATCGGCTGTGATCAGACGCTTCAAAACAACTTGTCCGATCGCGCTTGATGCAACTGTCTCGGTCGGCTTGACTTCGACCATTAAAATCTCATCTTCGACTCGGTAAAGCCAAAGCTTCTCGTCATTTTCCCAAATGCAGATATCAAGTCGATCGATTTGAGGTTTTCGTCTCCAAGCAGTTTCATTCCACAAACCGCCCATCTCCCAGACCCGACCAACATTCCAACCATCGGATAGAAAAAAATATTTCACCAGCATCACCAAACGCCTAAAGAGCAAAATTTTGCCTAAACCTTAGCGTCAAACTGGCACGATCCCGCTCAATTTAACCAATTTTTCCAGGGATCTGATTAAATTTGGGTGCGCATTGATGTTAGGTCGCACCCAAACCTTAACCCCTGCATTGATCCTATTTCCAAACGCGGGTTTGATAATTCTGCTTGCAAACGTTCAAAATCCGCTGATCATTTGTGCTGACCTTCTCAATCCGATGATAGCCTTCTAAGCTTACGGGAGCGGCCGTCGGATTCAAGCGCGATGCAATGGTACTATCCGGTTGCTCCGTCGCAATAATATAGGGATTTTCAGAGCGATCGTAGGTATCAATCACCATCAGCGAAAGCTTTTCAGGCTCAACTGAACCATAGGTGCAGTCGAAGGAAGAATTCGGCATGTAAAGTGCGCCGACGAGCTTGCCTTGCCGCGACTCAAAGACAAAGTAGGCTTGACCCAATTGATCAGGTTGTGCAGATTGCCCATAGAGATACACTCCATCTGGCAAGGTCGTAGCCTGTGCGAGTGCCGTTTTTTCTAAAGTGTGGGGAACCGCCTGAACTGGGGCATTCATCGCCATTAAACCCGCTACAGCTAACGAAAAGCCTGCGATCATGGGGGTTGCCTGTTTGACAGGAGCGAGGAGGTAAGTCAGTAGTGCTTTCATGGAATGCCTTTTCAGTAAATAAAGTCTCAGCAGGGGTGGAAAAGTAAGATTTGACTCGGGATCGATTTCACCACGGGGGCTACTGGATAGTATCCGTCACGGTCTACGTATAACTACTCCCTCTAAAGCAGTCATTTCGGAAAACAGAAGAAAGAAATTGCAGGAACTTTCTGTCTTAATCATTGAGGCGAAAAATGAGCGATCGAAAACTTCGGAACTCGACTCTGCTTTATCACAGCTTCGCCGAAACCTTGCCCTAAACCTGCTACATCACTATCAAATCATGCCTGCCATGTCTGCCTTAGCTGGCAATGTGACAATCGAAATTCTGACTACTCAATCGTTAATTTCACAATTCACAAACCCTTACTCTGTCTCGAATAAACTAGTTTTGTAGCGGAGCTAACCTTTCTTTAAGCTACCATGCGAATTTAAACGGAATAATTTTAGTAATAATCATTTACTTAGGCTGAATCGCTCGATAGCGATGAAGCGATTCAATCTATAAATCGAGCAATCCTGGAGGCGGTGTAATTTCAATTCGACGTTGCTCTAAGTCAACAATGGGCACGATCGCCTCGACAAATGGGATGAGGATTGTCTTGCCTTCAGGCGTATCTTTTTTGACTTCTAATAAATCATGTCCGGAGGGAATGACATTGATAACTGTCCCAATGAATTCTTGACTCGCTTGGTCATAGACCGACAAGCCCAGCAAGTCTGCAACATGAAATTCACCCTCTTCGAGTTCGGGGCGCTCGCTCTCTGGAACCAGGATTTGGCAATCTCGCAGAGCTTCAGCAGCGTTACGATCGCCAATGCCTTGAATTTGAATCACATATAAGCCTTTGCCGTCCAGGTAGCGACCTGAGATCAGTTCGATCGCTTCCGGTTCAGTCTGATTGGGGCGGAGCAGCCAGCGGGTTCCGGGTTCTTCAAATCGTTCCGGAAAGTCTGTATTGGGATAGACTCGCAGTTCGCCCTTTAGTCCTTGAGCCGCCACGATTTTCCCAATTTCTAAGTACCCCTTATTTTCCATAAACTTGCTCTGCACTTATCTTGTGTAAAGTTGCTCTGCAACCTGCGCGAGTCGTTCCATCGCAGTCTGTAATTCTAAATCGGTTCCGGTCAAACTAATTCTTAAGCATTGCTGTTTATGTTGCCAGTCTTCTTGCAGACCCGGAAAGAAGGTACTGCCTGGAACGACAATGACACCGACTTTTTTCAGGTCTTGATAGAACTCCCAATCGGTAATCGGTAACTCATTCAGCCAAAGCCATGCAAAAATTGCGCCTTCTCCGCGATGCAAGAACCAGGGGAGAGACTTCGGCATGGCGCGATCGAGCGTTTGTTCAACGATTGCAATCTTGCTTTGATAGAAAGGTCGAATCACATGGCTCGAAATTTCGGCAAGCTGACCGGATCGAATGGCACGAGCTGCGATCGCTTGCCCATATCGGGGGGAATGAATGCAGAGATTTGTCTGGAAACATTCGAGGGTGTGAATGATTTCGGGTTCGCCGATCGCGATGCCAATCCGTTCTCCAGGAAGTCCTGCTTTGGATAAGCTCATACAGTGAACCACATTGCCACCAAAGCGAGGAGACATTTCGGCAAAGTTCAACGCGGGGTAAGGGGGCGCGTAAGCAGAATCAATCAAGACTGGAACGTCATGCGTTGCAGCAAGTGCTGCAATTTTATTCACTTCATCGTTACTGAGAACGTTGCCAGTTGGATTGCAGGGACGAGAAAAAATTACACACCCGGTTTGTTCGCCGATTTGTAATTGATTGAAATTTGGACGGTACTTGAAGCGATGGCTGTCTTGATCGATTTCTAGTTCTGGTTTGTATGCAATCAGTGCTTCTGGCGTGAGGGTCACTCCGCCATACCCGGTATAGTCTGGGCTAAGGGGAAGAACAATTTTTCTCAGTTCTCCGCTGCTTGTATACCCTCCAAAAGCATTTGCTGCATAGAAGTAGAGGCTTTGGCTTCCGGGAGTGATGAGGATATTGCGATCGCTTAAGTTCAAGTTGTAGCGTTGATTAAAATCTTGAACGATCGCATCGATCAGAGGTTGATAGCCTTGACTTGCACCATAGCGACAAACGACCTCGCCGTATTCAGGACTTGCAAGAAGTTCAGTTGTGCAATCTCGCCAAAGCTTTTCGACTTCAGGCAAAATCACAGGATTGCCAGCACTGAGATTGATAAAACTTTGTCCCGCTCCTGCTCGTAACGTTTCAATAATGTCTTTCATAATTGCCCGGACTCCGGACAAGCGTGACATATCTGTTCCGAGTTGGCTTAGCGCAGGATTCATTACTAAATTACGAGTAGTAGGAGAATCTTGATGCTACCGACGAAAGGGACAATCTGTACGTTAATTTTTGCTGCAAACTCTTTTTAGAGATGACGAAAAGCTTGCTCGATTTTCTGAATCGCTTCGACTTCGTTTAACAAGAGATCGGCTTGACGAAGCGTCTCAGAAGTCTTCCGGGCATTGCCGATCGCAGAATAGGTTACACCGAGTTGATAAAACGCTTGGGCAACCTCTGTTTTGAGTTGATAAACCTTTGCCAGTGCCATAACACAATGCTTGGGGGGAGGATTTACTGATGCGAAAATCACGTGGGGGCAAATCTCTCAGGGGGAATGAGAGACTGTCAGCAGATGGCTTAAAGAACCCTGGTCTTTTATCTTAGGGAAAGTCTCACACTTGAGGGCTGAGGGGTGAGACCTCTTACACGAGACAACCTTACTCGGTAGACTTGCCTATCTCTAGGTAAAAGCATACCTACGCATTTTCCTCAGCACATCCGTAGATACGCATATATTTCTCAGTATTCTCTGGTCAGTGTACTGAATCTAAACTGTCACACAGTTCCAACTTCTACGCCATTCGGAAGTTCTAGCGTATCACCGATGCGATCGCCGGTGTGATATGCCGCCAAAAGCACCTCGCTGGTCTTGCCCCAGCCAATTTCGCCCGTTGTTGCTAGCCCGATCGCGCCAAGATCGCGCCGATTTTTTTCAGCTTCTTTAAAGGATTTCTCAAGTGCGCTGTGTAACGAATGTCCATCTGTCACACGAATCACGATTTTTGCGGCTAGACATTCGTCAATAATGTCCTCACCGATGCCCGTACAGCTAATCGCTGCGTCTGAGTTTGCGTAATTTCCCGCAGGCATAGCAGAATCACTGACTCGTCCAATTCGTTCAAAGCCTTTTCCGCCGGTTGAGGTTCCTGCTGCGATGCGTCCCTGATGATCGAGTGCGACGACTCCGATCGTGCCGCGTCCTGAGGATTCGGAGATTAATTCTTTCTCTGCAACAACGCCTGCCATGGCGCGATTGAAATTGCCTTCGCGCTCTTGAATCCATTCTTGTAATCGAAGTTCAGTCAGGGGATCGTAGAGAGGCAGTTGCAATTCTCGCAGGAGTTCGGCTGAACCGATATCAGATAACACGCGATCGTCAGCCGTTTGCAAAAAGAGTGCCAGTTCGATCGGGTTCTTCACACGAGAGGTATTGATCACACCGCTGAATCTTTGCCGCGCACCATCCATCAAAGCAGCACTCATACGAATTTGACCATCGGATTGCAAAACGGAGCCAGTGCCTGCATTAAACCGGGGTTCATCTTCTAAGAGTTGGCATCCTGTCACAACGGCTTCGGTTGCCGTCGCACCTGCGAGCAGGAGGGCATAAACTTCTTCAATAATTTTGTGCAGCGATCGTCGAACTGCGTCTACTCCCCCTTTGCCTTTGAGCGAACTTCCGGCTCCACCATGAATGATCAACTTGGGCTGAACGCGATCGACAGACATGCTAAGACTCCTCGCATTGGTGAGATAGCAAAGCAGCTTATCATGCTTGGTTCTTCCTTAGTCGGGCGTTTTTTGATTTTTGCGCTTACGACAGCGATCGGAGCAGTACTTTACCTCGTCCCAGCAGTCTTCCCATTTTTTTCGCCAGGTGAAGGGCAGACCGCAGACCGGACAGACTTTTGTTGGCAGATCGGATTTGGCGCGGTGGCGGGGCATGAAAGGCTTGATAATAGAGGTTTACTTTGATTCTAAACGGGTTTCAAATGTCAGAAATCTCTCAAGTTCGGATTGTGCTAGTGGAACCCGCAGGTGCGTTGAATGTTGGCTCGATCGCTCGCGTGATGAAAAATATGGGATTGCATCAATTGGTGTTGGTGAATCCCAAGTGTGATTTGCAGTCAGATGATGCTCGAAAAATGGCAATGAGAGCGATCGATGTGCTGGAATCGGTTCAGATTGTCGATTCGATTCCAGAGGCGTTAGTGGGCTGTCATCGGGCCGTGGCAACAGCGGTGCGATCCAGGCTAGATGCCAGTTTGGAGCATCCGCGTCAGGCATTACCCTGGTTGCTAGAACCGGGTCTAAAAACTGCTTTACTCTTTGGCTCTGAAGATCGCGGACTCAGTAATGATGAGCTTAAATATGCTCAGCGGTTTGTGTATATTCCGACGAGTGATCACTATCAATCGCTGAATTTAGCTCAAGCTGTGGCGATCTGTTGCTATGAGCTATTTCAGACTCCGGTTACTTCTGAGACATCATCCAATCTATGCTCGTTGGATGCGCTCGATCGTGGGTTTGAACATCTTGAATCGGTTCTCTTGAAAATCGGTTATCTGCATCCGCATACTGCGGCAAGTCGGATGGAGAAGTTTCGGCATTTATTTAATCGGGCTGAACTCTCAGAGGCGGAAGTTTCTTTGCTGCGTGGGGTTTTGCGGCAAGTGGAATGGGCAACGCAGACAAAAAATTCGTAAATATTAGACAATTGGAGCGGATCAGTTTCACGAAGTCAATGTAAAATCCCTAAGAAATGTAAGGTGACATGGCGCAAATCTAATGTTCGGAATCGGCAACAGATTGCGTCTTTGCGGCAACGCTTGATCAATGGAGAAATTTTCAATGTCGGACGGAACTGACGAGTCAGGATCAAATTCAAACCGCTCTGAAACGAGTGTGCGATCGCGTGTCTCAGAATCGCCGCGCGCTCTGCACCGTCGTCCAATTGATCCGCGACGGGAGTCAACTCGGACTCGACGACGATCGCGCGATCGTCCGTTAGAGGCTTCGCGTCGCGCTGAAAAGACCGTAGAATTTCCACGAACTGGCGCTCAATCCAAGACTCGTCGGCGTTTAGAAGTCGTGCCATCGCCTGAACCGCGTCGTGTGAAGCCTGCACGAAAAATTGCTCCTCCTCGCCCCAAAAGCTCGTCCGCGCTTGCATTGCTCTATGGCACGCGGTTGCTGATTTTAGGCATTGGGGTCGGGGTGATTGCGGGAACGAGCTTGTCGATTTTCGATCCAGCAAGTCATCGGAGCGCGGAGACTCCTCAACCTGAGCAGACCGCCCCCTCGCCTCAAAGTTCGCCGACGTTACCCCTAGAACTTACTCAAGAGATTCAAGCGCTGAAGACTCAGATTCAAAGCGCGATCGCTTCTCAGACTCAGCTTACTCCTGGTTTGATGATTGTCGATGCTGATACTCGTGCTTTCTTAGAGATCAATGGCTCAAATGCGATTCCTGCTGCGAGTACGATTAAGTTTCCGATCTTAGTTGCTTTCTTTCAGGCAGTCGATGAAGGTACGATCCGCCTGGATCAACCGCTTACGCTAAAAAAAGAGCAGATTGCAACAGAGTCGGGTGAGCTACAAGATTTTCCAGTTGGATCACAGTTCCCCGCGATTCAAGTCGCGACCAAGATGATTGATATTAGCGACAATACTGCGACAAATATGATCATCGACCTCCTGGGTGGAAAAGATGCGGTCAATCAGCGTTTTCAATCTTGGGGATTAACAAGTACTGCGATTCAGAATCCTTTGCCCGATCTGCAAGGGACGAATACCAGTAGTCCGCGTGACATGGTAACGCTACTGAGTGCAGTCAATGGCGGCAAATTAGTCTCCATGCGATCGCATGAAAGAATGCTCGACATCATGCGAAAAGTTGTGAACAATTCGTTACTGCCTCAAGGACTGGGAGAGGGTGCGGTGATTGCTCACAAAACGGGTGATATCGGAGCAATGTTGGGCGATGTCGGTATCATTGATTTACCGAATGGAAAGCGCTACTTGATAGCGGCAATGGTGAAGCGTCCTCACAATGACGAACGTGCGGCGGATTCAATTCGTAAGATGTCTGAGTTAGCGTATCAGTATTTTAGTCAGCGAGCAGGAACTGTGCCACCAAACCCGGAGGGAACTCCGTCTGCGAGTCCGTCCGCGAATCCGTCTGTCAATCCGCAGGGGGCAGAACCGTCTAATCGATCGACGATCGCGCAGCCTTAGGGTTTTGAGGGGTGGGCATTCTCACCCTAACCAGGATTCTCAACCGAGAGGAGTTGATTAAACCAAGTTCGATCGACTTGACATCCGAGATGCTGTTGAATTCTTAAGAGATCAGTTTCTGCATTGCCTAAGCAGGTCGTTGCACCAGGGGAGGGAGTGACATTGAATCGGATTCCGCCTCCTGGATCAATTTCTGCTTGTCCTAAAATCAGCTTGCCTTGGGTCTTATCAATCAATTGCGGACGAATTCCACCAACTTCATGAGCAAACTCTAGATCGGATAGCTGCAAAGATGGCACAATCTTTCGCACCTCGTTGAGAAACAGACGGCGATTGACCAGTGGAACTTCAAAGGCAAAGTTTTTGAAAATGTAGTTGCGAATGTCTCGAACCTTAAATAAATCCCAGAGAACAGAACTGACTATGCGATCGAGTCGTAGTACTTCTAAGTAATCGACAAAGGTTCGCAAATTGTAGCGCTCTAGTAACGGTAACGGCAGTGCAGTAGGACCGAATCGAGTCTTTCCAGGCATCGTTACGTCTGGATCACCATGAATGGCAGCAAACGGAAGTTTATCATTCTGCACTGTGTAAACTTTGCCGTTTAGAACTTGCGGCGTGTAGTAAAAATTTCCCGCGATCGGTAAGCAAGAATATTCCAATCCAATTCCCATGCGGTGAGCAAAGAGTAAGCTATGTCCTCCCGCCGAAACGACAACAAAGCGAGCCGTGATCGAATCATCTGCGATCGTGATGCGGTAATTTTCTCCCACAGGCTCGATCGATTGCACCGGATTGCCTAACCTCAGATCAACCGTCTTATCTGAAACGTCCTGCGCTTGCTCGACCATTGCCTGAGCTAAAGCACCATAGTTGACAGCCGTATACTCATCTAAAACTGCGATCGCGGCTAATTCTTCCGGTCGATCGTGCCCATTGAGCTTGACCACATTCGGTTCATGCTCAGCGATTTGTGCTTTCTCTAACAGTTGCATCCCTTGAAAGTGCGGCTTAAATTCTTCGTAACGTTGCCGCACAATATCACTTTCTTGAGATCCAACCCCTAGCACCATTTTGGGATAGCGGTAAATGACCTGATCCCGAATGGTAGCGGGTAGCTCAGTTGCATAGCGAACCAGCATATCAGCAGATCGACGAACTTTTAGAGCTTTTTCTAGGCTGTAGTTCGTTTCGATATCGCCGCAATGAATTGTTTGGCTATTATTTGTGGCTTTGGAGTTGACGCTGGCAACATGCGCATATTTTTCTACTAGTGCTACCCGTTTGAGATCGGTAAATTTTGCTAGAGAGTAAAGGAGAGCAGATCCTGTAACACCGCCGCCAATAACAACCACATCGTAGACTTGATTCATTCTTTTAACGCCAAATGCCTTTGAGATTCTCTAGCCTAACTTATACCTGTCCAAATATGTTTTGGCTTCGTTAAGATTCCACAACCTAGGGCATAAGAGTCTAATTCCTTCAAGTTTTGGGGTTTGAGGGCATCCCCGAGTCTTATCTCTCAAACTGGATTGCGATAGTCGAGCAATTGCATCCAAGTTACTTCCCAGACAAGTTGAGGCTGCACATAGGCAAGTAACATTGCTTTTGCTTTTTCTAAAAGCTGGAGCGATCGCTCATTCTGCACCTGTGACCAATAGCTTTGCTGTAAGTAGTCAATCAGCCAAAGCTGGGTTTCACTATCCAGGGTTTTCGCGATCGCTCTGGCTGTTGTCAAGGCTTCTCTGAGATTTTTGGGTCGAGTCATGGCTGAGCGTAATAGGTCTGAATCGATTGAGTCGAGCTTTTGCTGATGTGCGATCGCGGCTCCGGGACTGCCTTGTGCCAGAGCCAGAATTTGTGGCTGGATTGCGTCATGTCCAGTTTTGAGCAAAACTTGTGTCATCGCAGCAGCAGCAAGTCGCACAAAGGGAATTCGTTGGCAGCGAGACACGATCGTAGGCAAAACAGATTCGACATTGGGAGCCAGTAAGATAATCGTGGCTCTACCAGGTTCTTCTAATGTTTTGAGTAACGCATTTGCCGCCGCTTCGGGCATGGTTTCGGCTTGTTCGATCACAATGATCGATCGAGTCGCTTCCATCGGCGGACGACTGAGAAATTGACTGACTTCGCGAATCTGTTCTAGTCGAATCATCGGCGGCGTTCTGCGTTTGACTCCAGCAGCTTCAGCTTCAGCAGCACTAAGTCGTTTGCCTTGATGCAAGTAAGTGGGTTCGACCCAAAGTAAATCGGGATGATTGCGGTGCTGAATTCGAGATCGAGAAGATTTTAGCAAGACTTCGAGGAAACATTCTGCGGCAAGGCTTTTCCCAATGCCAGGAGAACCTGCGAAGAGATAGGCAGGCGCGAGGCGATTTTGGGCGATCGCGCGTTCTAGCAACTCGACAGCTTGAGATTGACCAACTAACTCAGCAAAGACTGACATGGGAAGCGATTGCGAAAGACCGATATCCAGTGTAATCGAAGCAAGAAAAGGAATTCGGGTTGTCGATTGAATTTTGTCTCACTGCGTCAGAAGTTGAGTCATTTGAACGGACTTGAACGGCAAAAATTACCGCAGATCGAGGGGGATCGATTTTCTGTTATCCTCGTAAATGCTTTACACGGTAGAAGACCATGCTAGACCTGACTGGAAAAAACGCACTTGTAACGGGAATCGCTAATAACCGCTCGATCGCATGGGGCATCGCTCAACAGCTACATAAAGCAGGCGCAAATATTGGCATCACCTATCTCCCTGATGCGACAGGCAAAGCAGAAAAGAAAGTTGCTGATCTGAGCGAATCGCTCAATCCGAGCTTGTTCTTGCCTCTGAACGTGCAGGATGACGCGCAGATTGAGAGCGCGTTTAATACCGTGAAGGACAAATGGGGCAAGTTGGACATTTTGATCCATTGTTTAGCCTTTGCCAGCAAAGATGACTTGTCGGGCGACTTCTCCAGAACGTCTCGCGCTGGCTATTCGATGGCGTTGGATATTAGTTCCTATTCTCTCGTCCAACTAGCAGGAGCCGCAAAACCTTTAATGACAGAGGGCGGCAGCATTGTGACCTTGACTTATTTGGGCGGTGTGAAAGTAATCCCGAACTACAATGTCATGGGAATTGCAAAAGCCGCGTTAGAAATGAATGTACGCTATCTCGCGAATGAGATGGGACAGAGCAACATTCGAGTCAATGCAATTTCAGCAGGTCCGATTCGCACACTGGCTTCGTCGGCAGTCGGAGGCATTCTTGATATGATTCACCATGTTGAAGCCGTTGCGCCGCTACGCCGCACTGTGACACAAATCGAAGTGGGAAATACCGCAGCCTTCCTCTGTAGCGATTTGTCAAGTGGAATTACAGGACAGGTAATCTATGTTGATGCAGGTTACGAAATTATGGGCATGACCGGATCAAAACCGAGTGCTGAATAGCGCATTCAGCCTGAAAAGCTGATTGAACGAGTTTTTCAATGTCTATCCCTCTCTTCTATTCAAAAGGCCGGAGTCGCGATCGCAAAGCCTTAAGTGAGGTCAAGAATCATCGAATGGAGTACAGAACGACTTAAGCTAAGGCAATGGCGTAAGAGCGATCGCGATCCCTTTGCCCAAATGAATGCGGATCGGCGAGTGATGGAGTATTTTCCAACGCTGCTCGATCGAGATGCGAGTGATGCCCTAGCAGACTGGATCGAGACAAAGATCCACGAGCAAGGGTGGGGATTGTGGGCGGTCGAACTGCGGCAGACTCAATCGTTTATTGGATTCGTGGGATTAAACCGACCTGCCATTGTGTTTCCCTTTTCGCCCTGTGTAGAAGTCGGTTGGCGCTTAGCATTTCCTTACTGGGGTAAGGGCTACGCTTCTGAAGCCGCGAGAGAAGCGTTACGGATTGGGTTTGAAGTTCTTGATTTCGATGAAATCGTCTCTTTTACGAGCATTCACAATCAGCGATCGCGGGCTGTAATGGAGCGCTTAAAAATGCGTCAGATGCCCGAAACCTTTCTGCATCCAAAACTTCCGCCGGATCATCCGCTCGCTGAGCATTGTCTCTATAAGCAACGACGCTCAGAATTCACAGCTTTAAGAGCAGTCGAATGAACCCGTGGATTTATTAATCCATGGGTTCATTCAAAACAGACTCTAAGCGGCAAGATGCGATCGGATCAGCAATGTTCTAAAAATTCATTGCCCAAATCAGCATGAGCAAGATGCCCGTCCCACAGTGGTTTTGAGCTTTTAGTTGAGAATAATTCAAATCTTACCAGCACAAAATCTTGGACAGACTCGCGATACCCGCTTTTCTTTCATCTGTACCAGTTTAGAATTCGACCTCTAGTAACCCCATTGTACGGAAGCGACCTGCTAAATTTTCACTCAAATACAAGTTACTTTGCCTCGAAAGCCATCATGAAATTATTACTGACTTGCTCTTTGATTGGAACAGCGATTGGAACAATATTTCTGAGTACTCCAGCGTTGAGTCGCGAAGTGTCTCCTGCATCTCGTCCTAGCTCTCGTGATTACATTGGTATCACCTATCGAAGTAACTTGCCTCAAGGATTTCAAGACAATGGAGGCTGGGTGGTCAAAGGGGGGCAGTACGGGGCAGATATTGTTCAGCACGATCAAACACAAATGTTGTGGTTAGGTCGAGTACTGCCGTGGCAACAGGGGGGTGCGGTTCCACGCAAAGTGGTGGATGTACTGGAGTTCCCGATTCTTACTCAGTCGCAAAAAATTCGCTACGCCTTTTGTCGCTTAAATGGCATTCCAGATCGAGAAATTTTTGCGATCGTAGAGCCATCTAACACTGAATTTCACACAAACATCCACCAAGCTTGGCGTGCAAATACCAAAACTGAGAAGATTGAACCCATCAGCCCGGAGGGAGTCACCTGCGAAAATCTGGACAGGTGAGACAGCAAGTTCACGACATGAGTGCTGGGATACAATGCTGGGAGCAATTGTTGATTAGAGTTTATAGAATACTCTACAATTCTTGAACTCCTAGAGCGTCTTACCTCACATTCACCCCCTCTCAATTTATGCAAACCTACGATTGGATTGTGATTGGCGCAGGGATTACAGGCGCAGCGCTAAGCTATGAGTTTACTCAGCAAGGCTTTTCTGTGCTTTTACTCGATGCCAATTCCAATCCCCCGTCTGCGACTCGGTTTAGCTACGGCGGCATTGCCTACTGGTCAGGGACAACTGACCTCACCCGACAACTTTGCACCGAAGCAAAAGCAATTCATCAAACTCTATCCGCTGAACTAGATGCCGACACCGAATTCCGCGAAATTGATTTACTTTTAACCATTGCTCCTGAATCTGATCCTGCAACACTCACCGCAGCCTACGCAAACTTTGCAACGCCTCCTCAGTTTCTCAACGTCGAATCTGCTTGTGAGCTAGAACCCTTGCTCAATCCAAATGGCATAGCTGGAGCATTCACCGTTAAACATGGGCATATCGATGCTGAAAAAACAGCCCAGGCATATATTCAAGCAATGCAGCGATCGACGGGAACTTATACGATCGCAACCGTGACAGACCTACTCAAAAACAGCGTTCTAACCACCGGAGGCGAATTTTTTGGCGCAAATATTGTGCTGTGTTTGGGAGGATTGACCCGCCAGTTTTTGAAAAAATCAGGAATCGCGATCGCCCAATACTTTACCCATGCCGAAATTATTGAAGTTCCGGCCTGCGAGTTAAAGCTCAGTACTTTGATCATGCCCGCCGAAGCGGAACGTTTTCAACTCGAAGCCAAGGCAAGCCAGAATGATGCAATCTGGGATCAATACGGACAAGAACCTACCCCTGCAATTTTGGATGCTGGAGCCGTTCAGTTTCGCGATGGCAGAATCATTATCGGACAGGTGAGCCGAACTTTAACTGATCCCAATGCTGCAATCGATGCTGCTCAAAGTGGATCAGATTTGAGACAAAAAATCAGCCGCATTTTGCCGAAAGTTGGCACACTCGCCGGAACCTGGCAGCATTGTTTGGTCGCGTTTAGTGGCGATCGATTACCCCTTGTCGGCAAAATCCCAGGACACGAGACATGGCACGTGTTTTCTGGATTTGGCAATCCGTTAGCGATCGTGCCTCCCCTAGCACGCCGCTTTGCCATTCAAGCGAAAGGCGAAGCAGATATATTGTTGAATCAGGTTTCTCTAGAGAGATTTGCTGAGTAACCTTTCTATTAGAAGTATCAATTTAAAGCGAACATGAAGAAAAATAAGGGCGATCGTATCGCTTAATTTAACCAATTTAATAACTGTCCCACCTACTATTGACCTTAAACCTCCATTTTTTAGATTTATACCAAATCTAGCGTTCTAATTAACACAAGTCACCCTGTACCAAAATTAGAACCTGCACATAGGTCGAAAGACAGAGTTTACTTTCCCTTTACATTAACCCCCGTGCATCCACCGCAATAATTATCACAATCTGATGCTCAGTACGCGGTTCATAAACACTCAAACTCTAAGGTTGTACGAGCGCTCATTTTACAGATCAGGTCTTTCATTGTGTTCCTTCCAAATATTGAGTCTTGCTGAACTTCTGACTCAGGTAAGTTTTCACAGTTGTCTAACGGCGATCGGAGATCGTCCAAGAAACCAATTCTCATCCCTACCTCAATGCGAGGTCAATTTTGGCATGAGGTTGCTTTCTGCATAGTGTTATTCAAGGAAAATCAACATGATTATGCGCTCAGTTGACCAACTGAATCAATTATTGCAAGCAAACCAGACCGCCTTCGGTGGACGCTTTCAAACCCGACTCACCACTCGATCCAACACAACTCCCCAAGTTCAACCGCAATCGAGCAGTCCGGCTCCCCTGCAAACGGCTCCGGCTTCAACAACTTCCAATCCAGAGTTTGGTGTGTTTGAGCAACAGGTCTTCGACCTGACCAATCAGCAACGGGCACAACTGGGACTCGCTCCTTTGAGTCTGAATCTCAACTTGAACAATGCGGCTGAGAGACACAGTCAAGATATGGCAATCAATCGCTATTTCAGCCACCAAGGTCTAGATGGCTCCCAACCCTGGGATCGCATGAGGGCACAAGGCTACAACTATTCTAGAGCCGCAGAAAACATCGCATTTGGACAGCCCACTGCTCAAGATGTGGTCACGGCTTGGATGAATAGTGCTGGACATCGCCAAAACATCCTCGACCCCAATCTCAAAGAAATCGGTGTGGGATACTACAACGGTTACTGGACGCAGAACTTCGGCACTGCAATGAGACTCTCTTAATCGAGGAATCAAGCGCGATCGACTCGACTGCCATTAGCATGAGAAAACCGGATCGCGCTTGCTCGACTGGACATATTACAATCGAGAAACAAAGGCTTAGTCGAGAGTTATGTCACTGTCATCCATGCAACTTCCACCCGCACTCGATCGTATTGTGCAACGCCTCGCACGATCGAGCGAACCGAAACGTAAATACGAACTTTTGATCACCTTAGCGCAACGCCTCAAAGCTTTTCCAGAAGAGGAAAAAACGCCAGAAAACAAAGTCGCTGGCTGTGCCTCGCAAGTCTTTGTCGTCGCGAACCTAGAAGATGAAAAAGTCCGATTTGAGGGCGACTCTGATTCGCAGTTAGTCAAAGGCTTAGTTGCACTTTTAGTCGAAGGATTGAGCGGATTAACGCCTCAAGAAGTCGTTGACCTTTCACCCGACTTTATTAAAGCAACCGGGCTAGATGTCAGTCTCACACCCTCTCGCGCCAATGGTTTCTACAATATCTTGGCAAAAATGAAACAGAAATCGCAGACGCTTATCGATTGATCTGATCAATTTGCGCGATCGATAATCCTGTGACTCCGCCAATCTGCTCAGTAATTAAGGCAAGATCTTGAAGTTCTAATTCTGCGGGAGTCATGGCAATGTCCTCGAATGCAGCATAGTGTTATTGTACCAGTTGAGCAAAATCTTGCCAGAAGTCGATCGCTCTTCTAAAATGCAGTGCTAAAGCTTGCTTGTTGAATCCGTTGGAATATTATCAGCCGACTCTCCCCGATCTTCCGATTCATCCAATTCGAGCGCGTCGCCATCGACGCAGTTCTGATCTCAATCACATCCGAGATCACGATCGTACTGCTCATGATTGGTATCGCTTTGTTCTATCATTTCCGCCTCATTTAGTTCAGAAACACCTCAAGGATTTCGCCATTCAAAGCGATCAAAGAGTGCTTGATCCCTTTTGCGGTACGGGAACGACCGTTGTGGAATGCAAAAAATTAGGGATTCCCAGTGTCGGAGTCGAAGCGAACACAATGGCATGGTTCGCCGGATCAACGAAGATCAATTGGAAGATTGAAGTCGATCGTTTACTAGATCATGCGCATCAGATGGCAGAACTTGCCACAGCAAATCTTGAGCAACCGTTACGCACTCTAGACGAAGCGCGATCGCAGTTACTCCTAAAAAACTCAATTAGCGAATTACCGCTACATAAAGCGTTAGTTCTGCTGGATCAATTAGAACAACATCGGGATGAATGGTGCGATCGCTACGAAAAGCTTGCACTCGCAAAAATTCTCGTCTACTCTGTGAGTAATCTAAAATTTGCGCCAGAAGTCAGCATTGGAAAAGCCAAACAAGATGCACCTGTGATCGAACTATGGCTGAATGAAATCCAGCACATGGCACAAGATTTGCAAATTCTCCAGCAATTAAAAGACGTTCCT
>JALOOO010000190.1 GCA_025454375.1 Leptolyngbya sp. Prado105 | reverse complement strand
AAAAAAAAAACAACACTGAACGAATGGCTGGAGCGAATGGTCGCAGTATGCAGTTAGGAGATGAGCAAATGACAGTAGAGCCACTAGAAGAACAAGAACTTAAGCAAGCTCCCTACAATCCTCGCAGCCAGGGAAACTCAGTTGAAACGCTCGTTCCGATCAACATGCAAACGGCTGTTTCCAACGCTCTGAAAAAACTGGAGGGAAAAGTTGGGCAGATTGACCAATACGTGACGGGCAAGCTGGGTGTGGATGACGTTGAAACACTCCACAGTCGTTTCAGTGCAGAACAGGTTGATGCCTTGGGACTCGCGATCGCAAACCTCGAAAAAAATGAGTCATTCATCATTGGCGATCAGACCGGAATTGGAAAAGGGCGTTTTGTCGCAGGTGTAATCGAGTACGCCCGACAGCAAGGACTCACACCAATTTTTGTCACGCAAGATCCAAAGCTTTACAGCGACATCATGCGAGATCTGAGCGATATTGGCGTGAAGGATGTGAAGCCTCTGCCGACCAATAACGGACTCAATATTCCATTGCCGGATGGAACCAAGCTTAAAACGGCTGCGGCAGATGGTCATGCAAAGCTGATTAAAAAACTGACCGCAACCGCCGATTTGGGTGAATACGATGCGATCTTCACGACCTACTCTCAGATGCAAACGGTCAAAGGCAAGGACACCGATCGTCGCGATTTTCTGCGAACCTTTGCCCCCCGCTCTATCTTGATCCTGGATGAAAGCCACAACGCAGGAGGTACCCCCAAGCAGTGGAAGGACAATTTTGCCGCCCCTGATCGCGCTGATTTTGTTCGGGAACTGGTCCGCCGCTCCGCAGGTGTTGTTTACTCTTCCGCCACCTACGCGAAAAATCCTTATGTGATGACGCTTTATTCCGCTAAGACTGGAATGCGTCATGCCGTCGAGAACGAAGAGAACCTGGTGCCGATGATTCAGTCTGGCGGCATTCCGCTCCAGCAGATGTTAGCTGCCAAACTGAGTGAAGCGGGGCAGTACATTCGACGGGAACGCTCTTACGAAGGCATCGAATTTTCTGCCAAAGTTGCAGCCGTAGATACCGAGATGGCAGAAAATCTGGCGGGCGTGATGAGCCGCATCATGGAATTCGACCTTGCCAAAAAGGAATCGATTAAAGATTTAGACGATCAACTCAAAGCCGATGCTAAGCGCCAATTACGAGATAACTCGACGGGTGGAGCCGGAGCGACGAGTACCAACTTCACGGCAATCATGCACAACGTCATCGGTCAGACGCTGCTAGCGATGAAAGCGGAGGCAACAGTGCAGGAAGCCCTCGATTCCCTAGAACGAGGGGAGAAGCCCGTAATTACAGTGGCAAATACGATGGGGTCAATCATTGGACGTGCTGCTGATGAACAAGGATTGAAACCTGGTGATCCGATCGATCTTGACGTTGGAGATTTGCTGCGCCGATATCTGGAGCGATCGCGGGAAGTGACGCTACAAGATTACGAAGGCAATAGCACCCGTTATCGGCTCACCGATGAAGAATTGGAAGGCACAGCCCCAGATCTCTATGAGGAATGTGTTGAACTGATCGAGCAAACCGATTGGAGCGGTGTCCCAATTTCCCCGATCGACTACATTCGTCACCGTTTGGATCAAGAAGGCTACCGCGTGAATGAGATCACGGGGCGCGAAGACCGAATCGAGTATGCACCGAATGGAGAGCAGTTCTATCAAATCCGGACCAGCGGTGAAAAAGGGACAGCGGCTGCAATTAAGCACGTTAATGCTTTCAACGCGGGTGATTTGGATGTCATTCTTCTAAACCGATCAGGCTCGACAGGAATTAGCCTTCACGCTTCAGAAAAGTTTGTGGATCAGCGTCCTCGACGCATGATTATTGCTCAACCTGAACTCAACATTGACCAGTTCATGCAGATGTTAGGTCGAATTCATCGCACGGGGCAGGTCGAGAAGCCCAGCTTTACGATTTTGATGGGTGATATTCCGGCTGAAAAACGTCCGGCTGCGGTACTGCTGAAAAAGATGGCAAGTCTCAACGCCAACACAACAGCAGCGCGAGAAAGTGGATTTAGCTTGGGAAATGTAACCGACTTTATGAATGAGTACGGCGACCAGGTGGTTCTAGAACTCATGGCAAATCGCCCAGATATTCACGCTAAGCTGGGCTACCCGATTCGAGGGTTAGGGGAAGAATCTGAAATCGATTCCTTTGAAACCGATGGATTAGTTAACAAGGTCACGGGGCGCATTCCCTTACTGCCTGTGGCTCAACAGGAAGGAATTTACAACTTGATCGAGCAAGAGTACCGGGAACTGGTGGAGCGCGAAAAAGCAATGGGACAGAGCATTTTAGAAGCAGAAACGCTTGACTTGGATGCTAAAATCCTGGCACGAATGGAGCTTTCTTCTGCTAAGACAAACATCGACAGCCCGTTTACGGCAGCGGTGTATTTGGAGGTCGTGGATGCAAAGGCTCAGCGGAAGCCAATGACGACATTAGAAGTCGTGAATGCGGTGCGCTCTGAACTCGAACTAAGCCCGGTTGAGCAAGTTGAGCAACATGACGCGATCGAGGTCTCTGAACTGGCAAAAACAAAATCAGCCGAAATGGTTCAGGCATTGCGATCACGGACATTTGAATATCGAGCAGAGCATCAATCTCGGCTCAATAAACAGTACGTGAAATTAGACGCTGAAGAGCAAATTAAAAAGCTGTCTGGAGCGATGGAGCGACTGGACGCAAAGCTCAATGATCAGTTCACTCATGTTTCTCGGATCATGAGAAACTTTCCAGTAGGGACACCGATCGCGCTAATGAGCGAGAATGATGGCGTTTTCTATGGAGTCGTCGAGAAATACGTCGATCGCTCTGGTACAGGTGCAAATCCAACGTTGCCCTCCAATTGGAAAATGCAGGTTCAGGTGGCAGATTCTGCCCGTCAAATCGTTATTCCACTGTCACGGGTGAATACGGATCGCGTCAACAGTGTTCAGTTAGAAGCAAGAGAACAAACGAGATCAGGCACCGAAATTTACGATTTGTTCGATCAACGGCAAACCCTGGGACGGGAGAAACGCCAAATGTTTACCGGAAATGTGATCCGGGCGTTTGAGCAGTTTCCGAACGGGAAGTTAGTGAACTTCACTGACGCTAGGGGGAATGTTCGTCAAGGCTTACTAATGAAGCAGGGCTTTGATATCGAAAAAGCCTTAGACGAGCGCCCTGTAAGAATGCCTACGATCGAAGATTGCCAGCAGTTCTTCGATACAACCAAAGCGAAATTGAAAACACAGGATGAAGTGCTTCAGGTCTGGAAAACCGGAGACGACGGCTTGATCATGGTGTCACCCAAGATGAAGGCAACGGGTGGGCGGTACTATCTAGATGAAGAACTACTTGAAGCCGCGCAAACAGAATTTGTTTCGATTGGCGATCGCATGGAAATGCGCGTTGACTCAGAGCAGGCGACTCCCGTTCTCCAATACCTCTATTCCAGCGGTAATCCGTTGTTTGCGTTTGAGAAGCGCGACCAGGCACGAGAAATGCTGGGCATCGAGATACCAAACCTTGAAACCGTGGAGGCAGCAACCGAAGCCCTATTAGATGAACTACCTCCCTACGTTGAAGAACTTGAATTAGTGGATCAGGTTGCAGTTGTGGCTCAACTTGAGTCGTTACTGAACCGGAGTGATGTTCCCACTCAAGACATCGAAGTTGCAGTTTCAGAACTCGACGAGGTGCATGTTCTGCCAGTCGAGATTGAACTTGCGATTCGCAGCCTTGAAGCTGAATATCCGAGCCTTGAGTTCGAGGATGTGGCTGAAGAAATGTTTGCGATTATGGAGGAGGAAGGCGTTAGCTGGCAAGAAGCGATCGCTCAAATTCGACAAGAACTCGAAACGAATGAAGAAATACAGGTGCAAACTCAGGCAGAAGCTCAGACAGAACGAAAAGCGTTACATCAAGAAGAGATAGAAGAAATCGGTCAGGCAACTCAGGAAGTTATCGGAGAAGTTGCCGAACTCGCCGCTCAATTGAAGGTGGTAGAACCAATCCCCTTAAGTGAAAAACCGTTAACCCCCAAAGCAGTTGCCTCAACAGAATCGACAGCACCTGAATCCTTAAAGGTGGTTGATCTCACTCAGCGAGAGTCGAGCGAGTATAGCCCGACTTTGCAGCAGATGCGGGATTGGTCGCTCGATGCGCGGATTCTGGGTCGGCAGAAAAAGTACGTAGACCGGATTAAGGAATTATCTCAGGATATGTTGGATGGGACGGCGCAGGCGGCATTACCTGTCAAAGAACGTGATCCAAATTTTGTAAATCCTGACTTCCATCTATCAGAAGCTGCTCATCAAGCGATGTTGCGAGATGCGGCTGAATCTGGATCGGTTCGCACCCCCACGCGATCGCAGCTCATCACCTGGTTCCAAGCAGCACGGGAGCTAGGGCAAGATGGTCAGTTAAATCACATTAAACAATTAGGACAGGCGCAACTCAAGGGGACAGAGCAGGAAATCAAGCCGTCGAATGAGCGTGATCCAAGCTTCTCTAATCCCAACTTCCAATTGGATCGAAAAGACTACATCGCGATGCAAAGCACAGTGGCTGAGTATCAGAAGCACATCAGTCGCGCTCAGCAGCCTGTCCGCCCCACAGTTTCACAAGGGCGCTGATCCAAATCTCACAACAAGTTTGAACAACCGAACCAAAAGACAGATATGACCAAATTACTCATCGTAGAATCTCCGAACAAGATCAAGACTCTAAAATCCATCTTGGGCGCTGATTGGAATATTCAAGCTTCACTGGGACACATCACGGAACTTGCTCACGATGGCGAAGATTCTCTGGGGTTCACGCTGCACTTGGATCGAGTCGAGTGTCGCTATCAACCTCGCGCAGATCGTGGCAAGAAAGTCATTGCCCAATTACGAGAAGCTGCCAAACGTGCAGAACTCGTTTATCTGGCAACCGACCCGGATCGTGAAGGTGAAGGCATCAGCTTTCATCTGATGCAGCAGCTACGCTTGAAGAAAGGGCAGTACAAGCGCGTCACGTACACCCAAATTACAGATGCTGCGGTTAAAGCTGCGATCGCAAATGCACGAGAGCTAGATTTCGCGCTAGTTGGGGCACAGCAAGCACGACAATGCCTTGATAAGTTGGTCGGGTACAAGGTGTCCCCAATTTTATGGCAGTCTAGTGGCGGCAAGAGTGCAGGACGAGTTCAGTCACCAGCATTGCATCTAGTGTGCGATCGAGAGCGGGCTATTCAAAATTTCAAGCCGACTGACTACTGGAGTGTTTGGGTTGAATATGCGGAAGGGCTTCGAGCCTACTATTTGGGTGGACTGAATGACGCTCAAACCGAGGAGCGCGAGCGCGATGACCTGCAAACCGATGACGCTGCTGATCCTTCCCAAACTCAGCAGGTTGAGTCGAAGCGGATTCTCTCTCAAACCCAAGCAGATCGGTTAGTTCAAATTGCTCAATCTCACCCTCATGAGGTGATTGAGTTTGCTGGGCGAGAAGCTAAGAAGAATCCACCTCCACCCCTGACGACAAGTTCGCTTCAGCAGGCAGCGGGAGTTCGATACAGCTTTGGTGCGGAAAAAACGATGCAAATCGCGCAAGCGTTATTTGAAGGGGTGGACCTGCCGCAAGGACGAAAGGCATTGATCACCTATCACCGTACTGACAGCGTTGCCCTAGCACCTGAGTTTTGTGACGCGGCGCAGCAATGGCTGACAAAGCATGATCCTCAAAATATCCCGGTTAAAACCGTGAAGCATCGAGACAAGTCTGGAGCGCAGGGGGCACACGAGGCAATTCGCCCCACGTATCTTGAAATTACGCCGGAGTCGATTCAAAGTCATTTGTCGTCGGAGCAATTCAAGCTTTATGACTTGATTTGGCGACGAGCGATCGCATCCCAATGCGCCGCAGCCCAATTACAGAAAACTCGTGCCGTCATCCGTTGTAATGAATTGGTGTGGGAGGCACGAGGCAGTGTTGTTATTTTCCCAGGTTATACAAAATACTGGAATGATTTAGGACAAGATGCTCAACTTCCTACACTCTGTCAGGGGCAAGTTCTCACCCTTCAGCAGGCGGCTCATACGAAGAAACAAACTCAGCCACCTGCACGATTCAGCGAAGCTAAATTAGTGCAAACACTAGAGCGATTGGGGATTGGTCGTCCCAGTACGTATGCCACAACGATGAAAATTCTCAAGGAGCGAGGCTATGTACAAGTGAAAGGGAAAGTCCTAGTCCCGACTGAAGTGGGTCTCAAAACTGATGAGATTTTGGCACAGATTCTACCGAATTTGGTTGACGCTGGACTGACGGCAGAGATGGAAGCGGCGCTGGATGCGATCGCAGAGGGTAAACGAGACTGGCAACGGTACTTGATTGATTGGAATGAGAATGCGTTTCAACCTGCACTAACTCGTGCCCGTCAGCAATTAGGAGTGACTGAGCGTCCAGCTCCTAAATCTGAACAATCAGGTAAGTTAATCGAGCATCCCTGCCCGGTTTGCAGAAACTTTTTAGAGGAATACCAATATCAAAAAAATGGTGAAGTTAGGGTGCTACTGCGTTGCTCTAACCCTAAAAATCGCAGTACATCTTGTAAGAAGGTTGCTTTTTTCAAAACCAAGCAAGGGACATGGTGGAATAAAGAACTTGGAACAATTGGAGATACTTCAGCTCCATCGGGGCGAGAAGATGAAATCTCAGATGTTTCTTGTCCAGATTGCTCAAAGCCCCTGAGTAAAATTCTGAGTCAGAAAGTGACAGGCGGGTTCTTCCTAAAATGCAAACATGAATGTCTAGACGTTGTGTTGTTCTGGAACGATCGAGCAAATCAATGGGAACAACCCAAGCCAAAATCTACTTCATCTACCCCTGTGTCGTCTAAGTCTTCTCGCCCCCGAAAGACGAGTAAGCCAAAGTCAAAAGTCTCATGAAGAAAATTGCATTGTTTCTAGGGTTAGGGATGGCGGTGAGCCTCCCTAGCTTTGCGATGGGTTTTACTGCACTATCATTAACCTCTTCTCAGTCTCAAGAATCGCAATTAACCCAAGCTGTCCCAGATCCAGCATTCAAATCTGCAATGGTGCCTGGAAAAGACAGCTTGGAAGTTCAGAATGCGGGATTGATTCAAAAGGGATTAGAATTTCAGGCTCAACAATTACGGCAGCAAGAAGAGCGAAAAATCAACTCTGCTCAATCCCTAAAAGTATCTGTTGCGCCTACTCAAGGGCTTCAGTCTGAAGGCAGCGTGATGGAGAAAGGGCAATCGGCTGTGGACTTGAGTGCGATCGCTCAATCTTCTCCTTCAATAACAGTAAGAGTTGCCATTGGGCAAGGGCTGCGGACAGTTGTTGCAGGTGGTTCTACTCCGCTTCAGATTCTCGACGCTGAAAGACGAATCATCCAAGAGATGCCAGCTTCTACAGCCATCGTTTTTCAAGCGACTCAAGGAATCAAGTGGGCTGGCGTTGAAAGCGCAACTCCGATTTGGCTGTACCCTCAAAACGATGGATTTGTGTTTATCGGAGATCGTTGGTATCGGGGAGAAATTCTATTGGTTCCACAAGGTAATTCGATTTTGGTCGTCAACTACGTGGATTTAGAGCAGTATCTTTACTCGGTTGTGGGTGCGGAGATGCCGTCTAGTTGGTCAAGTGAGGCATTAAAGGCACAAGCGATCGCAGCTCGGTCTTATGCTCTGGTCCATCGCCAGCGTCCTGCAAATCTTTGGTATGACTTAACAAATACCGAACGGCATCAGGTTTACGGCGGTCTTGGCACAGAGACTCCTCAATCCCAAGCCAGTGTTGAAAGCACTCTTGGGCTAATTCTCACAAAGGATGGGCTACTTTTTGAAGCGATGTACGCTGCCACAAATGAAATTGTGGCTAAACATCATTCAGGCTATCAATCGATGAGTCAAACCGAGGCACAGCGACAAGCATCACTGGGGTTTGATTATCAACAGATTCTTAGCAACTTCTACCAAGAAACTCATCTTGCTCGTCTGACTTTTGAATAGGAACGGATGCGCTGCATTTTCGAGTAAAAAGTCTACGCGCCAGATCCAAATCGATCAGAGTTGGCAAGGCAGGCTAACGCAACATGGTGAGAGAGTTTTACATCGACTCGATCACAGCGCGTTACGGTTGGACGCGAGACGGATTCCACTCAACGACTTATCCAGCGGCTAATGACGGAACGGTTTTAGCATTCCACTGAATCTGGTGTTGAACGTTGATCAAATCAATTAGATTTCCGCATCCACCACACTTGAGCGAAGGCACATTTTTCATAACTGCATTTTGGTGGCAGCAGGACGGACAAGAGATGCACCCTTCACTGGCTGTGGGTAGCAGTTGATGGAGCAGCAACTTCTGTTCTTCGGTCAGGGTTTCACCCAGTTTTGCCATCTTAGTCTTGGCGCGGGTGAGATTTCGACTGAAATAATCCTTGGGGATTGGAATCAGGTCTTCTTTAAGATGGGTTAGCACAGCATTAGTCTGGTTTACCGCTTCTCGAAATTGAAACAGAACCTCGAAGGATGGCTCTCTATCGATCGCTTGCATCAGCAATAACAGACTGTTTTGTAGCCTGACAACCAGATACAGCGCGTCTTTCTCCAACTCGGACTCGGCTAGCTTGCGCTGGAGGTCACTAACTCGGTCTTTACTGGTGTCTGAAAGTTCGTAGTAACGCTTCTCTAGGGCATCACGCTTGCTGATTAGGTCCGCGTTAACTTTTTCAAGGTGCTTTGCTGCCTGACGATCTTTTTCACCAGCCGCATGGCTCGTAATTGCACCAGCCGCAAAACTCACTGCTGCACATAAACCTCCAATAATTAGAGGAAGCATAATCAACTCCTATTACTCGATGGTTGGAGGAAGAAAGACTTGTTTAGAACTCTCGATCGGTTGCACGGCTGATGGAGAGTCGGACAAAGATTGCTTAATTTGCAGGGAATCCATGTATCGCTTCAGCGCACCCTCTACACCTGCTTCGCGAGGACGACTGACAATTGCTGTACTAGTTTCTCCTGCCTCTGCCAGAAATCCCATTGTCTTATTGTGTTCGTAGATCAATTCTTCTTCGGCGTGTGCCAAATACCGCAATTGGTCTTGAGTCAGCGAAGCATAATAGACTCTGACTTGAGATTTGTGATCCTCTAAAATTCTGAAGAACTCGTAGACCATGCCTGCTCCGCCTGCTACAAGCAAAGCGGGAGAAATAGCGGAAAGTGCAATGGCAACGGGAGGGCAAGCTGTCGCGATCGTAGTAATCGTAAAGGCAGAAGCCGCTCCTACTACTCCACCCATTCCAGTTTCTTTTGCAGCTTCCAATGCTGCTTGTTGGGATGAAATTTCTCCCCGAATGACTCTAAACGCATTTCTAAGCAGGGCAAATGGAACGGTTGTTGCCGCGCCAATTACCGCTCCACGAGGAGCAGCGGCAACCCCTGCTTTTACAGCGCCAGTTAAATTGTCAAATTGTGCCCTAACATCAAGCAATCTTTGCTCCTGTTGGGTCATTGGGTGATCGCCACGAGCGCGATTCGGAGATTTATTTTCCCACTTGATGTTGTCAGGATGATTTGAGCCACCCTTGCTATGTGGTTCAATATGGCTTGCATCTTTGTCTTTGAGATACTCCTTGACCTTGCTTGCAGCAGTTTGTCCGTCAACTCCTACCCTCTCAGAAGGTGGAATTTTTTCGAGCAGTTGCTGCATCTCAGCTTGTGTCCGTCCTGCTCCTTCACGAATTCCACCTCGACGGAAGTGGTCTACTTTTTCTGGAGTGAACTGCTTAATATCTTCCAATCGAGCATGGTGGACTCTGACATCAGCCGCAGCATTAACGGCTGAATTACGTTGAGAATCGTCTGACATCGGAGAAACTCAAAAGATGCGAAGTTAATCTCCTTGATCCTGGTGTAGTGACATTTGAAATGGCATCCGTAAAATCTCAGGAAGACGAAATTGATTGAAGTCTTTAGAGAAAAATTCAATCCCTCTGAGTTAACCAAAACGTTTTGGTTAACTCAGAGGGACTAAGTTCAACTCACGACACTACTTCTCAATCAACGCTTCTAGCTGTGCCAAAAGCTTCTCGATTTGGCGCTGTTTTTTCGGGTCACTCCATACTTTTGCCTTCTTTGCTCGTTG
>JALOOO010000189.1 GCA_025454375.1 Leptolyngbya sp. Prado105 | reverse complement strand
ACAGGCTGAACAGCGGACCCGTGCACAGCCCGACGAGAGCGAAGTTTAGGGCGATATGGGGCTCGAATCCGGGCGTTCCACTGCGATCGCATCCCAAAACACTCGATTCGCAGGCTCAAACACTCGCTCTCCCCAAGAAGTAATCGCAAGTTTTCCACCTGGACGCAGCATCCGCCAAAGCTCTCGAACAGCCGCCTGCATATCTGGAACAAAGAAGATTCCGAATACACACACGATCGCATCAAAACTTTCATCCGGGAATCCCAACGTCTCAAAATCTCCAACCTGAAATTTGATATTTTCCAATCCTTGTTGTTGGGCTTTGTCACGCGCTAATTGCAAGAGTGATTCTGCAATATCGATGCCCAAAACTTGCCCTGCCGCACCCACACGAACTGCCGCAGGAATCGCAGAAGCACCAGACCCACAACACACATCCAAAACGCGATCGCCTGGACGCAATGCAAGGTGATCGATCGTCTGCTGTCCAAAACGATTCCAAAACGACAACGCTGGTGCATCAAAGTAGTCTGATGCAGCATTAAATACAGCTTTTGCCCTGGCAAGTGCATCTTCTTTACTCACTGAGTTCCTCCAAAAAAGCGAGCGGTTGATTCATCTGAGCCGCAAAACCCAGAATTGCGCGATCGCGATGTTCATACAACAACTCACCTTGAGCATTAAACAAGAAGGTTGCCCCACGCTGGGTCAGATAAGCAGAATTTGGCACATAGGTCTTCCAATGACTCAGCACTTCCGTCATATTACGAAGTCGCAAGGTCGCCAGTTCAAACGGACGTTGAAAACCGCTACCACCTGCCCACCGGAAAGTAGAACCTTTGAGTGGCGGGAGTGGCGCAGCTTTTACAGTCTCATCATCGCCAATCAACTGAGGTGCAGTACGATCTCCACGATATCCCCGAAATACTTCTGTTAAAGTTCCAGGACTCCCAATGCCTGCACACATGAGCAGGAGATTGAACCAAGCATTCTGTTCTGTCGAAAGCAATGGCAACTTGAGCGAGAGTCCCGAATACAATTCAAGCTGTTGGTGTAGTTCAGCAGTAGGGTCTACAAACAGACAATCGGGAGAAAAACCTGTGTATTCGCAGAATTTCTCGCCGGAAGCACGATCTCCAATGCCCACCGCTCGAACTGCAACTTCTGTCGATCGCAGCACTTGTGCCTCTCGCTTCAACCACCAGGCATATTCGAGGTTATCGAAATCACCTAACTGCGACCAAATCAAAACCATCTGCCGAGGCGCGTTACAGCCGTCCAAAATGGGCATGATCGCACCATCGCTAATGCGTTGACGTTGGGTTTGAATCAAGCGATCGTACAACTTCATGATGCGAACCTGAAAGACTAAACAACCGATCTCAAGAAGTAAAAGTTTACCAAATTCAGTTGCGGTAGATTGCCAATCTGAAACCAATCATGCCAATTCAGAGTTCATGCGATCGTAAGCACATTAGCACCTTAGTAATGCCTCTACCCACTGACAGTCTGATTCAGACAGTTTGGGCTGAAGTTGGCGAGTATAGTCGATAGCTAACTGATATCGTCCCTTGTCATACACCCGATGTAGTAAAGCTTGTAGATCGAGCATTGGTTCCGCTTCACCTGGCACGATCGGAATCGGAATGATTGGAATCGGTTGACGCAATCCGAAAGCGTACAAATCACCTCTTGGGCGCTCATTACCTCGACAGATCAGAATTCGATAGTCTCCAAGATGTTGACTCGCGATCGGAAACGCTTTGCCTCCTCGGAGTAAATCAATCTCAACGAGATTCGTCGCACTCGCCAACACCTGATTGCGTTTGCGTTCATAGGCAATTCTTCCCTCCCCAGTCCGCTTGTTTTTGGGAGATAGAATCTCCAAAACTGTGACGACGGTTCCCGTTGCTACCTCACGAATCTCTAGATACCGCTCGTTTACTTCTTCCAGAATGGGAACGGTCACTTTTTCGGGCAAGACAGATAGCGAAGACTGAACAGTTGAGGAACTAGACTCCACTTTGCCTGTCACGACTGCCACATCAGGAATGCCGACCAGCAAACTTTCATCGTCATCACTGAAATAAGTCCGTTTCTCTATTTCGACACGATACTTTTCGCTGAGGTGATCTACTAAGTCGTCCGCGATCGCGACAATCAAGCGATTATGCACCGCCGACCAGAACTCTGGATCTTCAAGAAAGGGATTCATCCCTGGAAAAGGTGATGCCATCGTGCGAACTCAAGCATTAGGACAGGTCTTTCCTCTCATCATAAGAGATTTCTCTGAGAGAAACTCCTCATATTCTTTTTGCTCCAGCCGAGCTTGAATTTCAGCTTTCGCTTTTCAACGAAATAGCCTTAAATGTGGCTAACTCTGGACAGAGAATTGGGTACAGAATTGGGCTGGTCTGAGGAATGCTTTGCCGAAACTTATGGGTGCGTTGACAGAGGCTGACTCATTTGCTCACAACGCCCTGTGGCTAGTGAAGTAGATTTTACAGACAAACTAAGGGTTTAATTGGGTTCGTCGGTAGGCAAGTTAAAGTTTTTCCTTGCTCAAGAGGCGCAATAGCTCGACGAGTCATTTCTTGTGCTTCAAAGTCTCGATGCTGTTCCTGATAAAGAGATCGAGCTTTGCGATAATCTTCCAAAGCCGCTTGAGACGAACCTTGCTGCTTTAACGTCCAGCTACCTCGCAAAACATAAGCTCTTGCTAGTTTGGGTTCAAGATTAATTGCTTCCTTCACATCACTTAGAGCGCTTTTACACCCTAACTCTGGATAGCAGTTATCCGCACGATCGACATATTCATTCGGTGTCAATTGACGCTCCCGATCACCCAACGAGGGAACAAAAAATAACGTCGCCAAAACACCCACGACGAGTAGCGGGAAGGGATTTCTCGCCATGTCTTTTACAACTTGTGCAGCGTGCCATTGCTCAACTTCCCAGCGTGCCATCGGAAATCCCTCCGCTAACAAACTCAGTGTTACTCTAGCTCAACTTTTCTACGTTGCCAGCGAGGTCGTTGCGAAACTTGACGCACTTTATCACGAGGTGGAGTCGAAACAGGCTGAAGTTTCGGTTGTTGGGCTTGATCAGCTTCAATCTGGAGTCTCAAACGTTCTCGAACACTATCGAGATGGTCTAAATCTTTCCAAGTCAGCCGAGTCGGTTGAGCCACCAGTTTCTCACGATGATTTTTCTGCATTACTTTGGCAGGTCCGTGAACCTGTCCACGCCCGTCTTGCTTGGAGGTAATCAGAATTTGGTTGTCGATCATTTCGAGCCGAAATTTACCTTGTTCGTAGTCCCATACGGACGTTTTCATGTAGATGAGAAAGTCTCGAACAGTTTGTTCTGCTGCTAGGACTCTGAACGCATAATCCGTCTCATGTTGACCTTCAGGCATTAGTGATGTGAATTGCGTTGTTGCTTGACGAACGATCGTGTGCGTAATCCGACTGCTTAAACCCTCCACCTTGACTTCACTCGGTGAATTCTGAAATTGCATCAGCTTACCTGTACGATCGCTAATCGTGAATCGATTCTCAGGTTGCTGGCTGACCGTAAAATCTCCAATTTGGTAAGTATTCTCTGCGGTGCGTTCATATCCACGATGGAAAGCCCGCAAAGCAGTATGAGCCATCGTTCTAAGTTGTAAATCATACAAAGCTTGATTGAGCCAGGTTGCAGTGCCTTGTACAACTCTTTGCAAGAAGTGTTGAAGTGATTGATTCGGAAGACGTGCAATTTGTCGATCAGCAACCTGAGCAACGCCATTTATAGCTCTATTTTGAAGCGAATCAGATTTTTGCTGCTGATGATTTTGATCGATAGGCTGAGTCGTTGCTTGCGCGATGCGATTCATCAGTGATCGAAAAACTTCCCAATCTGCCGCAGTCACCCCTAAATTTTCTACTTGTCCTGCTCGATCGCGAAGAATGACTTGCTGCTTTCTCGAAATTGTGAGTGCATCGTTATCCGAATCGTACTCCAATGTAAAGTCGCCAAATCTAGCTTTATTCAAAACGACAGCATCAGGTTCGCCCATCGGATTCATGAGATGCCGAGCAACTTGAGCAAGCTGTTGAATTTGATCCGAAGTAGGTAAAGGTTGCTTGGCTTTAGGAGTACGTTTTTGAGCTTGGGCAAGCTGGGATTGAACTGGAACATTCTGAATCTGCTGCTGAATTTGATTGATCGTAACCACACCATCCCGTTCTTGTCGAAATAGCGTCACATCGTCAATCTTGATTTCGATCGCAGGATTGCGTTTAGCATACTGAGATGGATCAACACCCTCAGTCACAGGTTGTTGAATTGCATCGAGTAACGATCGTAATCTTTCAGGTGTCAAATCATTGCGATTCTTGCCATTCGCCATTGGACCGTAAACTTGTCTGAGGATTCGATTATCTTTGCCATTCCCCATCCAAATCCGCAAGACATCTTCCTGCTTGCACTGTTGGTGATTTCGAGTCGCAAGCCATTGCATTGTGTCGTGTAGCAATTGCTGGAGGATACTAAACAGATGATCAACTTGGCGTTGAGCAGCATCCGCATCACTTGAATTGACCATTGAATGAACCATCTCAAACCTCCTGCGGCATCCGCCACTCTAAACGGTTTGCATAATCTGAAATTGCAGTAATCCGATTGACAATGATTTCACCTCGCACATGAAACAATGCTGTCTCGTCATCGAAGCTATATTCGACGAACGGCGGTTCATACTCTGATGAACATTGACGCTCATAGGTCGGCATAGACTGCCCTAATTGCCAGCGTCGATATGGCAAATCATCGAACAATTCCTCAATCACAGCAGGAATATACCCTGGTGGAAATGGAGGATGCGATCGCACTTGCTCCAAATGTGCAACTATTTCGGGTTCGTTGACGAGCAGCGAGATCGCACCTTCAGATACATTCCAACTCCTCAGCAAAATCTCGATTCGTTCTGGCGAAAGCAATTGTTGTGGCATATTTCGATAACTCCAAATACAAAGCTAGACAAATCCTTTTAGCTCATCGGTATGGACAGGTGGAGCAAGATTTACAGGCGGCGGAACATCTACATTCTGAGAGTTGTGTTCTGGCTCCGGCGAGAAATCAGAGTCAAATTCATCTTGTCTTGATGATGGCAGTGGAAATAGACGTTCTGCTAATGCTCGACGGACTTGCAAAGCTTCGCGAAGTGCTTGATGATCCTGAATACGATCGATAGTCCGTTGTTCTAATCGTTGTCGAACCGTTGTCCAAAGCTCCTCACTTCTACGTTGAATTGCAGCATCTTTTCTTGGAAGGACTATCTTGGTTCGCAATGGCACAGAAGCCTCTCCATGCCCCTTGTAACCTGGACTAATCACCACACATTCACCCTGATCAAACTTAAGTAGCTGCTCTACCGTTAGCAGCGGGCGTTTATGATATTGCTCCGATTGACTAACGCCACCATTTCGACCGTAGCTCCGCGATCGCGTTTTCAGCAAGATCTCTTCTTCGCCTAGATAATGAGAAATCATCCGAGCAGTTTCCTCATCTCTAGGATTAAAGAATATTTTAGTCCCGCACGCTGCAAACAAAGCTTTAGAAGCATCCCGCCCATAAATCTCCTGAATCTGAGCAAAATTCTGATACCCAATCAAGGGGACAAATCCAAACGAGCGAAAAGCATTCACCCATTTAGGCAAGTCAGGTAGATACACCGTTCTGACTTCATCGAGAGAGACTAATAGCGGCTTTTGGCGAGATTGAGAGAAGTTGTGCATGATCAAGAGATGCAAAACTGCTGCAATCAATGGCGCAACCACATCTTGCTTCTGTAAATCCATCTGCAAAAACAGCATCTGCTTGCCTTTCAGGTCGAGTGAAATACTCGATTTTCCAAGAAAACTAGGAAGTAAATCGCGTCGAACAAAAGACCCGATCGCTCGTTCAGCCGTTGCTAAAATTCCTGCCACTGTTTTTTCAGATTCCGCTGACTGCAATAATTGTTGAAAGCTTGCTTCTACAAAATCATCTAATCGTCCCTGCTCTTTAGCATACTGCAATCGTGCTTCTAAGCGAGACAGTCCCAAAATTGCATGTGCCATCACCATATCTGGATAAGGCGTTGCTTTTGCTAGTAGAAAACATCCTTCGACTACTTTCTCACCTGCCTCAGAAAAGAATGGATCTTCCTTACCTCCTGCCAGTCGCTGAGCATTCCGATTGATGGTAATTGCTAACTGTCGCGCCATCAAGGAATCCCCCTCATCATTCAAAAAATCTAGGGGATTGATTACATTGCTGTAAGCATAACCTGGCGCAAACACCGCTATTTCATAGCCTTGAGAAGCTGCATAAGCGACATGAGCCTTCATCTGATCACCTTTGTAGTCGTAGATCACACAGGGAAGACTCTGAGCGATCGCAGCACGAATACAAGGATCAATAATGCTGTAGGTCTTACCAGAATTTGGCGCACCACAAATGATCGTTCCTTGCTGAGCCTGGGACAAATACAAAGTTGGAGGTGAGTTCAATATTAGTGTTTTCAACTCTGCCCAAGCTCTTTTCAGTTGAGGCAAATCCGTTTTAAGTTCTTTTGGAGTTCCTGCCCAAAGTGTGACTTGATTGTGCTTTCGCTCTCGAAGCTGTCGATATGCTAGACGCACAGCCGACCATTTCTCTATCCGACCGCCAAATCTTCCTTGTGCCAGCTTTCCTTTCTTCTGATTCCCAAACAATGACATGAAAATGAGAAATCCAGCACAAACGAGCAGCATAAAACCTACTTCAGATTTGAGTTGCCCGAACAAATTCTGAAATAGCTGAACTACTGGCTGAGAAGCATTTTGAGAGATACTCATGGTTGCTGCACACTTGAACTTACGAATTGATAGCTTTGCCCGTTGTAGCACCACTGCAAGACTTCTACTTGTCCCGTTTTTATCTGACGTTGATTGAAGTTGAGGCAAGGTAAACCGTTCTGAATTTTGGATGTGGGTTCAATCAAGGCTTTTCTTTTTGGCGGAATGGGATCGAGATAAACCGACAAAACCTCTTGATAGATAGACTGAGATGAAATGTAAGCTACGATCGCGCATCCTGCGGCTCCACAAGCTGGATTCAACTTCCTCTGTTTTGGCTCCAGAGCTACGCGAGTATCAACGACATACAATGGCTGAGATTGTCCTCTCTGCTGAATTTTCAAAACTCGCATTCGTCCTGCATCTAGAGGTGCTGCGCCGCTTTCATATCGCTGTTGTAGCTGCTGTTGTAAACCGGGTAATTTTGCTTGAGCAAGATAGACCCATTGATCATTTCCTTGGGCTGTTGCAGTGGAGCAGGAGCAAAATATCAATAATAGAATTGGTAGAAGCGCGAGAAGTAATCGGTTTGTGTTGAGTTTGAGCATCATGATTCACCCTCAATTACTGATTAGATCTAAGAATTTTGTATGTTTTCGGAATTTGAATGCTCAACTGTTGCAGTGCCCAAATTTGCTCCTGTGAAAAGTAGTGAGGCACAGCCCTATCAGATAGACGAGAAGCTAGATGTTTCTGAAGTTTTTCTTTACTACCCAGTTTCTTGATCCATTTCTCATACCGTTGAAGCTCAAGCTGTCTTGCACTGTCTATCGGAATATAAGCACTGAGAGGTTCCAAGCCCGATCCAAGATGATGCAAAAGTAGACACCCAACTTCTTCGTGCTGAATTAAAACATCCCATTGCTCTTTGGGATCTGCGTCAGCATACTCATAGATTGAAAGAAGAGAATAGCTCGTATTGCGATCGCGAACTTCCCCCAGTAGCTCATACTTTGCGCCTTCATTCGGAACACAACGCAAAACCTTAGAGTCAACTTCTGTACCATAGACAGGCTGAGGCTTCTTTCCTAGCTCGATCGATTGCGCGACTGAAGAAATTGACGTGTTCTCGACAGGTTTCACTGAGGAAATGAGAACGACGATCGCAATCGGAATGAGTAACAGCAACAAACGACGTTTAATCATTGGCGGCTCTCCTGTGGTAGATAACGCATTGGATCAACAGGACTTCCGTTGCGTCTTACTTCAAAGTGTAGATGAGGTCCAGTAGAATCTCCTTCTGCCCCAACTTGACCAATAACTTGCCCTTGAGAGATTTTCTGCCCAGTCTTGACGTTAATTTGGCTAGGATGCCCGTAATAGGTCTTCAGACCGTTTCCATGATCAACAATGATCAGAGTTCCATATCCATCAGGATCAGTGCGACCTGCAAACTCGACAACGCCACCATCCGCAGCTTTGATCGGTGTCCCCATTGGAACGCTAAAATCAACACCTGCATGAACGTGATCGCCCCGATCTGCTCCAAAGTAGCCACCCGGTGGAGTAGGAGCGTTTGCACCTTCTGGATAAATCATCTTACCTGTAGCCTTACCATTTCCTGCACAGTCTCTACTGCTCTGCTTGGAAGCAGATTGATAGTTTCGAGCTAATTCTTTCCCGTAATCGTGAATGCTAAGACGACCATGAATATCTGAACTGCCACCATCGATCGCAGAGTTTGCCCCACCAAAATGAATCTGCCCTAGCCGCTCAATCAAACGCATTCCGGTAAAAGGTTGTCCTGTTGTAGGATCGGTCTGCTGCATTGCTATCCGAATATTATTCGTCTGATCTTGTTTAAAAAGAGCATCTTGATCGGCTTGAGTGAAATAGTTTGGTAATTCCCGTTCCAATGCTGTTCGATATGCGGACGAATTATCATTGATGTCTGCTCGACGAAGGAAATCTTCACCGCCTGGATGCTTCGCAATTATCGATCGAACATCATCACGGAAAGTCATGTACTGATAGCGCCCTAATCCTCGTCCACCTGCCTCTGGATCAAAGTAGCCTGCTGATCCATATCCACCTTCAATTCCACTGATACCACTAGCCAAAGCTGCTAGATCAACTCCTCCTAGCCCAGAGCCACACAGCGATGTATCAGCAAATTCAGACAATTCTCCATTTTCTGAAAGCGAGACACCTACAGCTTTCGCCTTGTCCAAGACTTCCTGTGGAATCGACGCTCCGGTTGTAGCACCACCTTCGTTATCTAATAACCCAACCAGAATTGGATTTTCTTCGTGGTAGCTCATGAATGGAATTGGTCCAATGAAGTAAGGCGTACAAGTTTTACCAATACCGAACACGCGATGGCAAATCCGGAAAAAGATCGCTGTATCGACTCTTCCCTCAGATTCCACAACATCCCAAATTACGACTTTGAATGCTTTGCCATAAGGATGTCTACCCGTTGGTTCTTTTCCACCATTTACAACAGCTAAAGGTCCACTTCCCCCTTTAACCTTCTGATATTTACCCGAAATCCACTGCTTGCCGTGAAGTGCCTCCGTGCCAGTCAATTCAGCATAAGCACAATTCTTTTGGCAGGGAACGCGAAATCCTTGAACATCGCTTCCAGTAATTGTATTTGCGCGATCGCTTTCTTTTTCTCCATAAGCAATATCAATAACCCCGATCGCTCCTGCTGTAACCAGAGCAACCGGAAATTTACTAAATGGCATATCTTTCAATCCTGGGACATCCGCAATCGCGCTATTTTGCCACTGCTGTAAGTTCTCAAGCGGAATGTCTTTGAGTCCGGGAATGTCAGCAATACTGAACTGATCCAGATTAATTGAGCCGAGTTTCAAATCTGCTAGGTTCGGCTTCCATTTCAAGATCTCATTGAGCGATCGTCCAAGCAAATTTGATTGCTTGAGTAAAGCTGCGATCGGTGGAACTTGCTCAACAGAAAAATCTCCTAACCCTGGAATTGTTTCTACAAGACTGCCTAGCGTCTGTTCTCGAATCAAACCAAAGCCTTTTAGTACGACTTGAGATAGGTCATACTTTGCCTGAGAGCTAGATGAAATCTGCTCCAGTGTTAGATTTTGCAGATACAAGCTATCTTGAAAATCTCCAAGCTTGAGGTATTGATCTGCTGTCATCCCGACTTGAATTGAACGAGAGTTCAGAGATAAACCATTCGGCGGCACAAATTCTGCATTTTGGTTGATCGGTGGCAGAGACGCAAACGTAATTTGGCTCCAGTCGGGCACAGGAGCATTCAGATTACCTTGAGAATAGTTTTGTATTGCTACGAAGCTAGTAGACGGAACTTGTGCAGTAACTCGATTAAAACTTGAGATAGTCATCACCCCCAGAGATAAAACAAAACAGAGAATAACA
>JALOOO010000380.1 GCA_025454375.1 Leptolyngbya sp. Prado105 | reverse complement strand
CTTCTCCGGGGAATTTGGGTTTTTGAGCAGGTTTCCCTGTCGGCTTCAGTCCGTCTAATAAAGTTTGCCTACCTTCTTCTTGCCCAAGTCCCACCAAATTAATGTAAACAATCGATCGCAGCATTCCTTCTGGGTTACATTCCTTCACCCGTACCGGAATCAATTTGCGCTCCAGAGATTGCGGATCTTGTGCAAATGCTGCCGCCCATTCTGGTTGGGTATAAGACGACTTGAGATAAGACTCCGACAAAACCGCGATCGTCTTTTTCGAGGCTGCGGAGGCCCTCTGCATGTCTAAAACAAAATTACCACCAGGGCGAAAATCCCACGCCTGAATCAATACTGAATATCCAGCTTCATCAAGTGTCCAGGCAATCCATTCCGCCCATTGCTGATCAGCCCGGTTGTAGCTGATAAAGAAGTCTTTGGTTGCGTTCATCAATTCAAGAAGGTCAATATCGGGGGCAACCCTAGGGTAACGATTCCCTGTATCAAATGCCAAGATCTAATCAGAGAAATACAGAGGAGCTTCAGCCTTCGCAATTACTTCGCTTGACAGCATGGACAGTAGTACAGTCTGCGTCCGCCGAGAATTTCTTTGACGATCGAGCTTCCACAAACAAAGCAGGGTCGATTGTCTCGATTAAAGACATAGTGCCGATAGTAGCCGCGCTTATAGCCCTGTGCCTTCAATCGCATCGCAATTTCTAAATCATTTGTAATGCCTTTTGTCACATAAGACTGCTGTGTGACTGTCAAAACTGCTTGTGCAAGTGCTTCGATTTGAAGTTCTGAACAATCCACAGGACGCAAGGTTGGAAACACCCTCGCAACAAATAGAATCTCACTGCGAAGATAGTTCCCCAGCCCACCTAAGAAATGCTGATCTAGCAATAAAATCGGCAACTGTCTTCGATAAAATCGCTTGTCCCGAAACCGTTCTACGATTTGCTCAACCGTGACTGCCTCATCTAATACATCAAGTTCAATTCGACTCAGAAAGGGATGAGTTGCTAGATCTGATTGTTGTAAGACCTCAATATCAGAAGCACTATAAAGCAAAGCAGATTTTTTTGCATTGTGAATGGCGAGTCTTAGCTGTCGATTCGTTTCTGGATAAGAATGCAGCTTTCTCACATACCAACGCCCATAAAGCTGATTGTGACTATAGATGTAGAGTTGATTACTAAAACAGATCACCATGCCTTTGCCCCGAGTCCGCACTGCCGTCACACAATGCCCAATAAATTCCGTTTCATACGGCTTTAGATGCTCAAACGCAAAGAAGATTTCGCTCACTCGTCGATCGACGAGTGCGGCAGCCAATTGATCGGCAGCTTGACGAATTTCTGGACCTTCAGGCATAAGGAAAGATGCGCTAAGTTAGAAGCATGTTAGAACTACATTGCCACACAACTTACTCTGATGGACTGCTCACTCCGGTAGAACTGGTGGAAGCAGCATTAGCTTCTGGCGTTCGAGCGCTTGCCATTACAGATCACGATACGGTTTCAGGTTGGGATGAAGCGATCGCTGCTGCTCCTCCTGAGTTAGAAATCGTGCCTGGACTGGAATTAAGTACCGTTTATCGCGATCGCTCTTTGCATATTTTGGGATTTTATCCTGATCGCGATCGCTTAACGCCCCCTTTAACCGAACGCCTAGAGGGTCGGAAGCGTCGCGCTCAAGAGATGATCGAGAAGTTAGCAAAACTGGGCTATGCGATCGAACTTCCCGCAATGGGTGAAGGCATGGCTCCCGGTCGTCCGCATATTGCGTCTGCAATGGTGAAAGCGGGCTATGTCGAATCGACACGCGATGCGTTTGACGAGTTTCTTGGCGATGATAAGCCTGCCTTTGTGCAGTACGAGAAATTTAGCGCGATCGACGGGATTAAACTGCTGCGCGAATGTGGGGCGGTTCCGGTCTGGGCGCATCCGTTTCTGTATCGAGGTAGACCTGTAAAGGAGATTCTGCCGGAGCTAGTTGAAGCGGGTCTGATGGGGGTTGAGGTGTTTCATCCGAGCCATACGCTTTGGCAGGCGGAACGCTTGAAAGAGATGTGCGCCAAATATGGCTTATTAATGACAGGCGGCAGCGATTTTCATGGAATGCCTGCGGATGTGAAAGCAGATGAATTTCGATCGCTCAATAGTCTTCATGTTTCTTTAGAGTTATTAGAACCTGTGAAGCAAGCGGCGCAGTTTCTCAAGCGCTGATTCGCGGAGATTTTTTTGTCAATTTCTCCGGATTGGGAGGAGTGATTTGGTATAGAGGAATGGTAGATGCACCCTGATGATTCACCCCTGGCAATTTGGTTGGGGGTTTTTTGTTTGGTTTTCCTTGAATCATTCTTCCAATCAATCCTGTTGCAATTTGATCGCTTGAAACAGGCTCAAAACGTCACATTTCCAGGAAGGCAGGATGAGTGTCATGGCAATTTCTTCCAAGCTATTGATCCAACAAAGGACGATCGCTGCCCAAAGTGTTGGAGCATAGTTGAATCCAAATAGCGCGATCGTTGCTATGAGTAAAGCTAATCCCCAAGCTTTTGCGGTGTAAGTATGAAAACTAGGAAGCTTTCTAAATTTAATCAAGCTAATTGAAAATAGAAGCAATTGTGCTGCAACCGCAATCAATAATGGAATCTTGAAATCTAGAAGAATAGTGGGATAAACGAACCAAGTACTCACAGCAAGA
>JALOOO010000188.1 GCA_025454375.1 Leptolyngbya sp. Prado105 | reverse complement strand
CTTGAACTACTAGGAAATATCTATGAGGTAAGATGATGTCTCAAACTTCAAAAACCAATTTCAAAAAGCCCCAAGCAACGAAGCCTGTTTGTAATCGAATTGCGATCGTGTTTGACTTTGACGACACGCTTGCACCGGATACCTTTGACGAATTGATCGAAAGATTGGGGCTAGATGTGAATGAATTTCGTCAACAGCGCTATGAACCGCTTAAAGCGGCTGGATGGGATCATGTTGCAGCGAGGTTTTATTGTTTAATTCAGGAATCCAAACAGCGTAAAGAAAAAATCACAAAGAACTATCTGAGTCAGTTTGGGCAAGAACTACAGCCCTTTAAAGGCGTGACTGAAATGTTCGATCGTTTACATCAACGAGTGCAAGAACTGAACCCAAAAATTGAACTAGAGTTTTACATGATTACGGGCGGATTTGCTGAAGTGGTTCGTAACACCTGCATTGCCCCTTACTTTACTAAAATCTGGGGATGCGAATTTCACTATGCTGAAAGTGGTGAAATTGAATTTCTCAAACGCAGCATTAGCCACACCGAAAAAACTCGCTATCTGATGCACATTGCCAGTGGTCAGGATCAGGTCGATGGAGATGGGCGATCGTTTGCTTATCGAGATGTATCAGAATCAGAATTGTATGTGCCCCTATCTCAGATAATTTATGTCGGAGATGGTGCCTCAGATGTGCCTTGTTTTTCTGTTCTCAATGATGAAGGCGGAACTGCGATCGGTGTTTATAAAGGGGATACCGTTGAGGCATGGAGTCAGCAGATTGAGGTGAGCGAAAGTCAGCGAGTCGCAAATCTTGCTCCTGCGAATTATCAAGAAGATTCAGAGTTAATGCGATCTCTCACGTTAGCGGTAGAAAGTTTATGTAAGCAGATTTCTCTTCGCCAACTCAGTGTTGGGGAATAAACAAAGCATCACGATATCAGGAGCTAACAAAACAATGAGTCAACCGATTGGACAAACCCGTTGGGCGATCGCTGAAGGATATATTCCCGCTTATGGCAATGGACCTGAACCGCAGTTTACCAGCCATGAAACTGCTTGTTTACTGAATACCTCAGATCAGGATGCTCATGTTGAGATCACGATTTATTTCAGCGATCGCGAACCTGTAGGACCTTACCGCGTTACGGTTCCGGCTCGTCGCACAAAGCATTTACGGTTTAATGACTTATCTGATCCTGAGCCGATTCCTCGTGATACAGACTATGCCAGTGTCATTGCATCTGATGTCCCGATCGTTGTTCAGCACACTCGTCTGGATTCACGCCAAGCAGAAAATGCCTTGTTAAGTACGATCGCTTATGCTGGTAATGATTAAGAGCTAATTTCATCAATCCAATGAATAATAGCTATCCTCAAAAAGACTCAGTTTCCTAAGAAACAATATCGAGCTTAAAGACGAGGGCTAGATTGTAGTGTTTTCATAGCATGAACAAGATCAACTTTAGCCCAAACAAAATTGGGCAAATAAGGAGGTAATAGTCATGCTGAGTAAGCCTGTGAAAACTCTAACTCAGATTGCTTTAGCTAGTATAGTTTTAGTGGGTGCCGTTGCTTGCGCTCCTGAATACGGAGAGCGGGAAGAAAGCTTGAAGGAACGGGAAGGTGTTGTTGAACCCAGAGTTGAGGAGCGAGAAGGTGTAGTCGAACGAGAAGGTGTTGAAGAAAGAGAAGGTGTAGTCGAACGAGAAGGTGTTGAAGAAAGAGAAGGTGTAATCGAACGAGAAGGTGTTGAAGAAAGAGAAGGTGTAATCGAACGAGAAGGTGTTGAAGAAAGAGAAGGTGTAATCGAACGAGAAGGTGTTGAGGAGCGTGAGGTTGAAGTAGAAGGAGATTAAAAGGCTAAATCCCGGATCAGCAACCAATATGATCACCATCGTGTTGGCTTTCAAAAATCTATCTAAATGTAGAAACTTTGCACACAAAGCCTCTAGTACAGCAAAAAAAAGTTTTGATAGGGGTGAAACCCCTTCACCCCTTCTTGAGAGCGAAGTCCCAAAGCCTCTATGTTGCAGAATTTAGTGTTGCAAACACTAGAAGTAGAAAAGTTTTGGTTAATTATGGGGCAATTAACCAAATTTTAGATTAGCTAAAGCGATGACATCAATGAAAAGCGTTTGGTACAAAAATGCGATCGTCTATTCACTCGATGTGGAAACCTTTAAGGATTCTGACGGGGATGGCATTGGGGATTTTCGAGGGTTAACTCATCGTCTGGACTATTTAGCTGGTTTAGGAGTTAACTGCCTCTGGCTTTTGCCATTCTATCCTTCTCCAAATCGGGATAATGGCTATGATGTGATGAATTACTACGATGTTGATCCCCGTTTAGGGACGCTGGGAGACTTTGTGGAGTTTATGCACCAAGCCCGCGATCGTGGGATTCGAGTTTTGATTGATTTAGTGGTGAATCACACCTCGATCGAACATCCCTGGTTTCAAAGCGCACGACAGGACAAAAACTCGAAATATCGTAATTACTACGTCTGGTCAGACGATCCTCAACCTAACCCTGATTTGATTGCCTTTCCCACTAAAGAAGACAGTATTTGGGAATATGACGAACAAGCAGGCGCATCCTATTTGCATCACTTTTACAAAGAACAACCCGACCTCAATATTGGCAACCCTAAAGTGCAGGAGGAAATACTTCGCATTATGGGTTTCTGGCTAGAATTGGGCGTATCAGGATTTCGGATTGATGCGGCTCACTTTCTAGTTAAAAACGTAGGCATTGATGGTGCGAGTTCGGAAGACTTAATCCTTTTTCTAGAACGGATGCGAGAGTTTGTAACGGCTCGTCGGGCAGATGCCATCTTACTCGCAGAAGCGAATGTCTCACCCGATCAAATTCCTGTTTATTTTGATCAGGGGAACCGGATGCACATGCTTTTCAACTTTCTGTTGAATCAGCAGTTGTTTCTAGCACTGGCACGACAAGATGCGAATACTCTCAAGGATGGGCTTAAAACGTTGCCTTGTATTCCTCACAATGCTCAATGGCTTAACTTTGTGCGCCATCACGATGAATTGACGCTCGATCGTCTCAGTGACGAGCAGCGACAGGAGATTTTTGCTGCTTTTGCTCCAGAAGAGCAGATGCAAATTTTTGGTCGGGGCATTCGGCGACGTTTACCGCCGATGATGCAGAACGATCGTCATCGCATCGAAATGATCTACAGCCTAGCATTTACCCTACCCGGTACTCCGCTATTGCGCTACGGCGATGAGATTGGTATGGGAGATGATTTGTCGCTAGAGGGACGGGAGAGCGTTCGTACCCCAATGCAGTGGTCAGATGATCCCAATGGCGGCTTCTCAACGGCTTCTCCTGATGCTTTAGTGCGTCCCGTCATTTCAGAGGGCGAGTATAGTTACCCGCACGTCAATGTCTCTTTTGAACAGCGTGATCCGGCTTCTTTTTTGAACTGGATGGAGCATCTTATTCGCACTCGCAGACAGTGCCCAGAGTTTGGGACAGGCAAATGGCAAATGTTAGAAACCAATGAACCTGCGGTCTTTGCCCATGCTTGTAAGCTCGATGGAGCAACCGTCCTTGCCTTGCATAACTTGAGCGATCGTCCTTGTACTGTCACTTTAGAGGATATTCAGCAGGAACACTTGATGGAAGTGTTTGGCGATAATTTTTCCTTAGTAAGATACGACCAAAAGTATAAACCGCTTGATCAAAGCTCTAATACGATTTCAATGAATGCTTATGGCTATCGCTGGTTTCGCGTCAGTGCAATGCACTAATTCTGTTCTTTAACGATTAGAAAGTAGGTTTTATGGCAAAAATTGGTTATCACGCATCACACGAACAGTTCAAGCCGAGCGAACTGTTGAAGTATGTCCAAATGGCTGAAAAAGCTGGATTTACCCTTGCTCTTTCTTCCGACCATTTTCATCCCTGGAGCGAACAGCAGGGTCAGAGCGGTTTTGCTTGGTCATGGCTAGGTGCAGCGATGCAGGCGACCCCTACACTTTCCTATCGAATTGTGAATGCACCCGGAGAGCGATATCATCCTGCGATCATTGCTCAAGCAGCAGCAACTCTAGCAGAGATGTTTCCCAATCGATTTTGGCTGACGGTTGGCAGTGGTCAAGCATTGAACGAACATATTACAGGGAGAAAACAGTTAGTCAAGGGCGATCGCAATACCCGTTTGAAAGAATGTGTTGATATTATCCGGGCATTGTGGTCAGGAGAAACCGTTACTCATCACGGTTTAGTGTCGGTTGAAGATGCCAAGCTTTACACGCGCCCCCAGGTTTTTCCTCTAATTATTGGTGCAGCGATTACCCCAGAAACGGCTGAATGGTTAGGGAGTTGGGCAGATGGCTTAATCACAGTCTCCCATCCGATTGATCAACTCAAGATTGTTGTAGATGCCTTTCGCCGAGGGGGTGGAACAGGAAAACCGATGATTCTTAAAGTGCAGCTTTCCTACGATCGCACCGATGAACGAGCGAGACAAGGAGCCTATCAACAATGGCGCAACAACATCTTCAAAAGTGTCGTGCTAGCAGAGATGAAAACAGTAGAACAGTTTGATGCCATAGGGCAATTTGTGCAGCCAGAAGAGTTAGATCCCTACGTTCGTATTTCATCGAGTTCAGAACAACACATTGAATGGCTTCAGCAATACATTCAACTGGGATTTGATGAAATCATTTTGCATAACGTGAATCGAGAGCAACAACAATTTATTGAGGCATTTGGTGAAAAAGTGCTACCTAAACTAATGTAATCAGGAATATAGCGGTAGCTTAGTTACTTAACTTTTAAGAAGTGCTGCATTCTATGCAATTTAACTACTATGGAAAATGCTTTGTTAGCTCCAGTGAGTGGATGGGAATTAACTATACGACTAGGAGTTGCATTACTGGTTGGTGTCATTCTTGGATTGGAACGGGAATTAAAAGGAAAGTCGGCAGGGCTAAGAACCTATACGCTGGTGAGTTTTGGGACTGCTATCTTCATGATGATTCCGATCCAACTCGGTGTACTAAGACAAGACGGGGAAGCCTTCAGTCGGGTGATTCAAGGCATTATTGCAGGAATTGGATTTATTGGGGGTGGAACAATTCTACAACGAGCTAGAAATCGAACGGATGATGAAGCCGTCAAAGGACTCACTTCTGCCGCTGCAATTTGGGTGACTGCTGCTTTGGGAGTCGCTGGTGCTTGTGGCTTATGGCAGTTAGCTCTGGTAGGAGCAGGCGTTTCTCTCTTTATCCTGCGTCTTATGAAGAAGGTGGAATAGGATGCGATCGCTTGTCATAAAGCTTTTCTCTTTATATCTTCTTTGTCTAATGCTGCTTGCTCTATCTTTAGCATGACGTTGCTTTTGCTGCAATTTTCCAGGATGAATGAGCCTCTGTTCAGGGATGCTGAAGTGTGTATGTCAGCAGGTAGGAATTGAGGGACTGATGAGTTAACTACCCCTAACGCTTGAACAAACGAAGGAAATTTTCCATGAAAGCAGTTGTGTTTCACAGTGTCGGTGACATTCGCCTCGATGATGTCCCAGAACCCAAAATTAAAGATCCATATGATGCCATTGTCCGTATTACCGCTAGTGCTATTTGCGGAACAGATTTGCACATGATTCGAGGAACATTCGCGGGAATGAAGCCGGGAACAATTCTTGGACATGAAGGGGTCGGCATCGTCGAAGAAGTCGGCGCAAATGTGCGGAATTTGAATAAGGGCGATCGCGTAGTGATTCCCTCTACGATCGCCTGTGGCTATTGTTCGTATTGTCGATCGGGCTACTATTCCCAGTGCGATGTTGCCAATCCCAACGGTCCTGCGGCTGGAACTTCGTTTTTTGGCGGACCAGAACCCTCCGGACCCGTTGACGGCTTACAGGCAGAATACGCTCGCATTCCTTACGCGAATACAGGTCTCGTCAAACTGCCCAAAGGAGTAAGCGACGACGAAGCAATCTTACTCTCTGATATTTTCCCGACCGCTTACTTTGGCGCAGAACTAGCAGAGATTACACCGGGAGACACAGTTGCGGTGTTTGGCTGTGGTCCCGTTGGGCAGTTTGCAATTAAGAGTGCCCAACTGCTCGGCGCAGGACGGGTTTTTGCGATCGACACCATCCCCTCTCGATTAGCAATGGCAAAGGCACTCGGAGCCGAAATCATTGACTTTAACTTAGAAGATCCGGTTGAATCGCTGCAAAGCATGACTGGAGGTGTGGGTGTCGATCGCGCGATCGAAGCGGTCGGAGTCGATGCAGTCGCGCCTACTCAAGGAATAGCAGCACAGAAAGCGCAAGAACAAATGAAGCAATTCGAGCAACAATTGCATCAGATCGCGCCGCAAATCAATCCACAAAATGGCAACTGGCATCCAGGAAACGCGCCATCGCAGTCGCTCGAATGGGCAGTTCAAGCGTTAGCAAAAGCTGGAACACTCTCGATTATTGGAGTATTTCCACTAACGCACAAATTTTTCCCGATCGGCATGGCGATGAATAAAAATTTGACGATCAAAATGGGGAACTGCAATCACCGCAGGTACATTCCTAAACTGATTGATCTGGTACAAAGCGGAATGGTAACACCCACGCAAATCCTGACGCAAATGGAGCCGATGACTTCGGTGATTGATGCTTACAAAGCGTTTGATCAACGGAAGCCGGGTTGGGTCAAAGTTGAGCTAAAACCAGCAGCGATCGTGTAGCCTTAATGCCTCACCGTTCGCGTAAGGTTTTCAGTCCCTTAGTCGCAGGACTGGAAATGCTGTGATGGGGTGACTTATCCGAGGGTTCGAGTCCCTCTCTCCGTTCTAAAACATCGATATAGTGATGCTTTCAGAGAACCCCCGAATTTTTTTGGGGGTTTTTTTGGCGATCGATTGGTTCTTTTTAGAAAAAATCTAAATGTGCTGAGAGCGATCGCTAGAAGACAAAAGTTCAAGGTAACGTAGTCTGCTTGATCGCCGCGATCTCTGTCAATGCTTCATCACACCACTCGACCCAATCGCGTTCATACCGAATCCCGCGTTTTAGTGCGAGATACCGCAATTGCAGCCCAGTCGATAACGTCTTGCCTTCATAGTAGTCCCGCTCAATCTGCTTATAGCGTTGTAGCACTTCTAGATGCAGCCATCGATGCCGCTCGACCTCCTCACGCAAGACCTGAAGCGGTACGAGTTCCCCTGCCATCATTTTAAGGAGTAACTCCTCACGCACGACTGCTGGATCACAGGGTTGCAGCATCCATTGTTTCAAAAATTGCTTCCCTGCTTCCGTGATCGAATACAACTTTTTATCAAAAACACCCTCACGTGGAACCACTTCACTCGCAATCAAGCCCTGGCTTTCGAGTTTCGTCAAATCGCGGTAAACCTGCTGTTGAGACGCTTTCCAAAACTGAGCAAAATCTGCATTGAACTTTTTCGCGAGGTCATAGCCGCTTGCAGGTTGCTTGATCAAGAATGCCAAAATTGCGTGAGTGAGAGCCATCGAAAAATTGCGTTGACAGTTTTTATAAATCTAGTCTACTCTAGACAGAGTACTCAACCTGTTGAGTACAATTTGTTGAATTAAGTAAACTCTATCACCTGTGTTTGTCATTGCTGAATCGATTTGGGCGATCGTTTGATAGCGACACTGCTTCAGTCATACATTTTTCTTGAACTTAATCGGTGTTTTGGAGTTTGATCCGCTATGGTACAAAACCCTTCGTCTTGGCAATTCAAAATCCCTAACCTGCGATGGACGATCGCGATCGGCATTTGTTCGCTCGTATTAGTAGGCGGCGGTGTGCTGTATTTCACGCGATTCCAGCGATCTCAACTCCCCTCCGAGTCGCCTCGAACTATTGTTACTTCCACAATCAACGCATTGGGACGAATTGAACCCGATGGAGAAGTGATTCGAGTCTCTGCTCCTGCGATTTCCGGCACAGGAAGCCGCATCAAAGAACTATGGGTATCTGAAGGGGATTTCGTTCAAGCAGGGCAAGTGATAGCAGTTTTAGATTCTCGAGATCGCTTACAAGCAACTTTACGAGAAGCCGAAACTCAGGTCGCGATCGCTCAAGCACGTCTCGCTCAAGTGCGCTCTGGAGCAAGGCAGGGTGAAATTGCCGCTCGTCAAGCCGCCGTGAGTCGAGCAGAAGCGGAACGAATTGGAGCAGTCCAAACTCAGCAAGCTGCGATCGCGCGATTGAAGGCTGCATTGGACAACGCGGAAGTCGAATATCGTCGGCACAAGACACTTTATCAACAGGGCGCGATCTCTGCCTCGTCGCTCGATAGTCGGAGACTCTCACAACAAACCGCGCAGCAACAATTAAACGAAGCAAAAGCAACTTTAGAGCAAACTCAGCAAACTCTATCTGCCAGTACTGAGGAAGCTAGAGCGACCGTGGATCAAGTGGCAGAAATTCGACCTACCGATGTCGTCGCAGCACAAGCGGAAGTGGAAGGTGCGATCGCAACCTTTCAGCGTGTCAAAACTGAACTCGATCTCGCTTACATTCGCGCTTCCAAAGCAGGTCGAATCTTGCGAGTTCAAACTAGAGTAGGCGAAACCGTTGGCTCGAACGGCATCGTTGAACTAGGGCAGACGAATCAGATGATGGTGACGGCTGAAGTCTATGAGAGCGATATTGGAAAAATCAACGTTGGGCAGTCTGCTACGATTACCAGTCCGGGCAATACGTTTGAGGGACGACTGAAGGGCGTGGTCGATCGCATTGGCTTTCAAGTAGCGAAACGTGATGTGCTAGATACTGATCCGACGGCGGCTACCGATGCCAGAGTGATCGAAGTGAAGATTCGCTTAGATGCAACAGCGAGTCAGCGCGTTCGTGGTCTAACCAATGCTCAGGTCAATGTCGAGATTAAGCCTTAAGCTATGTTCAGACGTAGAATTCCACTGGCTTGGAAACAGCTAACTCGGCAGCGAGGACGCTTTCTGATTGCGGTTTTGGGGATTGCGTTTGCGGTCATTTTGATGCTGATGCAACTCGGCTTTCAGGATGCTTTGTACGACAGTAATACTCGCTTGCATCAGTTGCTCAAAGCCGATCTCGTTCTCATTAGTCCGAGCGCGCGAAATCTCACGACGTTGCAAACGTTTTCGCGCCGTCGATTGTTTCAAGCTGCGAATCACCCTGCTGTGAAAATTGCAGAAGCGCTCTACATTCGTCCCGGACTATGGAAGAATCCGCAAACGAAAGAAGAAACCGCCATTTTAGTAATCGGCTACAATCCAGCGCAGCCCGCGTTTGATCTACCAGAAGTCAATCGGAACCTAAGTGTGCTGCGCTTTCCTGATACGCTGGTGTTCGATCGCGCCTCTAGAGGAAACTATCGAGAGGCAATTATGCAAATCGCTCAAGGCAATCCAGTCACGACTGAACTAGAAGGCAGACAAATCAACCTACGCGGACTTTACAAGGTTGGAGCTTCTTTTGGTCCTGATGGCAGTGTGATGACTAGCGATCAAAACTTTCTCCGAATCTTTTTTCGAACCCAAGCAGGTGAAGTGAGTTTAGGTAGAATTCTACTCCAGTCGATCGCTGATGTCGCAACTGTTGCTCAGGAGTTAAAAGCACAGCTATCGAGTGATGTTCGGGTGCTGACGAAAGCAGAATTCATTCAGTTTGAAGCGAATTTTTGGCGACGGAATACGGCGATCGGCTTCATTTTCTCCCTTGGTGTTGGCATGGGCTTTATTGTCGGCATTATTATTGTGTATCAGATTCTCTACAGTGACGTGAACGATCATCTATCCGAGTATGCCACGCTTAAAGCAATGGGCTACCGGAATCGATATCTATTGCGCGTTGTATTTGAGGAAGCTTTGATTCTGTCTGTATCAGGCTTTATTCCGGGTCATCTGATTTCGATCGGCTTGTATCGTTTGACTCAGAATGCGACGAATCTACCGCTTGAAATGACGCTAGTGCGAATGGTACAAGTTCTTTCTCTGACGATCGCGATGTGCCTGATTTCGGGTGCGATCGCGATCCGTAAATTGCAATCGGCAGATCCCGCAGACATTTTTTAGTTGAGATGGAAGAACGACATCATGAGCAGTTCAAAATTAATTTGATAAGCTCTTTTCAAGGATAGCAGGGTCTCATCACGGGTAGTGCTATTTAGGAAAGGCTGGAGGAAATAGTACAGCTAGCCTTCGCCATCTTTCGTCTCAGCGTCGCATTATAGTCATGCACAAAGTTCCAAAT
>JALOOO010000187.1 GCA_025454375.1 Leptolyngbya sp. Prado105 | reverse complement strand
GACAGAAAACGCTTACACGAAAGCTGCATCAAGTTCGTCAGGGCGATTGGTTGCTCCGATTAAAAGCACTGTACCGCAGTCTTGTAAGCCATCCAGTTCGGTGAGCAATTGACCGACGACACGATCGCTGACTCCCGAATCACCGCTAAACTTACCGCGTACTGGGGCTAACGTATCAATCTCGTCAATGAACACAACACAAGGAGACGCTTGACGCGCTTTGTTGAAGAGATCTCGAACTTCTTGTTCTGCGGCTCCGACCCAGCGGCTCATCAGTTCTGCGCCATTCACTGCGATGAAATTCGCTCTAGCTTGAGAGGCAACTGCTTTTGCTAGTAAAGTTTTCCCAGTTCCAGGAAGTCCCCAGAGAAGAATGCCTCGTGGGGCTTTTGCGCCAGTTTGTTGATAGAGTTCGGGATAGAGCATTGCACCTTCGACCGCTTCTTGTAAGGTGCGTTTCGTTTCTTCTAGACCGCCGATTTGATCCCAACTGATATTTGGAGATTCGATTTCGACCGATCGCAAAACAGAAGGCTTAATTTCTTTAAGTGCCTGAACGAAATCGGACTGTTCGATCGTTAATTCGTCCGGGACTTGATTTAGAGATGGAACTTGCCGCCGCAAAGCAATATAAGCTGCTTTCTGACAAACTGCTTTGAGATCTGCTCCGACCATTCCAACTGTCAGGTCTGCAACTAATTCGAGATTGACGGAATCTAGCGGCATCGATCGCGTCAGAATGTTGAGAATTTCTAATCGTCCATCTCGATCAGGCACTCGGAATTGAATTTCTCGATCGAATCTCCCCGGTCGTCGTAATGCGGGATCGAGATGATCCGGGCGATTGGTTGCGGCAAGGACAATTACGCCTTTCGTTTGGGCGAATCCATCCATTAATGTGAGCAATTGTGCGACGACTCGTTTTTCGACTTCGCCTTCGACTTTAGAGCGATCGGGAGCCAAGCTATCAATTTCGTCGATGAATACAATGCAAGGAGCCGAAGCTGCTGCTTTCTCGAAAATACTGCGGAGTCGTCCTTCTGCTTCACCGTAGTATTTGCCCATAACTTCGGGAGCGGCGATCGCAATATAATTTACGCCTAATTCTTCTGCGAGTGCCCTTGCGGTTAAGGTTTTTCCGGTTCCGGGTGAGCCTGCAAGTAATACGCCTCGAATCGGTTCAAGTCCCAATTTTGCCAGGACTTCTGGGCGTTTTAAAGGCAGTTCGACGAGTTCTCTGAGTTCTCGCAGGACTTCAGCGAGTCCGCCGACATCTTGTAGCGATGCACCCTTTGCCGGGGGTGGAGTAACAATCACCTCTGAAGTGGGAGCTTGAGCAGGTTGAGGGCGATTTACGCCGATGCCGCCCGTGTTGCGGGGAATACTGCTGAAACCTGCGCGGTTGACTTGGATGTTGGCTTTGAGTTCGCCTTTTTCGGCTTTTTCTTCTAGCACTTTGGCGAGTTCTAAAAGTTGCTCAAATCCTTTAAATAGCTCACTCATGGGGTGTTACCGGGTTCTTGGGAAGACTACGAATACTGAATTGATTGGTGATTGCAATCGGGGTTACTCTCCCTGAGTCCCTCTTAAAATGGGGAAGCCAGAATTCTGTTTCTAACGCTTCTTGTTGAAGAGAATTTCTAAACTCTCGTCTCTCTTGATTCAAGGAGGGTTGGGGATCGCCCGAAATAGTTGCACCAAAAACGAATTAATTCAGTACAAGGATTGTGCCCAAACTCGATCGAATAACTATGTTAAATTCGTTTGATTCGCTCCATCTCGCAATGTTCAGTGGTAAAGGCGGTGTCGGGAAATCTACCCTATCGAGCGCGTTCGCCTGTCGCTGGGCGAAACAGTTTCCCACCGATCGCATTTTGCTCCTCTCGACTGATCCGGCTCACTCATTAGGCGATGTCCTCGGAATGGAAGTTGGTAATACGGCTCAGACGATCGAGAGCCTGCCGAATTTGAGTGTGAGAGCGTTAGATGCTGAGTTGCTGCTGAAAGACTTTAAGGCGGAATATGGGACGATTCTGGAACGCTTGGTCGAACGAGGAAGCTTTGTCGAACAAGGAGATTTGGCATCGGTTTGGGAATTGGGCTGGTCGGGCTTAGATGAACTGATGGGGATTCTCGAAATTCAAAGATTGCTGCGCGATCAAGTCGTCGATCGTATTGTGGTCGATATGGCTCCGAGCGGTCACACGCTGGCACTTTTTAATCTGATGGACTTTCTCGAAGAGTTTCTCTCGGCGCTGGATCTGTTTCAACTGAAGCATCGTGCCATGAGTGAGGCGTTCACGGGACAATACACCCCTGATGAAGTCGATCGCTTTCTTGAATCGATGCGAACTGATTTAACCGACGGGAGAAATCTACTTCAAGATTCAGACAGGTCTGCTTGTTTTGTCGTGGCGATCGCAGAATGGCTCAGTCTGCTCGAATCCCAAAGATTAATCAAATCGCTAGAAGCACTAAAAATTCCGTTGGGTGGCGTGTTGCTCAATCAAATCCGACCTGAAAGCGAACCGATGATTAAAAAGTTTCAGGAAATTGCTGAGCCTGTTCTTACATTTTCGCAACAGGAGCGCGAACCGATTGGCGTTGAAGCGCTCGATCGATTGATCACGACTCCTTCAGAAGTGATCTCCCTAGCACCTACCATTACACCTTCTGAATCTCTACCTGACTTCATTTTGGAGAATCGTAAGCTGATCTTAGTCGGCGGAAAAGGCGGAGTTGGGAAAACGACCATCGCAGCAGCGATCGCACTCAATCTCTCTCAGCAGCATCCGGATAAAAAGATTCGAGTAATTTCAATTGATCCCGCTCATTCGCTTGGGGATGCTTTTGGGACACAGCTTGGACATGAAACCACAGAAATTTTTCCAAATTTGAGCGCGCAAGAGGTCGATTCGCGATTTTTGCTCGATCGCTTCCGAGAGGACTACCTGTGGGAGTTAGCGGATATGATGAGCGGTCAAACTGAAGACGAATCGCTACAAATCGCCTACACTCCCGAAGCATGGCGCAAAATCATGGCTCAAGCGCTTCCCGGTATTGATGAAATGCTCTCGCTGCTAGAAGTCATGGAATTGCTCGAATCCAAAGCGCAAGATTTGATCATTCTCGATACCGCTCCAACGGGTCATCTTCTACGCTTTCTAGAAATGCCTTCTGTATTAACCGATTGGCTCACTTGGATTTTTAAGCTCTGGCTGAAATATCAAAACGTTGTTGGACACACCGAACTCATGAGCCGTCTACGAACCTTGAGACAGCGAATTGTCAAAACCCATCAGAAATTACAAGACGCTGAACATACCGAATTTATTGCAGTGGTTCAGGCTCGATCGACAATTCTTGCCGAAACCGAACGTCTTGTAAAATCGCTTGAGCAATTAAACGTCCACCAGCGCTTTATTGTGAATAATCGCGCAACTCAGACGCTAGAAACATTTGCTGGAAAAGAGATCGTCAATCTCCCCCCCTTTCCAACTGATCTCGCTCCACTGGCTCAAATCCAAATTGCTGCGGAATCCCTCAAGATGAATTAACGCAGTCTGTTCTCGAATCACCGTAAAATACGAGTTGCGTTTTTCTCAGAATCCTTATGCAACTTCAACCCCGAGGACATTTACTGACTGAGCAGGTCAATCCAGCCAGTGCCAATCTAGATCAACTCTCCTCGATCGAGATCGTCGATGTCTTTAACCAAGAAGATGCCAAAACGATTCAAGCGATCGCACAGGCTCGTGAACAACTGGCAAAAGCAATCGACCTGAGTGCCGAGAAATTGCGCCAGGGCGGACGACTTTTCTATGTGGGAGCGGGAACCAGTGGACGCTTGGGCGTTTTAGATGCAGCAGAATGTCCACCGACCTTTTGTACGCCGCCAGAAATGGTACAGGGCATCATTGCAGGGGGAGCAGATGCACTAGTCCGCAGTTCAGAAGGGTTAGAAGATTTAGCAGATCAAGGAGCCTTGGCGATCGCAGAGCGAGATGTTCGCGCGATCGATGTTGTGGTTGGAATTGCAGCAGGTGGGACAACGCCTTATGTGCATGGCGCATTAGCAGAAGGGAGAAATCGCGGAGCCACGACAATTTTTATCGCTTGCGTGCCGCAAGCGCAAGTGCCGATCGAAGTCGATGTTGATATTCGATTGCTTGTGGGTGCAGAGGTACTAGCAGGCTCGACTCGTCTCAAATCTGGAACGGTCACCAAGCTTGCCTTAAACATTCTTTCAACTGGGACAATGGTGCGGCTCGGCAAAGTCTACGGGAATCGCATGATCGATGTTGCGGTGACGAATACGAAACTGCACGATCGTGCTTTAAGAATTCTCTGCGATCTAACTGATTTAGATCGCGCACAGGCATCAGACTTGCTTGAAAAAAGCGATCGCTCTGTAAAGACAGCCCTGATGATGTATTGGACAGGACTCTCCAAACCAGACAGCGATCGCGTTTTACATGAACATCAAGGAAACTTAAGGGCGGCTGTCAAAAGCTTAGCCTAGCTAACTGCACAACCGATTCCTTGCATTGCCCCAAAGATCCGCCAGAGTGCGAATAGCACGATCGCGCCTGCGATCGCGATCCCGCCCCGGTACAAGCTCAGCCAAAATCCGACGGGCTTCTCATTCGCCTGCTTCAAATAGCCCCAGGCTAAAGCAGACATCATAATACTAGTGACACCCGCCCGGATCGAACCGGAGCAGTCCGAAGCGGTGACTAAAAACCCGCAGGAGCCTAAAAATAAGCAGATCAATCCCACCATCGCCGCAAAAGATCTCGTCATAGTCTAACAGGGTGTGCGATCGCACGTAGATGAACCGGGAAACAATTTATCACTGAGTGTTCCCGAATTGAACAGGGTAAAAACCCCCTATTTTGCGATCTTGGGCGAGTTAAGTTGCGGATGCTCAGTCTTCTTACTGAGATCTAGCTTGCTTTCTTATAGCAGGTCACATTAAATAACCAATCGTGCATGGATTCAAACTGAATGCGATCGAATCCAATCTCTTCTAAATAGCTTCGCAGCACCATCTCACTAAACCCTGACAAATGCCAATCTCCTTCAAGTGCTTGCGTGCCAAATAGACATTGAATGAGATTTTCTTGAGCCGCTAGGGTTTGTTGATCTTCTCGGTTAAAGAGTGTGAGCAGTCCAGGTAAGTTTGGGACTCTGATTTTTAGAACGCCATTGGGTGCAAGCAGTCGATGCCATTCTCTCAGCGTCGGTTTTGAATCGCATCGGGGAATATGTTCTAGGCAATCCTGGGCGATGATTTCTTTGTAGAAATTAGAAGGCAGATTGGGAAGCGATCGAAAATCTCCAAGGATATCGGGATTGACAAACCAGAGCATATCAACATTGAGATAGCCCTCTCGGTAATCGTAGCCACAGCCCAAATTTAGTTTCTCGTAGGCGCGTGGATTCGCTTTCGGTTTGATTTGGCGTTTGAGCAGGGCGATTCCCTTTTTGATATCCATGGTTTTGTGCGTTCAACGTCCAGTGCATTTTTACATAAACTGGGAGGGTTCTGTGTTTCTATTGCTGACGAGTCAGAGATTCAATTTAGCAACTCCCCTCACCCTACTGAACTGCTCACGGGTTGCATTATGGATTAGTAGAACTTAGTGTTGAGATGCTGTTTGCGCCATATTGCGCCTGCAAACGCGATTAGCATGAGTCCTAACCCAATGGCACAGACCCCGTTCCACTGCCAATGATTCCAGGCATAAGTGCCGAGCTTTGACCCAACCGCACCACCGACAAAGTAAAGCATGATATAGAGTGCATTTAACCGACTGTGAAATTCTACGGGGAGATGGTAAATCGTTGCTTGATTAGAAATTTGCGTGGTCTGTACGCCTAAATCAATCAGAATCACACCGAGAATGAGTCCTAGCAACTGATTGTGTAAGCTCCAAAAGATGAGATAAGAAACCGTTGTAATTGAAATTCCTAGCACAATTGTGAAACTTGGACTCCGACGATCGGCAATTCTTCCCACCACGGGAGCCGCCAAAGCTCCTGCCACTCCAGCTAATCCAAACAATCCAGCAACATCACTTCCATACTGATAAGGAGGTTGTTCTAGCAAAAAAGCTAACGTACTCCAAAACGTACTAAATGCCCCGAATGACATTGCTCCAATCCAGGCTGAACTTTGCAGAGCAGGCTGATGTGTGATTAAGTCCAACATCGATCGCAATAATGCAGGATAACTCAATGCCAAAGTTGCTTGTGAGCGCGGCAAACTTTTCATCAGCACGATCGCTAAAACAATCATTGCCCCACAAGCTAACCCATACATGAATTGCCACCCATACCTTGCACCCACGATCCCGCTCACGGTTCGTGCGACTAAAATTCCGACAAATAATCCGCTCATCACCATACCAATCACTTTTCCGCGTTGGGCAGGTTCACATAACTGTGCTGCGAATGGTACGAGAATTTGAGCCGAGACAGCGCTTGTTCCGATCGCAAAGCTTGCCAGACTCAATCCCATTAGATTTGTTGAGAGTGCGGCAGCGAGCAGCGCGATCGCGCTCAGTCCTGTCATGGTGACAATTAAGCGTCGTCGCTCTATACGATCGCCCAACGGCACGATGAATAAAATTCCGAGTGCATAGCCAATCTGGGTCCACATCGGGATCGCGCCCATCGATTCAGGGGAGACTTGAAACTGAGTTGCCATCATTGCCAGAAGTGGTTGATTGTAATAGAGATTTGCAACCGTCATGCCAGATGAGATCGCCATCATCCACACTAATGAAATACGCATACAGTTCTCTTAAAAGATCAAGTTATAGAACCTGGACGTAACGTACTATTGTTTACAGTAAACAGATCGGCTACAGAAAGCCTCGCGCCTCGACTAATGCTTGACCTTAGATATTTCTTCTAATATTGGATTTTGTCTATGCTTTACAAAGGCTCGTTCACTTGAGTGCTGATTGTGGTATCGACATATGTATGCATGAGCGGCAAAACTTAAATGAGCCAGAAGAATTCCCATTTTTGTTTCAGTTGATAACAGTCCAGAATCGTTGATGCGAGTGAAGTTCTCACAAGCCAGAACACCTCCTCGGTGGCAGCAGAACTACAAGTACACACACTTGATTCAGGTACATACTATCTAGTTGTCAGTGCAGCAAATCCTTCTCAGGCACTTGACTACACGCTACAAGCAGCGAGTACTCCTGAAGTTGACACTGATATTTTGTGGCGTGACCCGGTCACTCAAGAACTAGGTTACTGGCGCTTTGATGGGACAACATTTATTGGCACGCAAAGGCTTCAGTATGGTTTTTCAACATCCTGGCGCACAGGTTGGGAGATTATCGGAATCGGTGACTTTAATGGCGATCTCTTGGATGACCTAGCTTGGCGCAATCCCACTTCAGGTGAAGTTGGAGTTTGGTTAATGGGGCGCGAAGCTTCAGGGCAGCGTTTACTGGCAGGAGGCGGAGTCTTTTCGGGAATGACCGTCACTTCCGATTGGCAACTCAGTGGTATTGGCGACCTTGATGGCGATCGCAAAGCAGATTGGATTTGGCGAAATCCATCACAAGGACATGTTGGCTACTGGCTCATTAATGGAGATAAAATTCGTCAAACTGGAAGTTTCAATGGAACGGTTGGAGCAGAGTGGGTACTTGAAGGGGTGGGTGATTTTGATGGCGATCGTAAAACAGATCTATTCTGGCGAAATCGCACCACACTGCAACCTGCAACCTGGTTAATGAACGGTTTAACCGTTACAACCGGAACAGTTCTACAACAGCAGATGGCGCTGAACTTGCGGGTAGAAGGCTTCGGGGATTTTAGTGGAGATGGCAGGACTGACATTTTACTCCGCGATACCAGTTCAGGAAATGTCTCAGCTTGGTTAGTGAATAATAATCAGATCCAGCAGTCATCACTTTTACTCAGCAACAATTCCACAATTAATGTCGCCGGAAATTGGCAGGTTGTCGGAATTGATGATTTCACAGGCGATCATAAAGCTGACATCATTTGGCGCAACTTTACAACAGGAGAGATGGCAATTTGGGCGATCGACGGACTGCGAATCACCCAGACACAACTCCTCACAGATCCAAGCTTACGCAATTTGAATTGGAGAGCGATCGGAACAACGACGCGCCCCGTCATGGCAGACCTTCCGCCAATGGAGACAACTCCGCCTGTTGTACAAGTTTCATTAGAAAGTGATACCGGAGTTGCAGGAGATCGCATTACTCGCACAACAACGATCATCAGTCGCATTACTGACTAAAGTGGATTAGCAGAAGTTACAGCAAGCCTCAACAATCAGTCATTTGTCAACATTCTCAGTTGGATTGATGGGAGTGGAACGATTCGGCTGGATCGATCGCGCCTCGAAATAATTCTGGGAGGTGTGCTGAGCGATCGAAGCTATCAATTAGTGATTCGAGCGAAAGATCGCTTCGGCAATTGGACAAATACCTCCAGCAATCCCTTTAGTTGGACACTGGATACAACAGCGCCCACTGCTAGCCTGGATTTAGTAGATAGTTTAGACACAGGGCGTAGCGCGACTGATAATCTGACCCGCAAGCGCGCACTTCAGTTTCAAGGGACAGTTGGTGCAGGAGCGCACGTGCAATTGTGGTTGAACAATCTGCAACTGAATCCAACAATTACCAATGGAACATGGCAAATTACAACCCCGACTCTCACAAGTGATACCTACCAGGTAAAAGCTGTCGCAACTGATGTCGCAGGGAATACACAAGAAGTTGTCTGAAATGACCCCGAAAATCTAGACCACTCCAAAAGCAACAACGAACCGTTTAAGGAGTAGGATCAAGTGCATGTCAAATCAAGCGAAGAAATATACGCCTCAATTCAAAGCCAAAGTCGTCCTCGAACTGCTGCGTGGAGAAAAGACGCAAGCCGAGGTCAGTCGAGCACATGGCGTGCATCGCAGTGTGTTAACGCGATGGCAAAACGAATTTGTCGAACGAGCGCCATCGGTGTTTGGCGAAGTTGGACAAGTATCGGAAGTCGAGTCGCGGATTGCCGAACTCGAACAGATGGTGGGAAAATTGACGATGCAGTTAGAGATCGCAAAAAAAGCATCGAGCATCTCAGTGACGAAACAAAGCGGCAAATCGTAGCTGAGCTTGAATCAAACTATTCAGTGCGGCAGATTTGTGAAGTGCTATCGGTGAATCGGAGCAGCTTGTACTATCAGCCTGTTGAGCAAGACCTTGAAGCCGAAACAGAGCTAAAGAATGCGAACACCTTCGGTGCAGCGAAGCTTGCGACAAAATTGCGGGCGAGTTTCCGCGATATGGCTATCGACGCATTACTCAGCAATTGAAGCGGCAAGGCATCGTGGTGAACCACAAGCGAGTCGCACGACTAATGAAAGAAATGGGTCTAGCTGGAAAAGCTCCCAAACGGCGAGTTCGCACAACCAATAGCAACCATAGCTTTGCTCGTTATCCAAATCGGGTAGCGGGACTGAAGATTGAACACCCAGACCAGGTTTGGGTCGGAGATATCACGTACATTCGATTGGGAGAAGGCTTTGTTTATCTCGCTGTATTGATGGATGTGTTCACTCGGTGTATTCGGGGCTGGCATTTAGGACGAGGGCTGGATCACAGTTTGACTTTGACCGCATTGAACAAAGCTCTCGAACATGACCAACCTGAGATTTATCACTCTGACCAAGGGGTGCAATATGCTGCCACAGGCTATGTTGAAGTGCTAAAACAACGGAACATTCAAATCAGCATGGCAGAAGTCGGAGAGCCAACGCAGAATGGCTATGCGGAGCGATTAATGCGAACCATCAAAGAGGAGGAAGTGGATTTATCCGAGTATCGTAATTTTGCGGAAGCGTACATGCAGATCAAAACTTTTTTGGAGGATGTATACATGAAGAAGAGGATACATTCATCAATTGGATATCTACACGAAAAAGAATGAGAAATAGCAGTATACTAGCTCGTAGCTAATGCTGCTTTTATCAACAAAGGAAGTGGTCTAGTTTCAAGGGGTCATTTCACCCAATACATCCATCAAAATGATTGACGGCTAATCGAGTCCGCTCCAAAGCTTGGAGATACACGGTTGCTTCTGGATAGAGCATCTGACAAATACTGCCACTGATCGAATCAATCTCAACGCCCGTCCAACGGCATGACCAATCAGCGGGTGTGAGTCCGATAAATAGCCCCGTGCCCACGGTTGGCTCTAACCATTCTCCGCCGTTGCAACCAAGTCGAATGAGTCCTTCATAGATGCACTGAACGATCGCGGGTGGCGTGTAGTAAGCCGTTGTCATCGTTCCTCGCATTTGGGCAAATTCTTCAGGAGTCAATAGCGCTTTCAGTTCAATCGCCAGCTTTGCCCATTCTGATTTCGGTGGATCAACGAAGAGATCGGCACTCAACCCAGATCCTAGATGAAGACATAGTTGACTTTGTTCATCGATTGTCGGAATTCGATTGACTGCTTGCAATTGCTTGAATAACCGAATAGCATTGAGGCTATCTTTGACTTTTTGGCGCTGAGAGCGAGTAAGTGAAAGTTGGCTCAGTAAGCGATCGTATGGAATGCGAGTAGAAGATTGGAGCGATTGCTGCGTTGTACTGCTAACATCGTGCGTCTGAATCCAGGTAAAGAGGTCTGTCATGATTGGTGAAACTGAAGAACAAAAAGAAAAAAAGACTGACCGAAGCCAGTCTGAGGAGATTGAGAACTTTGTGGGTGACAACTATTCGATCGCTGTCGTCACTAGCTCTGGAGAACCATTTGCCATCAATAGTTGATCTGCTTGTTGGCTCATTTGAGCTTGCAACTTCTGCCGGACTACTTCTGGATCAAACGTGGACTTTACTTTCGGTCGGTAGTCGGGTACGTTTGAAAGCTGTCCACGTCCATTCAGTGTGTCTGCGTGATCGAGAGGCACTTGATTGGCAGCGCGTTCTTGGTACTGTTCAAGTTGCTCTTGATTGATCGCTAGCAGGTAGGTTCGCATCAGATTGCATCGTTCAGTGTCGGTGAGCTTGTGTGTGGTCGGAGGCTGTCCTGAGCCAACTCGATAGCTCGTTTTAGCGCGATCGATCACACAAGCAGCACCGAGCGATACTTCTTTGTCATGACGTGCGATCGCGTCTTTAAGAAGCTTCTGAATTCGCTTTCTCAGAGTCTTTGGAGCATTACTTGCTTGCTCTTCCAAAAGGCTTTCGCGGGTTTCGAGTTGGATGAGGTACTGTTCCTCGAAAACCTCTGCAAATTCTTCCCAAGCAGGTGCAAAGATTTCTTCCCACAGCCGTTGCTGGTCATAGTCGGGGTAAAGGAACTTGCCAGTATACGGATCTTTTCGCCCTCGTGTTCCTGGAATTTCATAATCGGCAAGATCACCATTCCGAAGCAGTTGATAGAACACACGGCGGCGAGTGTAACGCCAGATCATGGTGCGGAATCCGTAGCACAGCGATCGATACTCATCATAAAGTGCATTGACCTGACTCACTGCTTTGACCGAAGCACCATAAGTTGGGTCAAGTGCAAGCTTTCGAGCCAGATCTTTAGGATTGCAGTAATACGACATTGAGGAAACTCCTTTCCTATTGTTCCTCTCTTCGTCGCTAGACGGTTATTTGTATTGATTAACGAGTTTATTTTTTGATCTATTTTTTGTTTTTATTTTGAGTCGTGAAGCTGAAGAAGTGAGAATAGGCGCGATCGCTGGAATTTACGAAACGCTTCGAGTCGCTGCGGGCAGAATATCAAAGCCGTCGTGCTTTGATGACTCGATTGAATACCATTCGGCCTCAAGATTGACAACGGAATTGACGATCGCGATGCTTTATGATCGAGTCGGTTCTCTGTAGTATTTGTCATGACGGATGCGAATGATGCGATCGATCACGACCGTTTATTCAAGGAACTCATCTCTACCTTTTTCCTGGAGTTTCTCGAACTCTTCTTGCCAGAGATGAGAGCCACGATTGACCCCAACTCCATTCGCTTTCTCCAGCAGGAGTACTTTGCCGACCTCACCGCTGGAGAAGACAAGGTTATCGATCTGCTCGTCGAAGTGAAACAACTGGGCGAAGATGCCGTTTTCATTTTCCATCTCGAAGCCCAAGCGTCCCCAGAGTCCTACTTCACCCGCCGGATTTTCTTCTACTTTGCGCGGCTGCACCAAAAGTTCCTCCTGCGAATTTATCCAATTGTCATTTTCTCCTTCGACCAGCCCTATCGCGAACAACCGCACACCTACACGGTCGAGTTTCCCAATTGGAAGGTGTTGGAATTCAACTTCAAATCCATCCAATTGAATCGTCTCAATTGGCGGGACTTTCTAAATCAGCCAAATCCAGTGGCAGCCGCCTTGATGAGCAAGATGAGGATTGCGATCGAAGACCGTCCCAGGGTGAAAGTTGAATGTCTACGATTATTAGCCACCTTACAACTTGATCCAGCCCGGACGAGATTGATCTCAGGTTTTGTAGATACGTATTTGAGACTGAATACGATCGAGACTCAGGCATTTCAGGCGGAGATTGCTAAAATTGAGCCAGAACGGAGGGAGGGCGTGATGCAGATTGTCACCAGTTGGATGCAAGAAGGGATCGAGCAAGGAATTGAGCAAGGGATCGAGCAAGGGATCGAGCAAGGAGAGCGATCGCTGGTTCTGCGTCTGCTCACCAAGCGAGTGGGAACCTTGCCGTCTGAAATTCGCGATCGCATTGACCAACTTCCGATCGATCAAGTAGAAGCACTCGGAGAAGCGTTATTAGAGTTTAGGACGCTAATCGACTTGGAAGCTTGGCTTTCACAGTGATTGTGAGATCGGTGTTGAAGGGCAACTCCGCGTTGAGTTCCTTTGTCGATCGCACTCTATCTTCTTGGTTGAGCTTCGGAAGTTCATGCGTCAGCTTCGGAGGCTCACGGTTGGGCTTTAGAAGCTCAGGGGGTGAGTGTTGGAAGCTCAGGTTTCAGCTTTGGAAGCTCAGAGATCGACTCTGGAAGTTCAGGGGGTGAGCTTCGGGAGTTCGGGAGTCGGCTTTGGGAGTTTGTACGATCGCTCTGGAAGTTCGTGTTTTAGCTTTGGAAGCTCATGGGGTGAGGATTAGAAGCTCATGCGTCAGCTTTGGAGGGTCGAGGGTGAGCTTCGGAAGAGGAGTGGGGTCTGTGGGGTGCGATCGTCATGCCGATTCTGGCAGTCTCGATTCTAAAGAGAGGTTTAAATCTGCTGGCAGGATAAGAAGGATCGTTTTACCATAGGATTGATTTGCCGGATAAGATCCGGATTTGGGGTCTTATCTGGCAGAAATGACGAATAAGATCCCGCGTAGGGACGTAAAGCAGCAAAAATGCAGAGTATTATCCTGATTTGGGATTTTAGACTGCATTTCTGATGAATAACGTTCTAGTTTGGGGTCTTATCCAGCAAAGATGCCGTCTAATGTCTGATTTGGGATCTTAGGCTGCAAGGAAAATAACAGCTAATAAAGTTGTTAGCCGCCCCGATTCGTATAATTCATAGGTAGCCGCCCCAATAAGGAGACGACGCAATCGATTACACCAGAGCAGATTAGGAGCGTGGTTGAAGCAGCTGTGAAGGAGTCGGCTGGAATGACGTACTGGCAAATTATCTTGCTAGTGGCGGTTACCGCGATAGCGTCATTCCTCGGGGCATACTTGAAAGAGAAGGCAAAATCAACTGTCACCAAAAAAGATATTGCGGAGATTACACGCAGAATTGAGGCGGTCAAGAAAGAACTCGAAGAAAGTGACCGCATTGCCACCAAGAAGTACGAACTTCGGTATAGTGCTTGCTTGACGATGCTTGGCATCATTGATGCTTACTTGAGTCTCACAATGTCGAGCGACAATCAAGGAAAACCTATTCAGGTGGATCGCCAACATACAACTGCTGAAGAGGCCAGAAAATGTCATAATAGTTTGCTCCTGACTATCGACAATCATGCTATCCCTGACCTCTTCTTGAGGATGATGGTTGGACAATCAGAAAACCTCATGGTTGATTTGGATATAATGAGACGGCTGGTGAGGAAAGAACTTGGTTTTGGAAGTAATTTCCACGAGAACAGTGAATACACCTGGCTAGCAGTTAGCCCCTTCGAGAAGAAGGACGGCTAACAACCGCAATGCACCGGAACATTTCCTTGATCTTTGGGTTGCAAAGGTTATCAGTGTCCGGTGATTACGAACGTTATTTGAATTTTAACCGATCGCACTTCTCCCAATCGCGATCGCTCTCCAAATCCCCACAAGAATCACAGAAATTACGGGAGCATAAATTCTGTGCAATCAACCTTCATGCCAATGAGCGACTCTGAACTGCAAATCCAATCGCGGAGGATTCTAGATGCGATCACTTCCATCCCAAGAACAACTAACTCCCACCGATGCCGAGGTGATTCTAGAGCGTTTGCCAGACCGCATTCGAGCCGCTCTGATTGCCCGTGCTGCGGAAATTGAATATCCGATCGAAGCAATCCTCGAAATGGCGATCGCAAGTTACCTCGACACCGAAGCATTGGGGTTCATCGATTGCAAACCAGGACGCGGGCAGTAAGACCAAAAACCGATCACACTCCTCCCAATCGCGATCGCACTCTCCACCCTGGGAACGATAAGCTCATGTTTACTAGATTCAACATCTTCTATGAGCAACTCAAAAACAAACGGCACGAGCAACGGCAACAGCGTCCCTCAAACCATTCTGCCCTCCTTCTCCGCCGACACCTTCGGTTCCACCAGTGCTGAACCCTTGAGCCAAAACGATCGAGACACCATCCTGCAACTAATCACCCAAATCAACACCCTTCTCCCCTTCCTACGCGACCTCAGTGCCGAAGAACGCAAATCCATGTTAGGCATGGGCGACAAAAACCGCATCTTCGCAGGCAAAGTCTCAGAAGTCATCCAACAAAAATCCGACTTCCTCCCCCGCTCCTTCGACATCGACCAATTCCATCAAGACTTAGCCACCTTCGATCGACTCTCCACAATCCTGATGGCACTCAACCAACTGCGAGATCTCGTCGATTCTACTGCGATCGCCATCGGCAGCGAAGCCTACGAAAACGCCCTCACTGCCTATCGTCACGCCAAAGCCAGTGGACAAGGAGCCAGCCTCGAATCAATGATGGCAGAAATGGCTCAACGCTTTGCCCGCAAGCCCAAGCAAAAAGAAGACAAAACCCCCGAAACAAAGGAGTAATCCTACTCTCCGATCAGGTGCTAGGAACTCGCCTCCGTTCCTGCTCCCTGTTTGAACGTTCCGCACTATTGCTCAAAGCGCGATCGCACTTCCTCGCTTCAATCCATCCTCTGCGATCGAAAACTAACCATTTCAGAAATTTGAGCAAGCAGCACAAATCATAGAGTTAGCTGAACTTGCACCGCCACATCAATCCACGATTGCAAGCACAGGAATGATGATTGGTCAGGAAGTAATTTGCTTCAGAATGTAAGCTGCCATTGTATTCATCGTGTCTTTGTTTTTAACAATGCGGTTATTCAGTTTGCAACTGTTCCAATCGGGGTTAGTCAACAGCCAATCGATTCGATCGAGGTTAGCGATGCAGTCAGACTGCTGCCGCCGCCGTAACTGCTGCCCCATGATCGCTAGCGCACACACTAGATTTTGCCAAGATTAGAAGCATTCTTCAATGTAAAACTCCTTTGAAACAAATATTACAAGCTTCCGGTTTGAATCTGGATCTAACAGAAAGAGTTACTGTCCAAACAAAGCTACCCTTTGCCGCCCGAATCTAGATTAAATGCCTTTCGTCCGATCATTGCCCTAACTTGACATTCATGGCTTCTACAAGATTCGGATCGTTCACTCAGCTTCTAAATGGACATGACGAGCTAGTTGCCCATCACAGCATGTCATTCAGGTTTTAGCAGTTCTGTTGTAACTGAGAGAACTTGTGGAGGGGTCGCATCGGGTGGATAGTAAAAATCCACCTGCACCGATCGCGTTTCTCCAGGTTTGAGCTTGATCTGCATCAATGGATCGACCACTTGCCCAATCCGATGCCAGAGATGGAGATAGCGCGTTTGGCGTTGTTGGCGTTCATCCTGATAGCGTAGTCGCACTGTTCCCCGAAAAAATGGAAAATCTTGAGGGGGTTGCCGAAACCGAAGTACACCTTGTAAGTCTTGCTTGATCGGACTGGATAGTTTGATTGAAACGGTCTGCGTTTGAGTAGTCGGATTGGTTAAAGGCAATGTCAAATCATAGTAAGTGGCATAGTTGCCATGCGATTCGTAAGCTGTATCGGGATAGCGCACCCGTAGCTTTGCGGCTTGAATTTGTCCGGTTCCTAAACGTCCGCCTCGTAGTGTGCTGAGTCCGTAAGCAATGGTCTGTCCTTGCTTGGGAATCGAGAGCCTAGCTTGACCTGGATCTGTGAGTTGAGTCCGCCAAGTACTGCCAGCTTGTACACCTGCAACCCGTCCATAAATCAAAACGCCTGTGCCATTGGGAGGGGTAGGAGTCTTATCGCGTGGAGTTGCAAGCTTACCAGTCGTAAGAAGCGTTTGCCATTCTGGTAGAGTGGGGGCGCGTTCTTTGCCGGATGCAGTTTTCGGTGCAAACATCGCAAGGGTCGCAACATAGATGGAACCATTACTATTCAGCCGCATGAATGTCGATCGACCATTCACAGGCTTGATCAATCCTTTAGTGCTGATATCGCCATTCATCAACAACTGATAGCTTCTTGGCTGCACGACAATCTGATTTGGAAACTCGCGTGTTCGTTGACCGCGCAACACTGTATCGACTGCCCGAATGCCCGGACCAGAAAAGACTTGACCATTTGCATTATCGAGGATTGGCGGTTTGGATTGAAACGGGGCATCGGGTTCAAGACGATAACTTGCTGCGGCAGGCAGTGCGATCGTGATAGGCTTTGTGCCGGGATTGTACACGAGAACGCCAATGTAGAGCGTTTGACGATCTTTGGGATCATGAGTGAAGTGATGGGCGAAGAGATTGAATTCGCCGTTTAGTGGAAAATTGAGATGTGCCGCTGGAGTTGCTTTGTTGTTAGGTGGAAAAGTTGAGAGGAGAATACCGGGTTGTTTGATCCACTCCGGGCTATTGCTATTCACAAGGGGAATGCGATCGAGTTGCCCGGAGAGGGGACGGATTTCTCCGGGTTGGACGATTTCACGAACACTGGGTTTAGTCGTCGCAGAGGGCGTAGGAGTCGGAATTGATTGTGATAAATTTGCTGAGATTAGCGCAGAGCGCAACTCCATAGGAACTGCATAACTTGTGATCAAGCTAGCGACCGAACTGATGCCTAATATGACCCAACGCGCCAATTGCATACTCTACCCGTGAATTTAGTCAGCATTACTATCTAGCTAGAATCGTTAAGACTATCAGATGTTCCGCATTAGGAAATGGGAGCTACTGCTTGCGATCGCGATTCAGGTTAAACGGCGGCTAGAACGCCAGGTTGGTAGAATTAGCGCCATGAGAATTGATGTGGTCACGATGTAGGGCAAAATCATGAATGGAAGTGATGAAACAGTAGACAGCAGCTTGAGACAGAGCAGCATCACCCCAACTGCGACAATCAGCCACAGGTTTGCTCTTGCCGAAACTGACCTCAGTAGCCACCACTGTCCGATTGCTGTTCCTAGCCATGCGGCGAAAGGTGAAAGCGTAATGGCAACAGTGGAATCATACAAACTCATTGCCAGAATGAGCGCTAATGCAATCATTCCACCCACAATCGTTGCTTTCAACCACTGCATGATGAGCAAGTAATCCCGAAGCAACAATCCTTGAGTCGTCCCTACTGCTGCGGACAAGAGAGGCAGCATCGCTGACCAAGCCACAATAGCCGCTACTATTCCTTCGTTTGTACCTTCAAGTAAATGTCCAGCAAGACCTCCCAGTGAATAGCTAATGTAGAACGCGATCGCGCCACCAGCGAAAATCGCGATCGTATTGATACCCAGCCAAAGCACCCCAAACACCCAATCGATTGATCGACTCATTGATTCTTCTCTCACAGTTACTTAAAGGATATTTGTTAGCAACTTTCCAATGGATTGCGCCTTAAATATAGCGAAATACGATCGCATCTGCCGCGAGCGCAGAGTGACTGTAAATCACTGTTCCAATCCCAACGAATAGACCGACGAGACTATGACGAATTGAAGAAAATAGTTTCATAAAATCGGTTTTGTAAGTTTGTCCATCTATCCTAGACATCACTGCTCAAGGTAACTCCTCTCAAATGTGGTAGGAGTTTGATCACTAGAGTATCTACAGGCATAGAGTGAAAGAGTTTCTCGTGATTCTAAGTGCTTCGTTTACTGCGCTTCGGTCTCGCAGCATCGCAGAAAACGCAATTTTCAAAGCAAGCGTGAGACAGAGATCACGCAACTGCTGCCGTAGGCTATCTGCTGAGAATTGCTTACATCATTGATAGAGAAAAAAATTCTTTGCTGCTCATTATGCTGATGCACAAATAATAAAGCAATCGCTCTCACATCTACGGAGGCGATCGCTTCGTTTGATCTAATTAGTATCAAGCAAAGTGGAAAGCCACTCGCTTTTGTCTTGAGAAGTAATATATCAGCACCGAACAGCTTTGAAATCTGACTTGTAGGAGCCAGAAGTGAAACCGTTAAGGTCTACCGTTGGTGGGGTTGTGTATATTTAGAACATAACAGTTCAGTCGTGCCATTCCAGTCTGTCTCCAGATAGGTTTGCCAATCCTTCTTCTCAAGGCAAACAAGCCATACGGGAAGCAGCAACGGGACTTCGGACTGCGTTTGCAAGTCGAACTCCCCGGTAGAGCCAGATTAATGATTATCCCGTTCTAACTGAACTACTTAGCTGCTAGAACTTGTTCTGAGAAGCGAGGCTGGAACTGTTCTAGCGGTTGCATTCGAGCGCAGTTCATCGAGTAAACTTGTTGCTGAAACGATTCAGAAAAATGTTCACGACAGTGATTACAGTACCAACATTTTTCATGTCTGCGAATATGCAGCAGCATGGAATTAGAGCAAATCAAACAAGAATTTAAAGGTTGCATTTTGAAGGGGTTTAATAAAGCGCAGACGCTAATCTCACTTTAAGAAGTCGGGGATCGCGAATAATCCATCGATCGACAGAGTAACTTTAACGAATTGTTGACTAAGCCTTGGCACAGAATTTAATTAGAAGCTCTCTCAGCGAGGCACATCGAGGGGAGGATCTGCTTAGGAAGCATTAAAGATGTATTTTTGCCTACCGACTGCTTTAATCATTTGGCTCTGCTCGTCCGGTATGAGCAACGGACGCACTTCCTTTATCTGGTGTAATCGGCTTTGCAATGTATTGCTGAACCCCTAACGCACTCAACTCCGACTCCTGATACATGAGAGTTGATCGATTCAGACTGTACCGTAAAGCACAAATTGAAAACTCTAAGTCTAAAGGATTGAGAACACTCATGGCGATTAAAGAAAGTCCGACACCGCCTCGCTCTCGGTTAATTGCGAATATCTTGCTCGCTGTATCAGGAGCATTTCTGCTCGTTAATTTGTTTCTACCAAACTTATTCGGTCCGCAAATTCCGGGTGTGCCTTATAGCTTGTTCATTCATCAAGTGCAGGCAGGTGAGGTTAGTCAAGTTTCGGTCGGTCAAAATCAAATTCGGTATCAACTCAAAACCGAAGACGGTACGCCTGGACAAGTGTTCTCAACCACGCCCATCTTTGACTTGGAGTTACCCAAACTGCTCGAAGAAAAAGGCGTGGAGTTTGCCGCCACACCTCCACCTCGCAACGGCTGGTTTACCAGTCTGCTCGGCTGGATTGTTCCACCCCTGATTTTTGTCGCGATTTGGCGGTTCTTCTTGGCGCGGGGTGCGGGTGGTCCACAAGGAGCATTGTCGATCGGCAAGAGTAAAGCCAAAGTCTATGTGGAAGGCGAGTCTGAAAGTGTTAAGTTTGCGGATGTCGCAGGGGTGGAAGAAGCGAAGGCGGAGTTAGTTGAAATTGTGGATTTTCTAAAGACTCCAGCCCGTTATACGGCGATCGGCGCACGGATTCCGAAAGGTGTGTTGTTGATCGGTCCGCCAGGAACCGGAAAAACGCTGTTAGCGAAAGCAGTTGCAGGAGAAGCAGGCGTTCCGTTCTTTAGCATTTCCGGCTCAGAGTTTGTCGAACTGTTTGTCGG
>JALOOO010000186.1 GCA_025454375.1 Leptolyngbya sp. Prado105 | reverse complement strand
GAAGCCATTATCTAGCTTGAGAAATGTCTTGCCATACCCTGTTGAACCTCGAACATTTGGGAAAATTACCGCAACACCTAATTCATTTAAGTAATAGTTAATCCGTCCCAAAAAGCTGGGTCGAGACTGTCCTTCTGGACCTCCGTGAATATTAATAATTACGGGACGTTTGCCTGTGAATTTTGCAGGCGGACGGTAAAGAAATCCAGAAATTGTGCGGCTATCAAAACTCTTCCATCGCACCAATTCTGCTTCAGAAAAATTCGCCGTATTCAATCCACCTGTTTCACTCTCAGTCCAGCGATCGATTTTGTTCGTTACCACATTGAGCGAATACACATCAGCCGTCGATCGCGAAGAAACTAAGGTAAACCCTAAATCTTGATTATTGTTGTGCCAGACAATGCCGCTGACTTGACCGATCGGTAATTTTGGTAAGGCTTTCTCTTGATTCGTCGCTGTATCGAGCAAATGCAAAACACTAATGCCATCTTCGTTGGTTACGAAGGCTAGCTGTTTTCCATCATCAGAGAGATCAAAATCTTCAACATCCCATGGAATCTGACTCGTAAGGTAAGTCTGTTTCGACGTTGCTAAATCAACGTAGGCAAGGCGTTGAAATTCCGATTCGCGATCGGTAATCACATACAAGCCTTTTCCATCTCTACTAAATACCCCACCCCCATAGGAAATCTTCTCTTTTCCGCCTTTGGGGGTGAGGAGCTTTTTCTCACCTGAAGTCGTGTCAAATGACCAAAGATAGCTCTCATTGATTGAAACGTATTCAATTACGAGAAGTTGTTTGTCATCGGGCGACCAATTTAATGCGCCCCAGCCGCCGCCTTCGACTTTGGATAGTAAGCGATCGCTCTTTGGATTGGTCGGATCGAGACTATAAAAATCCGTGTCTTTCCCGGTTCGGCGCGTCGAAGTGTAAATCATGCGATCGCCCTTGTTCGACCATAGCCCGCCGCTATTTCTCGACTTGCCATCGGTCAGTAACGTCACATCGCCTGTGGCAAAGTCATAGCGATAGTTCTGGTTAAACTCATTGCCACCTGTGTCTTTACTAAACACAAAGTAATCGCCTTTTGTCGGCTGATAGCTCGCCCGAAATACTGGCTCTGTAAAGAAAGTCATCTGCTGCCGACTGCCCATCGGAAAGGCAACGCGATGAATTTGCGGGGCATCTCCGAACCGCGTCGCAATCAAAATCTCGCGGCGCTCAGGATGCCAACTTACTAAACCTGCGGAACGAAACTGAGTATATCGATCGACCGTGCGTGCCAATGATTCTGGAATTGGCGGAATGCCTTCAACGACAAGGTTGTCGCCAGGGGTAATGTCTGCTGCTTGCGCTACTGTCATAGACCCAGAAATGAGGAGAACCGCTAAAATTGCGGCAAAAAAAGGTGTAAAAAATCGCATTTCCTCATGATACGAGAGATTCTTGAGAGTGATGTGAAAATCCTATGCAGAGCATTTAACTTGTGCAAAAGCTCCCTTATCGCTTCGTTTTCATCGACTTTAGCCCCCTAAATTCTCCAAAACTGGAAAATTTGAGGGACTTTCTGAGATTTCACAACTCAAATCGGATAGCGACCTCTGATGCAAGCCTATCGCTGTCTCCAGGGAATCAAGACATCTTTCGCAATATGAGTCGAGACAGCATGAGCGCCATAACGGTTGATATGACTGGGATCAGAGAAGAAATCAGGCGTATTTTTCCAATTTTCCAGCAGATCTCGGTAAGTAAACCCTAACTCTCCAGACAGTCGCATCAGATATTCCTGAAACTCCTTTTCTCGATCGCGTCGATAAGAATCTAGATAGTTCTCCGTCAACGGTAGATTTAGCACCACAAGCGGAATTTCTTGGCTCTTGGTGTATTGTGCGAGCGATCGTAAAGCCTGAGTTTGCTCTCCTTCTAAGCTAAAATTCGCATAGTCTGCATCACTCTCTCCTGATACTCGCGAATATGTTTGGTAGTAAGTGACTGGGTTAAAGCGATTGGAAATCGGTAAGAACCCATTGATATCGATTAGCCCGACTCCATCTTGAGCGATCGTCGATTCTGGGTCTGCTTCTATCGTTGGAGATTGATTAAAGCTAAAGGTCAGACTCCGTTTGAGTAGCGCTTGCAGTTTGTCGCGCTGGCTCCAGACTGTCGAAAGTTTTCCAGCTTCTTGCAGCAATTGATCATTGAAAGATTGATAGCGATCGGAAACTGTAATATTCGTCCGAGCTAGTGTTTCTAAAGGCTTCGTGAATGCTTCAGTCGGTGCAGGAGCAGTATTCATGCTGACTTCAGGCAGTTTGCGATACCCAGGAGAAGACACGATCGCTTTGTACGTTACATCGGGGCGACCACTGTTAAAGGCTCGTAGCCCATCGGCAAGTAAAATGAGCTTCGGCTGTTTCTCATTGACGAGAATCCGGCGAACAATCAAATCTACAACTTGAACTGTTGCGCCATTGATCCCAAAGTTAAACACGCGCATTCCAGAATAGCCTTGAGTCGCCAAAGTTTGTTCGAGAACCACCGGATCAATCCCTCGCATCGCCCGAGAGCTTCCGACAACAAGAACATCCGGTGCGCCATTTTGAGCGACATACTGACGGTAGAGAACGAGCTTTTCATCCAACTGACCCGCATTGAAAGTCGGATAGGGAGAACGAGCCGTATCGATCGCGGCTTTTGGCTTGAGCGGCGAAGCGACCAGTGCCGTCGAACCCTGACCCGGAGCAATCACCGTTTGTCCAGATTCGGTAAATCCAGAGGTGCCAAATTCTCCAAATCCAGCCGTTTTTTGCAGAGAAAGCTGCGGTAAAGGCAGGGTTTCAGATTGCAGTGGGGTCGGACTTGCCGTTGGAGCAGGTTTGGTGGCAAAGATCGGTTTCGCATAGTGTCCTAGTAACCAATCTGCTTGAACCGTGAGCAAAATGCCGAGAATACTCCAAACGATCGCGGCTTTGGCTTGATTCGGAACCGCTGACTGAGTAGCACGAGCAGTATTCGGAGCCGTCTCAGAGGCGATCGTAAAAATCCGCGTGCGAGCGAGTCCACCCTGGATCACTTCGACGACTCGATCTAACATCGTCACTTCTGATTCTTCAAACTCTGGCACACTCAGAGCGCCCGGTTCTTTTGTCAGTAAATCACCGACATAGGCATCAGAAGCCGCAAATTCTGGAGTCGCTTCGGGAATCAGACGAACACGCTTGCGTACGCCGGAGGCATCGCGAATCGCGAAATCGATGCCATAACTCCACAGGGGACGTTTCTGACCCGATCTGCGTCCATAGACTCGCACCCCCTGCACATCCGGCAGATCAAGATTGCGAATATACTTAGCAACCTTGACTCCAACCTGGTTCTGAGCAGGACAGACGGGCGCATCCGTCATAATATGCAGCAAATCCTCTTTCTGACGAATTTGCAGGCGCACGCCGCCTGTTGCGAGTTGCGTATCGAGGTTGGGGTTGAGTTGGCGCGTCAGGAGAAATGCGATCGCGCTGAGATCTCCTTGCTGTGCCAGCCGACGGGTCGGTTCTGCTAGGGCAGGATGTTCTGCTGCCGGGAGATTAATCCATTGCACCCAGACCGGAGAATCGGGAATCGACAAGTGAGGAATCGGATTCGGACTGCCGCTAAGCCCATAAACGGCAACTGCATGAATGCCCTGAGGTGCAATTGTTTCAATCAAAGGCGCGATCGCGGCTAAAACCCGTCCTCGCTCTGGTGCTGTCTGACGCTGAGCCGTCACATGCAGCGTGATATCCATCAGCGTCGCTGAAATCTCAACGCCTTGATCGCGCACAGCGGAGTTCATTAACCGCGTCAGAGCCTCAATATCGCCCCACCGCGCCCAATCTTTCAGCATTTCCTGAGGTGGAGTCAGATCGACTCGCAGCACCCATTCTGGCGCGCTCTCGCCCTTAACCCGGCTAAAGACGATCGCATCTCGAAAGCCGTCTAGCTCTAAATCGCGTAATTTCTGCGCGATCGATTCGGTCATTAAGGACATGTCTGGGCTATACGCCGATTCGCAGACGACCCACAGCCGATTGAGTAAAGCCTGTGGAGTCAAAGAAGCCGTACTGCTCAAAACAGACGCAAGATTTGTAATCTGAGGCAATCCGCTGTCCTCAGGTAGCGCAGCAGACTTCACACTGGCTCGAACGGCGACTCCCAACGCGCTCAAAGCTTCACTCAAATACCGAGCGATCGCGTCAGGTTTTCCCCGTTTCGCCAGACCCAAGTTTGCAAGCTCAATGGCGACCGTCGTTTCAGCCTTACTTTTGGGGTCGTCTAATTTTTCTAAATAACGATCGATTTGGGCAACATGAATCACTTCTGCCCATTGAGGACGAGGTTCGCCTTTTAATCGACCGTAGAGAACGATTTGATAAATTTTCGGCTGAGAAGGCGGTAAAAGGATCTCTAGCGGTGTGTTAGCAAGGGCACGGACGATTTGCGTAAAAATCAGCGATCGATTCGGACAATCGCGGCTTTCTGCGAGAATATAGAGATTATTACCCCGCAATCGCGCTTGCACCTGGAGATGAGGAATCCCAATGACTCGATAGAGCCACGGCAACAAGGGCAATTTAGAGCCAATTGCCTGCGATGACGAAGAAAGTGTACGTTGAGATCGATTCCCCATCCGACTTTTAATCCCTTATCTCCACTTGCTGCATTTAAGCTTAACTTTCGGTTTCGACACACTTTTTTTGGCGATCGTCAGCACAAATTACCCAAGTTCTTAATTACAACCGTCCCTTTCGTGATTGCCAACTTAAAAAAAATCCTAACCTCATGGTTGAAGTTAGCTGATTTTGAGTCGTCTGTCGATTATTCTTCATTGGTATTCTTGAATACGAGGAAAAAATTAGCTCGATCAAGTTTGACTGCACAGTCTTGCCATCAAGATTGTTACGCTGGACACTGGTTTACTAGACTCTTGGAACCTACAATCTATGAAATCTCAGTCTGATCGCATTTTAGGCTTCATTGATCCGGATATTGCGTTGGGTTTGGCAACGATTCCGACTTTAGTCCTGTTGGTTGGGGGGAGTGCGATCGCACAAACTCTCGTGGAACTTGGCACGATCAGCGAAGAATTCTTTCGTGGAGATCGCCTGCCTCAGATAGATTTTGACGATCGAGACTAGCGAATTTCACAAATCCTCCCCATCTCCCCTAAAATTGTTGAACCTCTCTGGATTGAACGTATGAGTGCGAGCCGCCCCTCTTCTGATGAATCATTTGCCAGCCTGACCACTTCGACAGAAGTGATAGGCGAGGATGTGAGTGCATTGATGTCTGACTTATTTTTGCGCCATCGGCTGAGAATCGTAGAAGATCTCTGGGAGGCGGTGCTGCAACAAGAATGCGGGCAGGAACTTGTCGATTTGCTGAATCAGTTGAGACGAATGTGTTCTCCTGAGGGGCAGGCAACGACCTTTACCGAGTCGGAAGTGCTGCAAGTCGTTGAGAATCTGGATCTCAATGAGGCGATCCGGGCAGCGCGGGCATTTGCGCTGTATTTTCAGTTGATCAATATCGTTGAGCAGCATTATGAGCAGCGGGATCAGCAGTTGCAGTATCGGATGGCGCGAGAAGGGCATTTGCTTGAGCCGAAGCGTCTAAGTTATGCAACCGAGGAGGAAGAGGCGGGGCGACCTGAAGCAGATTTCCTGGAGCGGAGTTTGCATGAAGCGGCTTCTCGACGAGAAATTGGCACATTTCACTGGTTATTTCCACGGCTGAAGCAATTGAATGTGCCGCCCCAGCAGATTCAGCGGTTGATCAATCAACTAGATGTGTCGCTTGTGTTTACGGCGCATCCCACCGAAATTGTGCGGCATACGATTCGAGATAAGCAGCGGCGGATTGCGAAGATTCTGCGGCAGCTAGACAGTGTGGAAGATAGTTTAAAAGCGATCGGGCTTTCGTCTTCTTGGGAAACGGAATCCTTGAGAGATCAACTGACAGAAGAAATTCGGCTCTGGTGGCGCACGGATGAGTTGCACCAGTTTAAGCCTACAGTGCTAGACGAAGTGGATCATGCGCTGCATTACTTTAGAGAAGTAATTTTCGAGGCGATTCCGCATTTGTATGGGCGCTTAGAGCAAGCGGTGCATCAGTCTTTTCCTAAAATGCAGATGCCACGTCGAAATTTTTGCCAGTTTGGGTCTTGGGTGGGAGCCGATCGAGATGGAAATCCTTCGGTGACTCCGCAGGTAACCTGGCAAACGGCATGTTATCAGCGGCGAATTGTTTTAGAGCGCTATGTAAAATCGATTCAATCTCTGACAGATTTACTGAGTTTGTCGCTGCACTGGAGCGATGTACTGCCCGATTTGCTGGAATCTCTAGAGCAAGATCAGCAAAGAATGCCAGATGTATACGATCGCTTATCGATTCGATTCCGCCAAGAGCCGTATCGCTTGAAGTTAGCGTACATTCAGAAACGGCTCGAAAACGCGCTCGATCGCAATCAAATTCTCTACAATGGCGATGGATTGCAGCAAGAAATGCCGGAGTTTGATGAGGCAACGCTTTATCGATCGGGCGATGATTTCTTAGCTGAATTGCGATTGATCCAGAGCAATTTAGCGGCGACGGGATTAAGCTGTCGTGAGCTAGAGCATTTAATTTGCCAGGTTGAAATCTTTGGCTTCAGTTTGGCGCATCTCGACATTCGCCAGGAAAGCCCTCGCCATTCGGAAACGATGAACGAGATTGTTGAGTATCTACAAGTCCTGCCCAAGGCTTACAACGACATGAGCGAGGCAGAGCGCTGTGACTGGTTGACGCGAGAGCTACAAACTCGCAGACCCTTGATTCCGACGGAGATGCCCTTCTCAGAGCGGACTCGTGAAACGATCTCAACTTTCCGAATGCTGCGTAAACTTCAGCAAGAGTTTGGCATCGAAATCTGTCGGACTTACATCATCAGCATGAGCCACGATGTGAGTGATCTACTAGAAGTACTCCTGTTTGCAAAAGAAGCAGGACTTTACGATCCGGTAACTGGGCTGGGAACGATTCAAGTTGTCCCCTTGTTTGAGACGGTTGAAGATTTGCAGAAAGCACCTGGAATTATGCAGCAGGTGTTTTCTCAGCCGTTCTATAAGGCATTGATTGCAGGTGGATTTGATGCGATCGGCAAAGAGATTGCTCTACAAGAAGTGATGCTCGGCTACTCAGATAGCAACAAAGACTCTGGATTTCTCAGTAGTAACTGGGAGATTCATAAAGCTCAGCAAGCTTTGCAGAGTATTGCGGATGAACATGGCGTTGTCTTGCGAATTTTCCATGGTCGCGGCGGTTCGGTCGGTCGAGGGGGGGGACCAGCTTATGAGGCGATTTTGGCGCAGCCCGGACATAGTGTGAATGGTCGAATTAAGATTACCGAGCAAGGTGAAGTGCTCGCCTCGAAGTATTCTTTGCCAGAGCTAGCGCTGTATAACTTAGAAACTGTCACGACTGCTGTGATTCAAGGGAGCTTGTTGCAGAATAAGTTCGATGAGATTGCACCCTGGCAGCAGGTGATGGAGGAGCTAGCGGCGCGATCGAGAAAGCATTATCGCGGGCTGATTTACGAGCAGGACGATTTTATTGATTTCTTCCATCAGGTTACACCGATCGAGGAAATCAGTCAGTTACAAATTAGCTCTCGTCCAGCGCGTCGGGGTGGCAAGAAAGATTTAGCAAGTCTGCGGGCGATTCCCTGGGTCTTTAGCTGGACGCAGAGCCGATTTTTGCTTCCATCCTGGTATGGAGTTGGAACCGCTTTAAATGCGTTTCTAGAAGAAGCGCCAGAGAAGCATTTGCAGCTATTGCGGCATTTCTACTACAAATGGCCGTTCTTTAAGATGGCAATTTCGCGAGTTGAGATGACCTTATCAAAAGTCGATTTGCAGATTGCGGGTCACTATGTGCATGAGTTGACGCAACCTGAGGATCGAGAGCGGTTTGCGCCTGTGTTTGAGCAGATTCGGCAGGAGTATTTTCTGACTCGTGAGCTAGTTCTAAAGATTACAGGACACAACCGCTTACTAGACGGCGATCCGGAGCTTCAGAGATCGGTTCAATTACGAAATGGAACGATCGTGCCGTTAGGATTCTTGCAGGTGTCGTTGTTGAAGCGGTTGCGGCAGCATAAGACTTTGGCAGCTTCGGGGGTTGTGAGATCGCGCTATAGCAAGGGTGAATTGCTCAGAGGTGCATTGCTGACGATCAATGGAATTGCCGCAGGGATGCGAAATACGGGTTGATTTGCGATTTAATGCCGCCTCGCGCATCAAAACCGGGGCGGAAAATCGCAGTTTTTGGATTGCTATTTTGTCTTGAGCAGTTTTTTAATTCTGATTGAGCCAGTTTTCCAGGTCGTTCTGAGTTGAGAAGTTCAAGAGCGCGATCGCTAAGTTTCCAAGTTGCTCTAAGTTGAGGGTAGAAATGTGATCGCGCTCTTGCTGTGAGAGTGAGCCAATTTTTTGCTCAAGCAGACGAAGGATCAGCGATCGCTGTCCTTGTTCGAGTCCTTGTTCGAGTCCTTGTTCTTCGCCTTCGTGAAAAATCTCTTGATAAATCACAGATTCTCGCATCATGTCCTCCCGAAACAAGCGATGAATTCTGTCTTTATCGTACTTCAAGCCTGCCATAAGCTGCACGTATGACGAAACTTCGCGTCGTTCTTCGACTTCAGGAATCTCTGCAACTTGTTGAACGATGCGATCGAGCAGTTGATCCGGATTTTGAGTGCGGGTCAAGGCAGCAAAAGGAAGGAGTACTGAATCTTGTAAAAATGGTTCTGGATCTTGCTCCCACATTTTTACTACTTGAAATTCATGCCGAGTTGATTCTTTTTCAAAGAAGTTTTCGATCGTAATTCCTTCACGAGGAGGCAGTAGGACAATCACGATTTGAGTAATGGGCAATCGATATAGGCGATATAGTCTGACCCAGTAATCTAGGATGCGAAAGGGAATTGGCGGATCTGATGTCCAAGTAGTTTGAAATTCTAAGTGCAGAATGCGATCGCGCGTTTTCAAAAAAGTAACTGAGTCTGCTCGAATCGGTTCGATGCTGAGTTCGGTTTTGAGAACTTCGATCGTGCTTGTGACTTCTTCACCCAATAGCCAAGCTGCAAATCGCTCCGGGTGCTTTTCTGCTAAGAGCTTACAAAGATTGTCAAAGCTCATACACTTGTACCAAAGACTATCTTTAGCTTATCAGGTTCGCGATTGCGCTTTGAACTCGATCAAAAAATATAAAAACGATCGCTAAATTTCCCCGATCTCCGCTTTTCACTATGTAGAATAAATCTGATTGTTTCGAGACTCCGATCGATGTTTCGTAATCTTTGGCGCGAATCTGCCGATCGTTCTGAAGCTGAAATTCCGGTGGAGCGTCGATCGCATTTTGGTGGTGGATTCTGGTCAACTTGATACTGCCAGCACTGGTTTTCTGGCTTCTCTATTCACTCTCGACCAAACCTCCCGTCAATCTAGATTTAGTTACAAAAGCAATTACTTGGATTCTTTGGAATTGATCTCGAAAAGTTCTACGAGTACCTGACTCGACTTACTTACGATCGCATTGCAGCCAGTCAAAATGGGAAAACTGCAGATTTTTGGACAGATTTCGCTAAGGATCTCAATCACAATCAACCTGACGTGAGCGAAGGTCTAAACTATCTAGAAAACTATTTTTTGTACGATGTCTCTTTAGATGAAATCGCAAAACAAAATTATCAAGTGCGTATCAATGATGCTCGAAATGTCACAAATCGATTTGAACAAACAAAAGCAATTCAAAATTTGCTAGACATTCGACCACGTGATTTACCAGAAGCTTTGAAGCATTTGAAGTGTAGTTCTGATTTTTTGGACAAATATCTGCCAAAATTGCCGAAGAAGTAGCTCTAAGCGATCAAATATCTTTTTGAGTGAGCCTCCTGACAATTAAATCAGAGACACAAAATGAGATCATACTGATTCAGGAAAAGCTAAATGAACATAAGATAGACCCTCGAAAAAACTGGAACTGACCTTGAACAAGATGCAATTCTGTTATTGACTCGATTTAGCGATCGCACCTCTGAAGTTTTTACAGATACTCCAGGGTGCGAACCTTCTAAATCTGATTTCTGGGAAAAGGGCGATCGGATGATTATGCTGATTGGCAGTGGAATGGCTTTAGGAGCAATGCTTGGTTAAATCCCAGGCGCGATCATTCTTGGAACCCTAGCAACGGTTTTCGCATGGATCA
>JALOOO010000022.1 GCA_025454375.1 Leptolyngbya sp. Prado105 | reverse complement strand
GAATTTTCAATTGATCCGATTCGATCGTCCATTGTTGCCTGTGCAGGGAAACCGGGCTGTGCTGCTGCTGAAACCCAGACGCAAGCTCATGCCCTTGCGTTAACTCAGCAATTAAAGCACGCCATCAATGTTCACATTACAGGTTGTCCGAAAGGGTGCGCTCAGCCTAGTCCTGCCGAGATTACTTTACTCGGAACAAAGATTGGACAGTCAGAAGCTTACTATCTTTTTGCGGCAGATCAACCGATTACCGATCAACCTGTGCAAGACATGACCACGATCGCTCAACTGATAAATGCCCGACATGATTGATTACATTCGCAACGGTGATGATATCTATCGCAAATCCTTCGCCATTATTCGGTCTGAGGCAAATCTCGATCGTTTACCTGCCGATCTTGCTCATGTCACCGTGCGCTTGATTCATGCCTGCGGTATGACCGACTTAGCAAATGATATCGAAGCGTCTTCTGATGCAGTACAAGCAGGTCGGCAAGCTCTAGCAAAGGGAGCCGCAATCTACTGTGATGCCCAGATGGTAGCAAATGGTGTGACTCGAAAGCGTTTGCCAGTAGAGAATGCTGTCATTTGCACGCTCAATGATCCAACCGTTCCAGAACTTGCCCAAAAAATCAGAAATACGCGATCGGCTGCTGCTTTGGATCTGTGGAATCTAGAAGGGTCTGTCATTGCGATCGGGAACGCCCCGACTGCATTGTTTCGATTACTCGAATTGCTAGATGCGGGTGCGGCGAAACCTGCTTTGATTTTAGGATTTCCAGTTGGGTTTGTTGGAGCCGCAGAGTCGAAGCTCGAACTTGCAGCAAACAGTCGGGGGGTTCCGTTTATCACACTGCATGGGCGGCGAGGCGGAAGTGCGATCGCGGCAGCAGCAGTCAATGCTTTAGCAAAACAAGAGGAGATATAACTTATGGCAGGTCGGCTTTACGGAATTGGAATTGGCCCTGGAGATCCAGAACTTTTGACGATGAAAGCGTTTCGCGTTCTGCGATCGTCGCAGGTGGTCGCATATCCGCTCTCAGATAGCCAGCTAAAATTAGCGCGATCGATTGTGGCAGAGTATTTGCACCCAGCGCAGATCGAAGTGCCGATGTACTTTCCGTTCAAGCTTGAAGAATCGGCTCAGCCTTACTACGATAAAGCAGCAGAAACACTAGCCGAACATCTTCAAGCAGGGCGTGATGTTGTGGTCTTATGTGAGGGTGATCCCTTTTTCTATGGATCATTTATGTATTTGTACAATCGATTAGCCGATCGATTTCAGACAGAAGTAATTCCGGGTGTGTCTTGTGTGATGGCAAGTCCAGCCATGTTAGGGACACCTTTGACCTATCGAAATGATGTCTTTATGGTCGTCTCTGCGATTCTGTCGGCGGAAGACTTAAAGAAAAGTCTAGCCGTTGCAGATGCTGCTGCGATTATTAAACTGGGTCGGCATTTTACTAAAGTGATTCAGGTTCTAAAAGAGTTGGGATTGTACGATCGAGCAAAATATATCGAACGCGCAACCACTGCTCAGCAACGAGTTGTCCCGATCAGTGAGCTTGATCCGGCTGAAGTTCCTTACTTTTCTATGATTGTGATTCCGAGCAAATGGCAACCTTAATTGCAGTCATCGTTTTAGGTCAGACAAGCGTGCCGATTGCGCGCCAAATTGTCGATGCTCTGCCGAATGCAACTTTGTATGGGCTAGAGCATCGCACCACAGAGGTTGATGTTTCCTTTACTCAGTTTGGTGAAACCGTTCGAGAACTCTTTACTCAAGGCACTGCGATCGTGGGAATTTGTGCAGCAGGAATTTTAATTCGCACGGTTGCCCCCCTGTTGTCGAATAAATGGCAAGAGCCGCCTGTGATTGCGATCGCAGAAGATGGTAGTGCTGTGGTTCCTTTACTGGGTGGATTGCAGGGCGTGAATGATTTAGCGCGTGACATTGCAGCGCGGCTCGAAGTTGCCCCTGCGATTACAACAACAGGAGATATCCGATTTCGCACCGCCTTGCTCTCACCGCCTAGTGGATATCGCTTAGTGAATCCCGATGATGCAAAAACCTTTCTCGCCGATTTACTAGCAGGTGCAACCGTAAAAATCGAAGGATCTGCGCCTTGGTTAGAGAAGAGTCAGTTACCGATCTCTGAAGATGCAACGCTCACGATCAAAATTACAGCAGCAGCGATTCAGGGGAGTCCAGATTGCTTGGTCTATCAATCTTCTAAGCGACTTGCGATCATCGGCACAGGGCCTGGTTCGGCAGAATGGATGTCGCCTCAAGTCAAAGCAGTGCTGCGCAATTCAACCGATTGGATTGGCTATCAAACCTATTTGAACCTGGTTGAACCGCTTCGTACCTATCAAAATCTGCATGTCTTCGACAATCGCGAAGAGCTAGAACGCGCAGCCCTCGCACTTGATCTAGCAGCACAAGGAAGATCGGTTGTGATGGTATCTTCGGGTGATCCAGGCATCTATGCAATGGCAGCCGCAGTGTTTGAAGTACTAGAGCGAGATGCAAAGCCCGAATGGAATGCGATCGACCTTCAAGTTTGCCCCGGCATTTCTGCAATGCAAGCGGCAGCGGCTCAGGTTGGCGCACCTTTAGGACATGACTTCTGTGCGATTTCACTGTCGGATATTTTGAAGCCTTGGGAGACGATCGCGGATCGAATCTGTGCTGCTGCGAAGGCAGATTTTGCGATCGCATTTTACAATCCCATCTCTAAAACTCGTACCTGGCAACTTGAGAAAGCAAAAGATCTGTTGTTGAACTATCGATCGCCCGAGACTCCGATTGTTCTGGCGCGAAATCTGGGTAGACCAGGACAGCAGACGCAGGTCAAAAAATTAGCAGATTTACAGCCAACCGATGCAGATATGCGAACCGTAATTTTGATTGGTTCGAGTCAGACGCGAGTATTCGATCGAGTTGAAGGAGGCGTTTGGGTCTATACTCCTCGCCACTATCAACCCCTGATTGACTGACAAATCGCTTCGGGATTGCGTGCAGGGGTAAAAATTAAGCTTTTCATTCTAAGAAAATTACAGCAAACCTTCTAGAATTCAAGGGCTAAATTTTGGACTTGAGCAATGGAAACGAAACCCCCTTTACCACCCTTCACGCTAGAAACCGCAAAAGTAAAAATTCAGGCGGCAGAGGATGCCTGGAATACCCGTGATCCCGATCGCGTTTCACTGGCTTATACCGAAGATTCGCAATGGCGCAATCGATCGGAGTTTCTTACCGGACGAGACGAAATTCGCGCATTTCTCAGACGCAAATGGGACAAAGAATTGGATTATCGGCTGAAAAAAGAACTCTGGAGCTTCACTGAAAATCGGATTTCTGTCAAATTTGAATACGAATGGCATGACGATTCTAACCATTGGTATCGCTCCTACGGCAACGAACAATGGGAATTTGCTGAAAATGGATTGATGCAGAGACGAGAAGCGAGTATCAATGACTTGCCAATTCAGGAATCAGAGCGAAAATTCCGATAGCAGCGGTGAAATTCTTAAAACTTGCGCGGGGTAGTTCTGCACCTTGAACAACAGAAGGTAAACTCTGGAATAGCTCCTGAAGAATCTAGATTCATCTATGAGAGTAAGTTCTTTCCGTCGGTTTCAGCTTGGATTCGTCTGTGCGATCGTCACCACTAGTTTGCTTGCTCAAGGCGTTTGGCGCAATGTCGCGAAAGCCGATTTTCTGCCCTATTGTCAGCAAACTTCAGACACGATCGCGCAAAAAGATGCCGCACGTCGCGCAGCCTTAACGGGTGGAGCAGAAGCCCAGCAAAAATATCAGAACATTCTGAAAAAGCAAGCCGATCAATTGCGCCAATGTCGCAACCAAAATTGGCTAAAAACGCAGGGGATCTGGCTGCGGTTATATTCTTGTGATGCTCGACCTGGGCGAATCGATGAAGTCCTCGATCGCATTGTCGATCGCGGCTACAACGAAGTTTATGTCGAAACCTTCTTCAATGGAATGGTGTTACTTCCTGCCTCGGATAATCCTACCGCTTGGCAGTCTATGGTGCAGTCCCCGAACAATGCAGACTTACTCGCGCAAATTATTCAGAAAGGACGGGCTAGAGGCTTGAAAGTGTATGCGTGGATGTTCAGCATGAACTTCGGCAATCGCTATGCAAATCAGCCGACAAAGCAAGTCTCACTGCTGCGAAATGGACGCGGACAGACCAGTTTGAGCGCAAATACATTGCCAGGATTAAGCACCGACTTGGGCAGGCTAAATCCGGCTGAAGCTTTCATTGATCCCTATAGCTTGCCTGCAAAACGGGACTACTATCAAATGCTGCAAGCTGTTCTCAAACGCAAGCCAGATGGAGTGCTATTTGACTACATTCGCTATCCGCGCAGTCAAGGAAAAGCCTCGATCGCAACTAAAGTTAAGGATCTCTGGATTTTTGGCGAAGGATCGCGCAGAGCCTTGGTCGATCGCGGGTTGAACAATAAAGGACGAGAACTGATTAAACGCTATCTCGATCGTGGCTCAATTAACGCAAAGGATGTTTCAGCCGTCGATAAGCTGTTTCCAAGAGAGAGGGTTCCAATGTGGCAGGGGCGTACTTCGACAACGATCGATACTCGTGGGTCTGTTTCCCAGCGCGCCAGGGTCTTACAGATGGATCTCTGGCGCTTGAGTGTGGCTCATGCTATGCAGGGCGTGGTTGATTTTCTCAATGTTGCCATATATCCGGTGCAGCAGGCAGGATTACCGTCAGGGGCCGTTTTTTTTCCAGAAGGCAATCAAATGGTTGGGCTGGGATACGATTCTCGAATGCAGCCCTGGGATCGCTTTCCCAAAAATACTGCATGGCATCCGATGTCCTATGCGACTTGTGGCAGGGCAGATTGTGTGGTGAAACAGGTGCAACGAGTCTTAGCGCAAGCGCCTGCGGGCACGGAGGTAAAACCTGTTCTCGCCGGGATTTGGCAGTTGTCGGTGAGTAATCGTCCGCCGCTCGAAGTCCAGATGGAAGCGTTAAAATCGCTTTCGCCTCGGATTTCTTCGATTAGTCATTTTGCCTATTCTTGGCAGGAACCGCGATCGGATCAGGATCGAAAGTCTTGTGCGGCTCAACAGCTTTAGAGGTGCGATAGGGAGAACGCTCTCCTTCACCTGTGCCGCTTCTTGCTCCGATTTTTTCGTTTCCCGCAGGCAACGCCATTGAGATCGCACCCAGACAGCCCAAAACCCACACCTGCACACTCATCATCCACACCTAAATCAGAATCTCTCAAGAGACGACAAGCAACACCCAGGAAAAAGAAAGCGATTTTTGACGTTCGGCGGAATCATTTTCGACACTAGACGGAGTTTTTTGATGCGATCGCACAAGTTGAGCTTAAAATCTCTGAGGCACTAAACTGAAAGTAATCTTTCATTTGCACGATCGATCTCGTCCTATGAATCAGCCCGTCTTACCGTTGGCAATTCCTCCGCTCGAAAATGGCGATCGCTTAACTCGTCCAGAATTCGAGCGTCGTTACAACGTCATGCCAAACCTGAAAAAAGCCGAACTCATTGAAGGAGTTGTCTACTTGCCTGCTGCTCTCCGCTTCAAAAGCCACGCCGATCCCCATACCAATCTGATCGTTTGGTTAGGAAACTATAAGATTGCCACACCCAATTTAGAACTTGGCATCGAACCTACCGTGCGCCTCGATTTAGAGAATGCCCCTCAACCCGATGCAGCATTATTCATCAGTGAATCCGCTGGCGGTCGAACTAGGTTAAGTGAAGATGACTACATCGAAGGAGCGCCAGAGCTTTTAGCCGAAATTGCTGCAAGTAGTGTGGCGATCGACCTCGGTGACAAAAAACGAGCTTATCGACGTAATCAGGTACAGGAATACATTGTTTGGCGCGTGTACGATCGCGCGATCGATTGGTTCAAGCTCCAGGACGGAGACTATGTATTGCTGCTTGTTGATGAACAAGGCATTATCCGTAGTCAAACCTTTCCGGGACTATGGCTAGCAGTCAACGCCATGCTATCAAGCGATATGCAAGCCGTTCTTGCAACGTTACAGCAGGGCTTAAGTTCTGCCGAGCATCAGGCATTTGTGCAACGCTTAAACACCTGATTAAGGGTAGATCGATTTCAGCAAAATTTCCTCGATTGCTTACACTGCATCTGATAAAGGGTTTGCTCACAAATAAAGTCCCAAACGTATCGACTTGCTACGTTGCTTGTTCACCCGCACGATCTGCGGCGGGCTAATCGAACCAACCCCGCTAAACCGGGCTGCATCAGTCGAGCAAGGCTGAGTCCACTTCAGTGGAGTTGAGACAATAGCCCGCCGTTTAGGCGTGGGCGGAACCCAATCGAAGCGGCGGGATGTTATTTGATCGCAAGTCCCTAATCTTTGGGATTCATGCCGAACTTTTTGCGAAACCCCATCTGAATCGGATGCTCATAAGGTGCAGCATTGTATTCTACATTGCGATCGTAGCATCGGTCATCGATCGACAAATTCAAGCCTTCTCTCCAGTCAATCTCGCGCCGAAATTCCTGCCCCAACTCAGGTGGAACCTTGAACATGGTTGAAAGTCGATGCGCGATCGCGATCGTCGTCCGATTTTTTGTCATCCGTGCCAAAGATTGCTGAATTGCTGCTTCTGTCTCGTTATCCACGGCGGAAGTCGCTTCATCGAGAATCAGAATCGGTGAGTTTTTGATCACGGCTCTGGCGATCGCTAATCTCTGCCGTTGTCCCCCCGAAAGTTTCTGTCCACGCTCTCCAACGATCATTTGATACCCTTCAGGCAATCGCTTAATAAAGGTTATCTAGTTCTTGCTCACTCAATCGATCGAGTTCTGCATTAATCTGTTCTCTTAAGGTCATGGTACGCCAGCCCGGAGATTACATTAAATCCATCGCTCATTATACGATCGTACAATTCTTTGATTCAGAAAGACGATCGCTTCGCCGCACAGGGTTTTCGCTTTTTCACGCTTCTACATATTCGCAGAGTGTCGTCGGTTCAGGAATCGGTAGTCCTTCTTGCTGCATTCCTTCTAGATGAAACACGATCGCTTCTTGGATTTGCTGTTCTACTTCTCCAACCGTCGCTCCGGTCGCGACACATCCGGGCAAATCTGGCACATAAGCTGAGTAGTTTCCCGATGCTTTTTCGATCACAACTGCATACCGCATCATTCCGTCTCCTCTTCAGTGTCTTCTGTAAACTGGGCTTGCTTGAAGATGCTATTCAAAGTTCCTGGTGCCAGGTCATCTGAAGGCTTTCCTGGAACTGTCACTAGACCTGATTTTACAGGGTGCTTAAACTGTCGGTGACTGCCTCTTGTTCTCGCCAAATACCAGCCATCTTTTTCTATCAGTTTAATCACTTCACGAACTTTCATGCTTGGCGATCGTCAACACAATTCCTTTAACGTTAAGCAAAGCACTTATCTAACAGATTTCCCATCTCGACCTAAATCTGTTTTTGATTGATACATACGAGTTTGTTTAAGGTTGTCCAGTTCTAACATCCGCGCCACTTCTAATTTTGAGGGGTGAATCGTTGAATTGTTTCGATCGACAATTTGTAGTGCTGGGCGATTTCCTCAACCGTCATTCCCTTATTCAGAAGCAAAGGAACTGTAATTTCGAGCAATTGATTTTGCTTTTCTTCTTGTGCTTCCTGATATGCACGAGTTTGCTTTAGATCTCCAAGTCCTAACATCTCGCCTATCTCCTGAAAATTCAACTTTGGAAATTTGTATACGAAGACCGTTTCAATCAATTCTATGAGATTTCGTTGGGTTGTCGCATCTGTCAGTTCTTGTCGAGTTCGATCGATGAGTGCCCTTCCCTTCGCTGGAGCCTGTTTTTGACTCGTTCCAAGCAGTTGTAAAATTCCTAGTCCTAATGAACGATCGCCTAACTCTGACGGCAACTTGTTCAGATAGATTCGTTACAGTCTGGGGTTGTTTTCATATTCTGAGTAATGATGTGGCAGTCCGGGGTCGAAGCGCTTCTCAGTGAAGATGACGATCGCTTTCCAGGGGTTTACGGGCTGATAGTCTTTCAGGTACATCTCGCATCAACCCGTTCCAACCGGGTTATAAAGCTTTAAACGGATTAACAATTCCCAGCCCATCAATACCTGAGTATCCGAAATCTTCTGTATATAGCGTTTGAACGTTCACTTCTAAACAAGCAGCAATGATCATTGAATCCCAATGAGATAGGCTGAAACGTCTCATCAGATTTTCTGCACGATCAATAACGCTCCAGGTTGGAAGTGCGGCATACCAGACCTGCTGCAAGTCACAAATGTACCGATAGGCTTGCGCTCTGTCATACCCCAGTGATTCTAGTTTGCGACTAGCTGCCAAATACTCGCAGGCAACTTGCCACAACAACACACCTTCCACCAAATTAGATACCAGAGAGATTGCTACTTCTTGCTTGACTGGATCACGAGGATCATTAACATAGATCAAAATGTTCGTGTCAACGGCGTTCATGCAGCATTTCCCGTGTGAACTGAGGCGCATCAAATGGGATTGGGTTACGCTGCATTTTCTCAGTTAGTGATTTCAAAAACTGCCGTTTAGTTTCTACATCAGAAATCGGCGGTGACACAATCTGAGGAGACTGAACTAACAATTCAACCTCAGTTCCTTCTGGCAATTCAAAAGCCGTTTGAAGGATAAACGCGCCATTACGGTAAATTGCTTTTAAAGCTTGAGGCATAGGGAAGACTCCATGCTGATCGACTAGCCATACTTTTAAGGTACTCCAGCCCGTAGAGTACATCAAATCCATAGCTCCCATTATACGATCGTACAATCCTTTGATTCAGAAAGACGATCGCTTCGCCGCACAGGGTTTTCGCTTTCTCACGCTTCTACATATTCGCAGAGTGTCGTCGGTTCAGGAATCGGTAGTCCTTCTTGCTGCATTCCTTCTAAATGAAACACACTGCCTTCGGCGCAGCAAAGCTGTTCGCTTCTTGGATTTGCTGTTCTACTTCTCTAACCGTCGCTCCGGTCGCGACACATCCAGGCAAATCTGGTACATAAGCTGAGTAGTTTTCTGGGGCTTTTTCGATCACAACCGCATATCGCATCATTCCGTCTCCTCTTCAGTGTCTTCTGTAAATTGGCAGCAATTCCAAATTCAAACAAGAGCCATCCTAAATTCGTCGTAAATGACAAGGTTGGTCGTGCCCCCTAACCCCCAAATTTGGGGGAATAAGATTCTTAGCTCCCAGAAATTGGGGGTTTGGGGGCATTCCCGAATCTTCTCAAACTGGATTGCTATAGAGTCGATATTTGAATTTGAAATTGCTGGTAAATTGGGCTTGCTTCAAGATGCTACTTGCTGGATGAGTGTGCGGCGAGGTATCGCAAGTTTTGTCAGAAGTATCGGGCGAAGCCGAAACCGGAGCGGCGGAGTCACTGGGGGAGCAAACTTCTAGAGCCGTTCCGAATACGAAAGGGAAGGCGAAAGCCTTCACCGGGACAGCAGGATCTCTGGGAGGATGCGAAAGTCCAGGAGCGGGAAGAGGTTCAGCAGATCGCAGAGAGGTTTATACAGGCGAATCGATATATCCCAGAAGGAGAAAAAGGATCGGTGCCAGGTAAAGGATTCGGGAAACGCTGATTATGTCGTAGAAAGTAGCGTCGTTACAAAAGGAAATAAAAGTCTAGGACTGGCTCGTGCTACAGTTCACAAGTCTCTGCGCGAGAGAAGAGAGACCCCCTTCCCACACTTTCCACATCCACAACTGACCTTCAAAACTCCAGGGTAAGTGTCCCATTGGAGAAGAGGTATCAAAAGTTACGTCAGAGTACGATATCCATTCTTCTTTCATACGCCAACCAACGCGATCGCCAAACCGCTTGTAGGTTTCTTCATGATATCGCCCATCTAAAGGATTTCCCGTCTCGACATAAATCTGTTTCTGCACACTGAAGCCAAAGTGACCGAGACTGAACTTCACCCAAAGTCGATCGATGATTTGTAAATCCTCACAAGGAAACTTCTGAATATCCTCCACATCCAAATATCTCTGCTCAGTTCGGTTTGCAACTTTGAGCATTACTTGATAAGTCTCTTGGTCGGCATCTTTCCAGCGACCATTTGCTAAGTAGTTGTGTAAATCTGTATAGCGATCTGGTAATGTCGATCGCACAATTTTGAGCGAATTTCCGGGCGCATCTGAGCGATCGATAAACGGGATCAATCCCTCGATCGTTAAACTTGCGATCGAGTCAAGCTCTGCCGAAGTAGGCAAGCGATAGTCATAGGCTTGCGTGGGACTCTGAAGTGAAGGCAGAGAAGACATCCAATTACAAAACCACTGAGCATCTTGCCAGGAAATGCCTTTCACAGGTTCATTGAGTTGATCGATCGAGATGTCGATCTGTTTTGCTTGAGAATGGTACTGCTTCGTTTCCTGTGCCGTTAAGAACAGTTGATATTCCCCCCAAGTAATATACTCTGTGCAGACCTCCGCTTGACCAATGAGCAACGTACTCTGAAGCTCAAATCGTTGCTGAAGTCGAATCTCTGCTGCAATGTTGCCATCCTGCGCTGCCTGCTCTAATGCACGATCGAGCCGTTGACTCGTTTCAGAATTCATCGGCACACCTTCATTTCGGCATCGTGTCATCAGTTTGAGCAAATGTGGTTTGTTCTTTTCCGGTGCTGTCGGCAACGCATCCAAAGCCGCATTCACAATCCTCGTCGTCTGACCCATTGATGCCGAAAAACAACACACTTCTAACCAGCGATCGTTCGTCACTTTCTCGACTAGCAACGATTCCTGTCCCTGTGCCTTGAGATAAAGCGCTGCAAAATACTCCTGAAAGGTTTGATGTGAAAACTCATACGTATCGTGTTCTTGCTCCACAATCAGCCCTGCAATCTCGATCAGTTCGATCAAAAACTGTTTCGGCTTAATCGCCTCATCTGCACAAGCCTGCCGAAACCGCTCCTGAATCCACTGCGTCCCCTGCGACATACAAAACGTATTCACCTCTTGCTGCATCAGATTCCACGCCAACACTTGCAGCAAAGCGAGTTTATCCTCTAGCTCTAACGGTGTTCGTCGATCGCTAAACTTCGTTGCCCGTTTCCGCAACAAGACATCACAAATGTCCTTATACAGCGAGACTCGACGCTTCGGCAGTTCGATATTCTCATCGTGCGTAATCGCGATGAGCTTGACTAACAAGGGAGTTCGAGCCAGTCCCGTCAGAGCCGAACTCGCAAAAATCTGTCGCGTTAGACTATCAGCACTCTTTTTTACCGATCGTCCAATCTCAGCTTCGACGGCTTCCGGGTCTAATCGCTCTGCTACAGGCTTGCGTGAACTGTCTTCTAGCGCTCTCTTCCACATTGGCGCAATCAACGCACGATACCACTGCTGCACAAATCGATCGATGTCATCGGGATTAAACGGCAAAACCTCTAACGACGTATCGACCTCAATCTGTGCGAGATTGCCCACTTCGTCTTCTAGCTCCAATCCCGCCGGACGAGACGTGAGGATAAATCTCGTCTTGCCATAGCGTTTCATCTGATAATCGACCCACTTTTTAATCCGATGTCGCTGACTTTTGGGCACTTCATCCAGCCCGTCAAACATCACCAAACATCGACCCTGCTTTAGTTGCTCCTCAAACCACAGCCGAGAAGTCTTTAGATCTTCTCCCTCTGGTTGCTTTGCCAAAGACTTTAAAATCAACTCCGGTAGCGCGATCGTTCCTTCCGGTGGAATCTCTGCAAAGATATCGCGAAACCTCAGCAGCACAGGAATAAACTCGCGAACCTGATGCTGTTGATACACCTCTGTGACATAACACAACGTGAGATATCGCAATAACGTCGTCTTCCCCGATCCGGCTCCGGCTGCGATCGCAATTCGTCGATGCTGAACTTCTCGACTTTGCAACCCTGGCAGAAATGCCCAAATTTGCTGAGGCGCACGCGACATGCCTTGAGTCTGTGACGAAACAACTTGCAGCGGCACATACACATCTTTAAGCGGAATTCCACCAGAGAGGACTGATTCTCCCTCCGATTCCATCATTGTGCATTGCGTTTTCAGCGCATTCAGATAGCTCTTCTTGGGACTAAAAATCCGCTCTTTAAGCTGAGTTGCCGATTTTTCAGCGTTTGTAATGCCTCTGTCGATCGCTTTGCCCGATTTTTCCCCTCGCTGACTCATGCTTTCTTTCAGCACCTTCATCAGCCCCTCCCCAAAGCTAGTCGTCAGTGCTGTTCCGACCGATACTGCTGCTGCAATCAGCGCCTTCGGAATCTCTTGATCAAACAAAGAATACATCGCATATCCCCCGCTTCCCACGACGAGAAACTTTGTCAGGGCATCCGTAATTTTTTCAGAGAGCGACTTTTCGGGAGTAGGTTCGGGCATAAGAACTCAGGATCACTCAGAGGCTTCTGATCTGTTTTACACCTGCGATCGTCAATTTCCATAAAGTGTCAGAGTTTTTTCATTTATCAATTCAATCTGTTTTCTAATTTTTCTCTCTCGTTTATTCAGAAAGAACGCGGCTCGATCGAGCCAAGAGATGAATCCATCCTGAATCCATCTCCTCTGATTAACACGGCATCAGTCTGCATCAAAACCGTACCTCTGTTCATCAAGATCACTGTTCCATTCATCAACTCACAAGGTGCATTCATTAAGAACAAACCTGCATTCATTAAGAACAAATCTGCATTCATTAAGAACAAATCTGCGTTCATTAAGAACAAATCTGCGTTCATTAAGAACAAACCTGCGTTCATTAAGAACAAACCTGCATTCATTAAGAACAAACCTGCGTTCATTAAGAACAAACCTGCATTCATTCACCCAAAACAAAACCGCGATCGCTCTACTTCAAGAACGATCGCGGTTTTATTTATCGGCTCGAAGTGAGTCTACTTCGCTGCTGCCGCTTCTCGTGCCGCAGTTGCTTCATCGGGGTGAATGCCTAAGCGAGTCAGATTCACTCGTCCTCGGTTATCAATTTCCCGAATCTTCACAATCACTTCGTCTCCAAGTGCGACTTCATCTTCAACTTTGCCGACCCGATGATCTGCAAGCTGCGAGATGTGAATCATCCCTTCTTTACCCGGAAGGAATTCAACAAACGCACCGATCGGAATAATCCGCGTCACTTTCCCAGCATAAATATCGCCCGCACTCAGCTTGCGAGTCATGCCTTGGATAATCGCTTTCGCCCGTTTCGCTTTCTCGCCTTCGATCGCGCTAATCGTTACGGTTCCATCTTCAGCAATATCAATCTTGGCTCCCGTTTCTTCGGTAATGCCTTTGATCGTCTTCCCGCCGGGCCCGATAATCATCCCGATCTGATCTTGATCGATCTTGATCGTGAGCAGGCGAGGCGCATAAGGAGACAATTCGGCACGCGGCTCGTCGATCGCTTCTAGCATCTTGCTAAGAATGTGCAATCGAGCAGGTTTCGCTTGGTGAATCGCCGAAGCAATCACTTCCATCGGCAAGCCAGCGATCTTCATGTCGAGTTGCAATGCCGTAATTCCGGTATCGGTTCCCGCCACTTTAAAATCCATATCGCCGAGGAAATCTTCAATCCCCTGGATATCGGTGAGAATGCGAATTTCTTCGCCTTCCTTGATCAGTCCCATTGCCGCACCGCTGACAGGTTTCAAGATAGGAACGCCTGCGTGCATCAAGGCTAAAGTCGAACCCGAAACGGAACCCATTGAGGTCGAACCATTTGAGGACAAGACTTCTGAAACAACCCGAATCACATAAGGAAATGTTTCTTTCGGAGGTAAAACTGGAACTAAAGCACGCTCTGCTAAGGCTCCGTGACCGACTTCACGCCGACCGGGAGAGCGCATCGGGCGCGTTTCTCCAACCGAAAAAGGCGGGAAATTGTAATGGTGTAGGTAGCGTTTCTCGCTGTCGGGATGCAAGTCATCCATTTCTTGCTCGTCGCCGGGACTGCCTAAAGTCGCGATCGATAAAACTTGAGTCAAGCCGCGATTAAATACGCCACTGCCATGCACCCGTTGAGGTAAAACCCCGACTCGGCAAGAGATGGGGCGAATTTCATCGAGTTTACGACCATCGACGCGCACATTGTCTTCGACGACTTGACGACGCATCAGCGTTTTCGTTACATCCTTAAATGTATTGCTCAGCGCTTTTGCATCTGCTGCTGCTGCAACCTTAACCGCGTCTTCTTCAGGCAATTCTGCGATCGTGCTGAGGACGGAAGCTTTGACTTCATCGAGCGCTGCATCGCGCGTCGGTTTGTCTTTCTCGAACCGTCCAAGAATTTCTTTCACAGGAGCCGTCACGCGCTCTCGAATAAAATTCTCTAAGGTCGGATCGATCACAGGCGCTTGTTCTTGCACCAGTTCGATGCCTAATTCTGTGAGCAAGTCGCGCTGTGCCTGAATCAAATCGCGGACTGCTTCGTAACCAAAGTCGATCGCTTCAATCATGTCGGCTTCGGGCAGTTGATTTGCACCTGCTTCCACCATGATTACGCCTTCGGGAGATCCCGCCACAACGAGATCCAAATCGCCTGTTTCCACTTCTTTATAAGTGGGGTTGATAATAAAATCGTCACCGACAAGACCGACTCGAACCGCAGCCATTGGACCATTGAATGGGATTTTGGCGAGGAGAACCGCGATCGACGCACCTGTGACCGCTAAAACGTCCGGAGGGACTCGCTCATCCATCGACATCGTGGTGGCGACGACTTGAATATCGTCTCGTAACCAGGAAGGAAATAAGGGGCGCAAAGGGCGATCGATTAAACGACTCGTCAAAACTGCTTTTTCAGCGGGTCGTCCTTCTCGTCGGAGGAAGCCACCGGGAATTCGTCCGGCTGCATACAGGCGCTCCTCGTAATCAACTAACAGCGGGAGAAAATCGATTCCTTCTCTGGCACTCGCACGGGTCGCAGTAACGAGGACTGCCGTGTCTCCAGATTCGATTAAAACTGAACCTCCAGCTTGGGGTGCTAACAAGCCTACTTTGAGTCGAATATCCCTACCATCAAAGGATATTGACTTCTCGAACTCTTGCATGAAGTGTATTGTCCTTTCTTCTCTTTTTTAGTGTTCTTGCAATCCTAACACTGATATACTTTTGCTGCTTTTTTTATTTGTAAATACTCGAAAATTTTGCTGGGTTTCTGCTCGACTTGAAAAGAATTGCCGCAGGTTTTCCTATTTGATCTATAGTTAAGGTTTTTATAATTTAGACTGTGAAAAAATCGCGGATCTGCTTTTTTATTTTGAGTGCAAACCAAGGAGGGTCAGCGAAATCGATGGCAACGAGGGTTTTGCGATCGCGTTAGAATGAATTAAGCAACTTGTACAGTCAGCGGATGTTAACAACTTGTCAAATTGCTTAAGAAATCATCAAGCTTATTGATTTCACGTATGGAAAATTGCGATCGCAAAAATTAAGTTTTTACAGAATCGACCCGAGGGTCTTGGAAGATCTAAAAATTAAGTCAGTATCGTTTGCTTTTATTCATATAGATAGGCATGGCAGTTTTACACGGTAGTTGGGTTTCTCAGGGGTCACAGAGTGGTTTTTTTCTGTGGGGCGAAACTTGGCGACGGTTGGAGGAAAGCTCTGGGGAAGCGGGGGTTCCGGTTCATCCTTATGCAATGGATCAATCGGAGTTACTTGCATTTCTTGCACCCTTGCCGTTAAAGGTTTCTGGCTTGGAAGAGGCTCCGAAGCGGGGGCGCAAGTCGGTGACTGTCCTAAAAAATTGGCAAGCTCGACTGATAGCACTGCCGACTGAAGGGAATGTGCCTCAACTTTCGGCGGCTCCGGTGTCTGAGTGGGTGATCAGTCCGTGGAAGGTGGAAGGACTGTGGTTGGACTCTGCTCAGACGTTTGCATTGCTCAATTCTGTGCCGCTCGGAATGCTCGCAGAGGAGTCTTTTTTGGGCGGAGATTTGCGGTTTTGGTCGCATACGGCAAGATGGGCTTTGGATTTGTTAGCTCGATCGAAGTTTCTTCCAGATCTCGATCGTTGGGAGGTCTTGCTCGATAGCTCGACGGATCAGATGAGGTTGCGGCATTTTGTCCGCAAGATGCCATCTGTTTGTCGGTTGTATCAGTCTGGAGACGAGTTTGCGGTGGATCTGCCGATCGAGCCGCAAGACCTGCTGCGCGATTTTCTCAATCATTTGATCGATGCACAAGTGCGGAAATCGGTGAGCGTGCCTCGCACTCCGTCGATTCTACAAACTTGGATTCAAGGCTTAAGCACAAAGGCTGCAACGCTAAATGAAACAGATTTGACAACGCTATCGGATGCGCTAGAAATCTGGAAGGCTCCATTACAAAAAGATCAAGAACAGTTTCGCGTCTGTCTCAAGCTGATTCCACCCGTTGAGGCGTATCAGAGTTGGGTGATTGAATACTTGCTCCAAGCGATCGATGATCCAGAGTTTGTCGTCAATGCTCAAACGATTTGGCGAAATCCTGTGGAGCAGTTGCCTCATCAAGGACGGGTGATCGATCGACCTCAAGAGACGTTATTAATGGGGCTAGGTTTGGCTTCTCGCCTCTATCCGGTGATCGAACCGAGCTTGCAAGAAGCTCGCCCGCAAGCGTTTCAACTCGATCCGAAGCAAGCCTACGAGTTCATTATGAATACGGTCTGGCGTTTGCAGGATAGTGGAGTGGGGGTAATTCTGCCGGAGAGTTTGGCAAATCGTGGTGGACTGGCAAATCGCTTGGGTCTAAGAATTAAAGCCTCTACTCCGACGAAACAGAAGAAAGGGAAGCTCGGGTTGCAAGGCTTACTCAATTTTGAATGGGAACTCTCGATCGGCGGGCAGAGCTTAACGAAAAAAGAATTCGATCGCTTAGTGGCACAAAATTCACCTCTAGTCGAAATTAACGGCGAGTGGGTCGAACTCAGAGCGTCAGATATCAAGTCTGCTCAGTCTTTCTTTGCGGCTCGAAAGGATCAGACAACCCTCTCACTCGAAGATGCTTTGCGTATTAGTACCGGAGATACCCAAACGATCGAGAAACTTCCTGTTGTTACGTTTGAAGCATCTGGTGCATTGCAAGAGCTAGTCACGACTCTCACCGGAACCGGAACCCCAGAAGAAATCGAAACGCCTAAAAGCTTCAACGGTGAATTGCGACCTTACCAAAAACGGGGGGTTTCATGGCTGAGATTTTTGGAAAAATGGGGCTTAGGCGCTTGTTTAGCAGACGATATGGGACTGGGAAAATCGCCGCAGTTTCTAGCATTTCTCATCTACTTAAAAGAGCAGAAGCTCCTGGAAAAACCAGCACTCCTGATTTGCCCGACCTCTGTGCTAGGCAACTGGGAACGCGAAATTAAGAAGTTTACGCCGAGCTTGAAAGTCCTAGTTCATCATGGTGACAAACGATCGCAAGGGAAAGCATTTCAAAGCGCGATCGCAAGCTGTGATTTAGTGCTGACGAGCTACCCCCTGGTGCAACGCGATGTCAAAACCTTAACGGCAGTCAGTTGGCAAGGGATCGCGCTGGATGAAGCCCAAAATATTAAAAATGCTGAATCAAAACAATCGCAAGCGGTGCGAGAACTCGAAGCAGAGTTTCGCATTGCCCTCACAGGGACACCCGTCGAGAATCGCTTAACTGAATTGTGGTCTATTCTCGATTTTCTCAATCCTGGCTACCTGGGACAGAAGAATTTTTTCCAGCGTCGCTTCGCAATTCCGATCGAGCGATACGGCGATACGACTTCGATGCAAACGTTGCGATCGCTGACACAGCCCTTTATTCTGCGTCGGCTCAAAACGGATAAAACGATCATTCAAGACTTGCCGGAAAAGCAAGAAATGGCAGTCTACTGCGGACTCTCTACTGAGCAAGCGGCTTTGTACCAAGCAACGGTCGATCGCTCTCTTGCTGAAATTGAAGCATCAGAAGGCATTCAGCGAAAAGGCATCATTCTCGCCCTGCTGACAAAGCTCAAACAGATTTGCAATCATCCTGCATTGTTTAACCGAGAAGAACTGGCAGAATCGAATCGATCCGTTAAGCTCCAACGCCTTGAAGAAATGCTCGAAGAAGCGGTTTCAGAAGGCGATCGTGCTTTGATTTTTACTCAATTTGCAGAGTGGGGCAAACTGCTCAAACCGCATCTCGAAAAGCAACTCGGACGAGAAACCTTGTTCCTATACGGCAGTACTCCCAAGAAGCAACGAGAAGAAATGATCGATCGCTTCCAAAACGATCCCCAAGCTCCCCGAATCTTTATCCTCTCGCTCAAAGCAGGTGGAGTCGGGTTGAATCTCACTCGCGCCAATCATGTGTTTCACTACGATCGCTGGTGGAATCCAGCCGTCGAAAATCAAGCCACCGATCGCGTCTTCCGCATTGGTCAAACCCGCAATGTCCAGGTTCACAAATTCGTCTGCACTGGCACGTTAGAGGAGCGGATTCACGACATGATCGAATCGAAAAAAGCCCTAGCAGAACAAGTCGTCGGCACAGGTGAGAACTGGCTCACTGAATTAAATACCGATCAGCTAAGAGATTTACTTTTACTCGATCGAACGGCTGTGATTGAGGAATAGAACATGACCGAGACTTACACGCAACCCAATCGCGAATGGTGGACAGAGCAGTGGATCGAAGTTTTAGAACGCATCGGATTCACCCAGCGACTTGCCCGCGCTAGAAACTATGCCCGTCAAGGCAATGTCCTGAGTCTCGACTTTATCGGTGCAAAAGTCAAAGCGATGGTTCAAGGCACTGCACCCGAACCTTACGAAGTCTCGTTCTCACTCGATCAGTTCACTGACGAACAGTGGAGCTACATTATCGAATCGATGGCAGAACGAGCAATTTTCTCGGCAAAGCTCCTAGCTGGAGAAATGCCGCAAACTATCCAGGATGTCTTTACGGCAAACGGGTTAAGCCTCTTCCCCTTCAATAAATTTGACATTCACAGCCGTTGCTCCTGCCCCGATCCAGCAAATCCCTGCAAACATATTGGTGCTGTCTACTATCTGCTAGGAGATCGCTTTAGTGACGATCCCTTTGTCCTTTTCCAACTGCGCGGACGCAGCAAACAAGAAATCATCAGCGCTCTGCGGCAAATTCGCAGTTCTGGCAGTGAGGCGAGTCAAACTGAAACGACTGTCGCTCGCCCCTCAACGCCCCTCAACCCTGATCAACTCTGGTCTTATGACGAACAACTTGAGCCGTCTTTAATCGTGATTACGCCTCCTCCAAGCAGTGAAACCGTCCTAGATGTCCTGGGAACGATTCCTGCAAAGGTTGAACCTGCGGCAAATCAGGCAGCGATGGAAACGCTCAAAACGATTTATCAAACCGTCAGCATTGAAGCAGTCCAGACGGCAATGACCGCTGGACTAACCTGAATTTAAGCATGAATTCAGGTTGAATTTCTCAATATCAAACCATCAAAAATCTCAATCGTTTAAACAAGTTAATTCGCCAAATTGATCACAAAGTGAATCTAATTTTCACACTTTAAATCTTGAATGTTGCAAATCTAACTCAGCAATTTGGAAAATCCGCAAAATTTATACTGATCAACTTAGAGAAACTGAGGAATGGGTCTGCGATCGCTGTAAAATGACCGTCTAAAATCGCTTAAAGAATTGTAAACCAACCGTCTCAAAATTTCTTCATCAGTATGAAGTAACCGTAAAGCAAACTCCGTACCCGTACCACTTGTATGAAAATTCAACCTTAAATCTACGGAACCCGGTAGAGAAAAAGACACTAAGAGTGGTAATCAAACATATAGATAAAATTTTTCTCTGAGTAGCTCATGCCAGGACAAAGCATCTTAACCGAATCATTTGCAAATGCAGATGTCAGCCAATTCAATTGGCTTTTTGGAACCAGCCAGGATGGCGCACTTCCTCCCATCTTGACGGCTCGCAGTAATTCTTCTGCCCCGACTGGAGGGTTACCAGGTGGTGGAACGGATACCGCAGGCAGTGGCGCACTCCGCCTTACAAACAATTCTCAGGCTCAAGGTTCATTTGTCATCTACGACCAACCGATCAATTCTGCAAGCGGACTCTCCGTTCAGTTTGATCTCTACGCCTATGGCGGAGATGGAGCCGATGGGATTAGTTTCTTCTTGATCGACGGAGCCGCAGAACCGACCACTGCGGGCGCAGTGGGAGGCAGCTTAGGATATTCTTCGGATTCAACGCGCACTCCAGCCGCTCCGGGTATCAAAGGTGGCTATCTCGGTATCGGCTTTGATGAATTTGGCAATTTCTCTGTCAATGGCTTCGGTGCAGGTGGGACAGGCTTCTCTCCCCAAACGATCGCAGTTCGCGGCAAAGAATCCCTCAACTACCAATTCCTCACTAATGCCAAACTGTCGGGAACCAATACGATCGATGTAGACACCTCTGTTCGGTCTGAAGCCCGTCGCCGAGTCGGCATCGATCTCAGTCCCAACGGCAATCTCAGCGTCTCCTTCGATGTCAATGGTAACGGCACACTCGAAGCGAATGAGGAGTTGATCAACGACTTCAACATCACGCAGAGCGATCGTAATGGCGCACTTCCTTCCACCTTCAAGTTTGGATTTGCGGCTTCAACGGGTTCGGTCACTAACTTCCACGAGGTCAATAATCTCGCCATCAACACCTTTGATGGTCCTTACATTCCGCTCGTCGATTTCAACGGCGGCACTCGGGTGATCAAACCCAATGGCAGCTTTAATGTCACAGCAACCCTAGATGTCGCTTCGACTCAAACCGTTACAGTCCCCGTGACTCTCGGCGGTAATGCAGTCCAAGGAACCGACTATCAACTGTCGAATAGCTTCATTACGATCGCAGCGGGACAAACTACAGGCAGTGTTACCCTCACTGGTTTGAACAATTCTCCAACGATCGGCGAGAAAAATATCGAAATCAATCTCGGCAATCCCACCAGCGCCTCGCTCAGTCCCCAAAATTCACAACTGGATGTGAAACTGACTCGGATGAGCGATGATGGCTGTGCCCTGCCAGACTTTAACGGCGATAACAAAGTTGATCTTCCCTGGCGCAACACCGTCACAACCCAAGATGCGATCTGGCTGCTTGACGGAACCGAGGTGACAGAAACTGCCTTTACCGCCACGACCGGACCTAACTGGCGCATTGCTGCCACCCGTGACTACAATGCCGATGGCAAAACCGATCTACTGTGGCGCAATACCGCAACCGGGCAGAACGCAATCTGGCTCATGGATGGAACAGAAATCGCGACCGCAACCTTTATCACGCCAGTTGCCGATCAGAACTGGCAAGTTGCCGCCTCTCGCGATTTTAACAATGATGGAGCCGCTGATATCTTCTGGATCAATGCAGCAACCGGACAAACCGCTGTTTGGCTGATGAATGGCACCAATGTCATTAGTACCAATTTGGTCTTGAACGTTGAATCAGGCTGGCAGCTTGCAGATACAGCAGACTTTAACAACGACGGCAAAGCAGATCTGGTCTGGCGCAATACTCGCACCGGAGAGAATGCAATTTGGCTGATGGATGGTAGTACTCGGACATCCGGGGGCTTCTTGACTCGGATTCCCGACCAAAATTGGAGAATCATCGCAGCGCGGGATACAAGCGGTGACGGCAAGGCAGATCTCATCTGGCGCAATGATGTCACGAATCAAACCGCGATTTGGCTGATCGATGGTGTGACCTCAACCAGTCAGCAATTCCTGACTCAGACCCCAGCCGGTTGGCGGATTGCCGATGTCTGTGACACCAGTGGCGATGGCAAGGCAGATATCGTCTGGCGCAATATCACAACAGGTGAAAATGCAGTTTGGCTGATCGACGGCGCTGCGATCGCAGATGCAGGCTTCATCACGCCAGTCGCGAATCAAAACTGGATCATCAATGGTGTGCGGGATACCAGTGGTGACGGCAAATCCGATCTGATTTGGCGCAACAATGCCACAGGTGAAACCGCGATCTGGTTAATGGATGGCAAAACCCCAACCAGCCAAGAGTTCATCCTCAACAGTGGACCCAACTGGAACGTTGCAATCCGCCCGAACGCAGTCGCGCTCTAGAGCAGTTTAAGATCGGACGTAAGAAAGAACATTTCTTGCGTCCGTCTTGATGGATCTCTCAAATCAGCATCAAAGCCAGAGTTCTTACATATCCTGGCACTGTTTTGCGATCGCTGCATTCTGCTGCATTTGGAGCCGATGCCAGGAAACATCAAACTGCTTGTCTGCTGGATCAACAAATAGCGGAGGGGCAATCTGTAATGCGAGTAAGCTGCCAAAAACAGAGAAAATCGTATCCGCAGGCAGTGCCCAACTTGAACGAAACACAAGACGCTGAATCGGTAGACAAGGTTGACTGCCATCTTGATAATTTCGACTGCCGCCCAGTATCGGGCGAGCATGAACCCCATTTACCCCGATTAAATAGCCGCGCTCATTGAGAACAGCACCGCCACTCATTCCCTTTTCGATCGCATTTGTGTACCCCAATTGATATCCCCCCTGTAAGGGAGTATTCAGCAGCAAAGAAATTTGACCCTGAGTAAACTTGAATCCAGTCGCGTCGGTATGGCGACGATTAAAAGGAAAGCCAACAGCAATGACCAGATCTCCTTCCTGCACTTCTAAATCCGGTGCAAGTGTTGCGACAATATAAGATCTTGCTGCTTGAAATTGCAAGACTGCAAGATCATTATCTTGAACATTTGCGGCAAGTCGAGTTGCAGAATAAATCTGCCCATCTACAGTCTGCACCTGATAAGAAGCAGACTGTAAAACATGAGCATTCGTGATCACACTGTACAGATGTCCCTGACGCTGAATCAACACACCAGAACCACTTGTGTCTCCAGCAATAACTTTGACACTAATCTGGCGACTGTAAGTTTTCAGTGCAGCAACATTGATTGTGGTTTCTTCGCCAGAATTACTTGCTACAGCAGCATCAATGGCTCTTGATTGAACGATCACAAATGTGAGCAAAAATAGAGTCAGAAATCGGACAAGAAACAACATTCGAGTTCACCAAATGAAAGGGACAAGGATGAAAACATCCCTGTCCAGCTTCAGAGTTGATTACCAAACAGATTTTTTAGGTGTTGCGTTACGAGGGGCGGCGTTAGAGCGTCTTGAGAGCAATTCATTGATGTCAATGTAAGCTCGACCCCGCGATTCGCTCAAAGGACCAGCAGCTTGGTCTTTAATGCCAAAAAGCTGCCTCAATGTCGCATTTGCATTGCTCGTCGGTTTGAGCGTAAACAGCAATCCATCTTTCAAGCATCCACTGGTTTTGCTCTCAGCAACACAGACAATTCGTTGCCGATTCATTGTCCCGACAGTGATGTACCGGAGTTGCTTCGCTTGATGAAAGCGCTGAAAACGGGCAGAAACTTCTTGGCAACGACGTTCTGGGCTCCAACCTCTATCATTGAAATAGCTGGAGTTAAACCGAATGATGGGGACTTCATCTTCTGAAGTTTGTGCAACCGTTGTGGGGGTTCCTTGACTGGTGCTACAGGTAAAAGTTGTCTCATTAGCTTGAGCTGGGCGGCTAAAGCTCAAAGTTGTGAGAAGAAATACAGCAGATGTTCCTGAAATCCATTTCAATGTCGATCGCATAAGATTATGCTCCTAAGTAAGATGAACGTTGAGCCATCTGCTATGAGGGATGTCACGGGGGTAATCTGAGAAATTTGGCTCAAAAATAATTGGGTCGAGACACCGCAGCGATCTGCAATTCTCATAGCAGCGCGTTGATCGTAAAGTTAGGGCTGAGTCTTTGTGAATGGATCTTCTCCAAGATCGATTGTGATCGGGCGTTCTTCAGCAGCAGCAGGAGCTTGAGGGGCAGGAGCTTGAGGGGCAGGAGCTTGAGGGGCAGCAGGAGCAGTATAAGCTGCTTGAGTCGGTGGCTCATAGTAAGAGGCAGGCTCACTTGATCCGGATGAAACGACGGGCATAGGCGCAGGCGCAGGTTGACTATTCTGCTGAATAATACCGCTTGCAATGATGGAATTAAGTTGATCTCGACTTGCAGTATAAGACTGAGTTCGATCGCTGATTTGTTTTGACGCAAAAGTATTTTGCGGAACTTTGTTTAACGCGGAGATCGCTTCATTCCATTTTTTCTGAGCCTGCTCGGCTGTTGCAGGAGACTGCTCTTTCTGACTCACATCAGAGAGAACTTTAGCAGATTGCGCGATCGCTTCTGCGTTGCTCAGTTGGGCTTGAGCTTGCTTTTCTTGGCTCAATTTCGCCTCTGATTGAGCGAGAGTGGGTTGATACTTAGATAATGCTGTTTCGATTTGCGATTTGAGTTTTGAATAGGTCTTCAAGCTCTCTACTTTCGCGATCGCGGCTTTGAAACGATCATGGGCTGTTGTTAGAGTTTGAAGCGTATTCGCTTGATTGACTTCCGATTGTGCTGTATCAGCAGCCTGAATTACTTGTTGCAGTTCTGTATTCCAAGCTTGACAATTTCCAAGCGTGTTGCAGACTCCTGGAATATTTGGAATCGCAAACCACGTTCCTCCTAGTAATCCTGCTGCTGCGATCGAAGCTGCGATCGAAATCGCAACTGGAGAAGAAGTCAAGCGATCTACGACAGATGGGGAATGTCCTGCCGTTTCTGTTTCCGGATTTGATGAAAATGGCGAAATTAGTACAGTTGGCTGACTTGGAGTCGGTTGAGTTTCCAAAGTAGGTGCAACTTCTGGAATTGGTACAGTCTGAGTAACTGCTGGAATCGGAGACTGCTCTGCAGTGGGTGCAACCTGAGGAGCTGAAATTACTGTTGGGGTCGCTGTTGAAATCGTAGCTGCTTCTGGAGTTGATGTAGACTGAAGTGCTGAAGTCGCTAAAGGTGCTGCCTCGGTAGTTGTTACAGTCGGAGGCGATGGGGTTGAAGGTGTCGCGGATAGAGGAGACACTGTCTCAGGAGAAGGGGTTGAGACTTGTAAGCTTGCCGCAGAAGCTTGATCGAGTCCGCAAATACTGCACTTTGCTTGAAAAGTACTCATATGAGCAGGTTCATGCGGTGGGTGCGCTGCACTGCCTTGAATACCTTTACAGAACCACAGTTTACTTTTAGCCATGAGTGATTTCTCCGAATTGCAAATGGGTTAAAACTTAGAGGAATAACAGGGTCAACGTTTCATCTGCTGCAATAGATCTGCATGATTACGCCGAGCAGGTTCATAGTTTGGATCGAGCTTCAAGGCTTGCTCAAATGCACTCAGGGCTGCTTCATACTGCTGCATTGAAAACAGTAAGGTTCCTCGATTGTTCCAGAGTGTGACATTTCTCGGCTCCAGCCGAGCTGCTTTCTCGTATGCTTCGAGTGCTTGAGGTAGTTGATTCATACGGCTTAAGATCATTCCGCGAGTCATCCAAGCTGTAGCATAGTTTGGATCGAGCTTGAGCGCTTGGTCGCACTCTAAGATCGCGGCTTCATTCTGCTTCAAAACCATCAATATCAAAGCGCGTGAATTTCGCAATCGGGCAGAATCAGGAAGCTGCTGCTCAATTCGGAGTTCAATTGCTTGATCTAAAGCATTCAATGCGCCCTGATATTGCTGCATCGCGAATAAGATTTCAGCCCGTGCGGCTAAATCTGAAGGATTCTGAACAGCGGGGGTCGTACCGTCTGCGATCGCGTCTTGCTTCAATTGAGATTGAATCGAAATCGCTTGATTTAGCGCTTCAAGGGCAGCCGGAAATTGTTTTAGATATTGCAATGCTCCAGATCGACATCGCCAACCGTCATAGTAACGATTGCGACTTGGATGAACTTCGATCGCTTTAGTACAGGCAGATAAAGCATTGGGATAATCCCGAGAAAATCCGTAAACGAAGCCCTTCGCAAACCAGCCATAAGAGAGATCACGACGGATCGCAACAGCTCGATCGAAGCTCGTTTGAGCTTGAGAAAATTGCCCAACTCGCCATTCTTGATTGCCTCGCTCAATCCAATGAAACGGATTAGAAGGAGGTAATGGATTCGGAGGTCGCCAAGCCGATGCGAGTGAAGGCATTGGTATTTTACCTGGAGCAGTCTTCTCCTCAGTCAGAGAAAGTCGCACACCATACTGAGGAGCAAGCCGGAGAAAAGTCGAAATCGGAATTCCCAAACTCAACCCCAGTCGCACTCGATACCCATCACTCATTTCTTCGAGAAATGGTTTGACCGTTTGATCATTTTGATCAATCTGCCGCCCGTCAGAACGCCCATGAATCCCAATCAGTCGCCCCTGAGCATCAAACACACCTCCCCCACTCATCCCCGGATGGGTCATATTGCTATAGAGCAATTCATAGCTCTGATAGCGAGCTTGTGGGTTACTAATCGCAGAAGCGGAGGTGTCCACTAAGAAACCAGGATTGATGACAAGTTGATTCGTATTTTCTGCATTGGGAAATCCAGCAACAAAGACCACATGCTGATTTTGCTCGGATGCACTCCGGTACATCTGGGGCGATTGTGTACGATCGTATTCCCGATTCTCATATAGTCGATAGGGATAGGTTGAGATTTTTGCAACAGAATACTCTTGTTGGCTAGTAAACTCTAGCACCGCAAGGTCAATGTCTTTTGGAAAGGCTTTAACAGATTTTGCTGTAATCTGATGCCGCTGCCGATCAGCAGTCACAATCTCAATACTCTCTTGCACACCAATGCCTGCAATCACGTGATAAGCCGTCAAAACAGAATAGGTATAGCCTTTCTGACTTGGAGTCTTCGCAATGATCACGCCTGATCCCGAATCTGCTGGACTCTCAATCCGAGCTGTTACCTGCTGTGCGATCGCTCGAATCTGCTCAACGCTCTTCGGTGCTGCGACGGCTGAAGCAATAGTACTCACAAGGACACTGCTAACAATCGCAGGAATATAACCTGAAAATTTCATAGCTCTAGCTCTATAACAAAACTGCGACTCCTAGATCGGAATTCGGAAAACTCTCGCCCCAACGGTTCCTTCTTTAATCAAGAGCGTTAGCCCCTGTTTATCTTGCCCAATCCACCGATAGGCAGGGATTTGAACTTGTCCTCTCAGCGTTCCACCTGCTTCGACTATGTTCGTCTTCGACTCAAACTTGTACCGGGCTGGAAGCGCTTTCCCATTCTCGTCAGTAACCTGAGCAAGGACTGGAACAAACCCAAATTCTCGATCGCTCTTGTTCTCAATGACAAGCTTAATCGTCGGTGACCCACTCCGTGAAATGTAGGCTCCATCTGTCCGAATCGTTACCCCGTCTCGCTCTTGAGAAATCGACATTTCGATATTGCCAGTAGGACGACTTGCCGGACGCTTCGCTGAAGCTGGGTTTCCTCTTGCGGGAGTTCTAGAAGTACGTCCTGAACCGATACCTTGACTCTCATTGCGGTTAGGGCTGGTCGAATCATCCGCACCCTCCCCTTCAATATGTTTCTGAATCGCGAGATGTGCTTTTGCTCCTTCAAAGGCAAACCGATTGTACCCATTTCGCCGAATCAAACTTTCGATATAGCGAATTCGGCTCGTTGTTGGAGGATGCGAAGAGAGCCAGGATTCACGCCGACCTCCTTCTTGCTCGCGCAAAGTCATCATAAAGTTGCGTAGCCCGTCTGCTGAGTAATTGGATTGAGCTAGAACTCTTGTGCCCAGAAGGTCTGAATCTCGTTCATTGTTCTGACTGTACTCTAGGGTTGTAATGTCATTTAAGATATCTCCAAACGGGATGAGTTTAGAGATAGTACTCATCAACGTCATTTCAGCCTCTCGTCTGAACCTTTGAGAGAGCGCTATATGAGCAAGTTCATGTCCTAAAACGCCTGCGAGTTCTGCTTCAGAACGACATGCAAAGAGAATTCCAGCATTAATAAAGACCTTACCACCCGGATAAGCAATAGCATTCAAGTTTGGATCATCGACAACATAAAATTTGTAGTCAAATTCATCTCGCCCCATCAATTCTGCTAGCTTTTGTCCAACTCGATCGACATACTGAGTCACTTTTGGATCGTCAATAAGCTTGACACTCTTCTTATATTCTTCTGCATAGAACTCACCAAATTTAGATTCACCCAGCATCAAGTTTTGCATCGCTCTCACTGCTTTCTTATCCCCAATGAGAAGATTTGCGAGTGCATACCCTTCAATTTCTCGCTTCAGTTCTCGCCGATACCGTTGCATATAGTCATTCGCAAGTTTCATGTACTTCTCAGATTCAGAACGATCTGGGTAAGTCATTGCAAACTGACGCGCTGAGATCGAAGCACTGAGCAAATGATTAGAAGCAAATTTCTCATCTCCACGGGATAGCCTCTCAAAATAAGCTAACCTCGCATCTAAAATCATCGTCTCTGAGGGATAAAGTGCGCCTGCTCGCTCCAAGACAGCCAATGCAGTATTAGGTTGCTCTGCTTTAGAATTGCGTTTACATCCGTTCGGATCGACTTCACACTGTTCTGCCAACTTTAAATGTCCGGGTAGAAAGTCGGGATAGTTCTCAGTGAGAAGTTGTAAAGGTTGAAAAATCTTACTTTCAAGCTTTTGCTCAATTCCCTCAGTTGCATTTCGCCAGTAAACCTGTGCTGCGGGATCAAGTTGATCTGCCTCACGAGTCGCTTTTGGAATACTAATGTCACTTCCACCTTGAAAAGGAGGTTTAACTTGGCTCGCGATGCGTTCTGCCATTTGTAGATTGCCTTCTAGATAGAAGCGATCGGCTTCAGCTAAAACGCGATATTCGTTTTTTGAAAATCTCGATCGCCGAAACCCTCTTGCAATCAAAGTTCGATCCAGTTGTACTTCTGCTGAATCTGGGCGCGATGTTGTTCCAAGAACTGCTGGAGACTGATTTGCAAAACATACAATACTTAAACAAGTCGCTAATGAGATCGCAACGAATCTCCCAAGAGGGCGAAGAATCCATTTCATAGTTTAAAGGCTTAATGTTGGGGCAGCAATAGATACGAGCGAACGCATCGCTTCTTCAATCTCTATTCAGCCCAAAACTTACTGTGACAGGCTCCGGGATTTCTCAGAATTATATCTACAGAAATTTTATAATTTGCGCAAACTTACTTACTCCAGATCCAACTCTTTGTTCTGTCCATGCAGAGCAATTGAAAACGCGGAGTTGCACAAAGAGATCGACGAGTCAGTAATATTTCGAGGGATGTTTAAACTTTTGATATTTTCTCTGTATTCTTCTCTACAAATATGCTTAAGGAAAAGTGTTTACTAGAGCAGAATTCTTGACTCAGAGCGAAACCACTTTACGATACTGGAGAGAATGATTATGGTTTACGTAGTAGGTAGTAACCAATCATTGTATGCAGTTCGCGACTTAATCGATCCGATCGCGAACATTAATTTTTTTATAGGGCTAGGCGACTCAGGAATTAACTATGATGATGATGATGAGCTAGCTGGGATTATCAAAGCAGACAACTATGCGAAGACTCAGCAAAAAGTTGCTGAGTTTGCTGCACGTCAAGAGGCGAATCTAGAAAGCTATCGCCAGCGTCTCCAAGACACACAAACTGAGTTTCAGGCAGCACAGTCTCGGGCAAATGCAAATCGCCCGATGGATGCTCCCTCCGGTTTATTTTTAGATCGAAGCGATCACAATGCAGTTGCTCGCCACAATGAAAGAGTACAAAAGTACAACAATGAAATCGATTATCATCGACGTTTGGTTGACCAAACGATGCGAGCCAAAGAACGATACGAAGATGCTTTAGAGCGATTCAAAGATAAGCAAGCTGAATGTGAAGAGCAGATCCGTCAAAAAGAAGAAGAACTCAAACCTGCTCTTGATCGAGACATGGTTGCTTTCCTGGGTAAGCTTCAGCAACTTGTCTACGACTGCTTTCATAATAAAGCGCTGATCTTTGAATCTTTTGTGCTGCTGTTCATGGCAAAAAAAGCCTATACTTTCCTGTACGATCGTATTGAGAGTACTAACGATCGCAACACTGCAAGCAACATTTTCCGTCAACTTAACGGCGAGTTAGAAACACTAGTCGAGAAGTACTCAGAGGATCTTAAAAGTGGATTTTCGGAGATTTTGACTTATGTTTATGAATGCTTCCGTGAGAATGAAGCAATCTTTGATGCGATGCAGGCTCAACTTGAGCAGTTACCCTACAGCGAATGTAGGGTCAATGGTGATTCTGCCCATACGCTCGCGTCTCTCATTGTCAATTCAAACTTCCAGTATAAAGAAGTGATTGACCCACGTGAGTTAGCCCACATTGCAGCTCAGATTCACGATCGACGAGAGCAATTTGAAGAAAACATTATTGGCATCGACGCTTTTGCAGAACACATGGCTGACACGTTCGACCTGATAGCAGGAGTACTCGCAGAGAGTAAAGCAAAACTGCACCTCATCCGTCAAAACAAAGAAGCTCGTCTGGGTGAAGCATTTGATTATTCTCGCTTTGTCCTAGGTATCTTTGATGAGGACATTCAAGATGAATATCTCCGTCAGCAAAAAGAACTCCTTGAAGCAATGCAGCTAGAGATTGAAACCTCGCTAGGTATCAATTTAACAAAGCTGATCAAGGCAATTCTAGAAACAGAAATGCTATCTATCTCAGCAGCACAAGCGATCGACACGAATGAAGGCTTCGCGTTTCTAGAATATCGTCAAAAACTTCAGAAGAAACGGCAAGAGTTGATTGGCGGTCTTGACACCCTGTCTCGTTGTCTCTATGACATTTCGCAACAGCCCAAAGAGAAAGCAGACGAATTTGCGCGACGTTTAAAGATTCTTCTGGGGATCTCTGTACTGCCATTTGGTAATTTAGGGACTTTATTTCCGATTCATCAATCGATTACTCAGTTCTTACCTGCTCTCGGAAGCGGACATCCGGTCTATGCAGAAGTGCGCCACAAAACTCAGAAAAAGCTACAGGGTTTCTTAATTGCTCATGTTGTGATCGGCGTACTCGCAGGAGGCTGCTCACTTGCATCTGGGGATGACCAGAAACCATTCTTCATAAGTGCAGCAGGAGCTTATAGTGTGTCCGCTGCCACCCTATTTCTCAAGAAAAAGCAACTGACTGAATTGTAAACTGAGCTTATGTCACATCATTTCGACTCTCTCAACCAGTACCACGATAGCCTCACCCTAATCGATCAACGCTATCGTGAACTGCAAAATTCAAGGGTAGAACTTTCCTGGTACGAGAGTAAGCTCTCAAATGCTGAAGGTTTAGCAGCGCAATATGGCTTAAATAAGTCTACATCTCCTAAAGTTTTAGGGTCTGCAAGCGAAGCAGAATGGACGGCTCAAGACATTGCTCTCTTGCGTGTTGATCGAGATACTTTGCTAGGAATCTCGGACACACTTCAACAGGAACTCAAACAACTTCAGCACTTTCAGAGCAACTTCCAAAATCAGCTTAATGATATCCAAAAACGATATGAAGCAGATTTGCAGGCACTCAGAGATCAGCAAGAGCAATTAGAGCAGGACTGCAAAGGGGCATTGAATCGGCTTGATGCTGCCAAGATGGCAATTTTCCTCTGTCTCCTCACGATCGTAGGGGTCGTTGCACTTGCTGCCTATTTCACGAAAAACTTCGATTCCACAGCGATTACTGCCTTATCTGCACTTTGCATTGCCACTGTCCTGCCAATTTTTTATGAGCATAGCTTGCTGACCGCAATTCTTTGTCTATGCAAAGTGTCAAAAACTTATCAGGAGTTAGTTAAAGCGGTTAAAAGTTTCCGACAATATATTTTCGACCAAGAAGCCCAGCTTCTTCAGAAAAAGAGAACTCAAGAAGCTCAACTACGACTTGATCTAGAGAATTTGCGCCAAAGCGCATTGGGTTACTTAGAAACGATTCGAGCATTTACCGCTGCTGCTCGTTATGATGCGACAGAAGTCAAACCCAAAAATCTGCGGGATGAGTGGCAAAACCAACAAGGCTACATTACCCCAATGATCGAGTCCTTAAATCTCCCTGCTTGGGATTGGCAGCATCAAGCGTGGCAGGACTATACTGCTCCAAAACAAGATGACCTACAGGCTCTATTTCGCTTTGGGACTCTGCTGATCGAACGAGAGCAGGAAGAAGGAACTGTTCCTGCACTGCTCTCGTTACGAGCAAATCAGCCAAGTGCGAAGCGTCATCATTCTGGTCATGTTGCTTTCTTGAGTAATGATGGCGATTCAAGACAAGCGGTGCTGCACTCAATTGAGTCACTTGCTGTTCGCACGATCGCTTCTATGCCTGTAAAGACCTGCAAGACAATCTTGATCGATCCAGTCAATGCTGGCAATACGTTCCCATTTCGGAATTTTCCCAATGAAATTGTTGCAAAGCAGACCTACACTCGCAGTGAGGATATTCGGGAGCAATTGAGGGCACTCGCTCAGCATGTCGAGCAAATCACTCAAAATTACCTCAGTCGTAACTACGAGATGATTGAAGACTATAACGCAGATAGTACCGCGATCTCAGAAGCATATCGATATGTCTTTATTGCCGATTTTCCAACTGGATTTGATCGAAGCGCGATCGAAGATTTGAAAAGCTTGTTGCTTAATGGCGCACGAGCAGGGGTCTATGTTGTTCTCCATGTAGATGATATCCTTGAAAAGCCGAGAGATTTCCGCTACGAGCTATTCGACGAGTGCTGTACTGTTTTACGCCCTGCCTATGGGTTGACAACAGGAGGAAGCTTCCGGCGAGCTGGAAGCTTTAAAGTAGGTTATGTTTACTTAGGGCAAGTCACACGAATCCTTCACTCTGGGGCATTTGTAGAATTTCTTCCGGGACGTGAAGGAATGCTGCCAACGGCTCAAATGACCGAGCATCGCATCCGCCAACCAGAAGAAGCCATTACGATCGGACAAATCCTCGCAGTTAAAGTTAATAGTATTGACGCTCAAGATCGCGCTACTCTGACCTGTTTAGGCATTCAGGAAGAGGAAGCCCGATCAGCAGCATGGTTAGCACTACAAACGGAAGATTTTCAGCATGAGGGAGTTCCGCTTTTCACATTGCAGCTTCCGCGTGGCGCAGCTTTTCGAGTGCGATTAGATACTCCACCTGATCATGTGCAATTCAATCAAATTGCAACAAAGGTCGGCGAAGCCCTTCGGAATATTCCAACGGATGTGATTCCCTTTCATCGGCTGTATCCTGAGAAGCTATGGCTGGCAAGTAGCGCTCGAAACCTCTCTGCTCCAATTGGTATGGCAGGCGCAAGAGATCGACTGGAGTTTTTAGTTGGAATGTATGCGGATGGGTCATATGAACCTGCTCACGCGTTGCTCGCTGGAACAACAGGTTCAGGAAAAAGCTATACGCTTCATGCCATTATTTTCAGCTTAGCGCTGCACTATTCTCCAGATGAGCTAGAGCTTTATTTGCTCGACTTTAAAGAAGGGGTAGAATTCCAAATCTATGTGACTCCTGATCAGTTAGGCAATCCGAATGCTCTCAATGATCCCGATCCAACTCGAATATTACCCCACGCGAAGGTAATTTCAATTGAAAGCGATGCAGAGTTCGGATTGAGCGTTTTAGAACGCGCGATCGCTGAAATTGAAGCGCGAGGAAAAGCCTTTAAGTCAATTGGAGCTTCTAATTTAGAAATTTATCGCAAGACAACAGGCAAAACTCTACCCCGTCTGCTGATTGTCATTGATGAATATCAGCAAATGTATCTGCAAGCAGATGGTCGCCTGTGCGATCGCCTAAATGATGCTTTAGAGACGATAGCGAAACAGGGGCGTTCTTTTGGAGTCCATTTACTCTTAGGATCTCAATCCCCTCGTGTGAAGGATTTCCGCGAGAAGATCTATGAACAAATGGCAGTTCGGATGGCGATGAATATGAGTCGGTCAACCGCTGCAATACTAATG
>JALOOO010000185.1 GCA_025454375.1 Leptolyngbya sp. Prado105 | reverse complement strand
TACACGTATATTTTCCTCAGCCCTGAGATAGAGGGAGTGACTATGTCGGACGGTAGAAATTTATGGATAAATAGAAATTTCAAAAATCGCTTGCAAAAGATCCCCTTTGTCAGTTATGTTTATACACGTTGCGAAATGCGCGGGTCGCTAGCTCAGCGGTAGAGCACTCGGCTTTTAACCGATTGGTCTTGGGTTCGAATCCCAGGCGACCCATTTTTATAAAGTCTCGTTTCGGCGAGGCTTTTGATTTTAAATTTCGAATTGTTTAAACAAAGCACCGATCGCGATTTTATCCACGATCGGTGCTTTTTGATCAATCCTTTAGCACTTAAACAGTGGCTTTAAGCCGATCGCCATCTTTGGCTAAGAACTCTTGTAATTCGGCCAATTGCTCGTCTTCAATTTTGGTCTGCATCGGACAGAACTTCGGACCACACATTGAGCAGAACTCAGCCGTTTTATAGATATCTGCGGGCAACGTCTCATCGTGGTATTCCTTCGCCCGTTCTGGATCAAGCGATAGCTCAAATTGCCGATTCCAATCAAAGTTGTATCGTGCTGCCGAAAGCTCATCATCTCGATCGCGTGCCCCCGGTCGATGCCGCGCAATATCCGCCGCATGTGCCGCAATCTTGTAAGCAATCAACCCATTGCGGACATCTTCTGCATTTGGCAGTCCCAAATGCTCTTTTGGAGTCACATAGCACAGCATGGCTGTACCATACCAACCCGCCATTGCAGCCCCGATCGCGGAAGTAATGTGATCGTATCCTGGCGCAATATCAGTGACCAACGGACCCAACACATAGAACGGTGCTTCCGAACACTCTTCCATCTGCTTGCGAACATTGAACTCAATTTGATCCATGGGTACATGTCCCGGACCTTCGACCATGACCTGAACATTATGTTCCCAGGCTTTCCGGGTCAACTGTCCGAGGGTTTTCAACTCCGAAAGCTGAGCTTCATCAGAAGCATCATGCGTACAACCTGGACGCAAAGAATCGCCTAAGCTAAACGAGACATCGTACTTTTTAAAAATCTCAATGATGTCGTCAAAGTGCGTATAGAGTGGGTTTTGCTTATGATGCTGCAACATCCAACGCGCAATGATGCCACCGCCGCGAGACACAATCCCAGTAATTCGAGATTTTACTAGCGGCAAATACTCGATCAACAGTCCAGCATGAATTGTCATGTAATCCACACCTTGCTGAGCGTGTTTTTCGATCACATGGAGAAAATCATCGGGCGTTAAGCGATCGAGATTTCCATGCACACTCTCTAGGACTTGGTAGATCGGTACAGTTCCAATCGGCACAGGAGACGCATTGATAATCGCAGTACGAATCTCATCGAGGTTGCCGCCGCCCGTGGACAAATCCATGACGGTATCTGCACCGTACTTGACAGCAAGATTCAGCTTTGCCACTTCTTCAGTTATGTCAGAAGAATTGGGCGATGCGCCAATGTTGGCATTGACTTTGCATTTTGAAGCAATCCCGATCGCCATTGGCTCCAAGTTCGGGTGATTGATATTTGCCGGAATGATCATTCGACCGCGTGCGACTTCATCACGAATTAATTCAACAGGAAGATTTTCCCGCTGAGCGACATAGTGCATTTCTTCAGTAATGACTCCGTTCCGAGCGTAGTGCATTTGAGAAACATTAGATTGTCCTCGTCGGTTTGCGATCCATTCTGTCCGCATGACTTTTTCCTCTGATTAATGAGCTTCCCTTCGCTGGCATTACCCAGTCTCAGGTTCTAAGGGTTTGTTCTCAGCCCATGGGCACCCCTAGCTTGATTGTCTATCGTACCAGTCTGAAGGCAGAAATACAGGATGTGTCGCGATCGTTTCAGTTAAGAAAAGTTTGATGTAGAAACGCGATCGCAGTTAAACACACAGTCACACAAAGCACTTGTTCAATGGCTCAAAGGATTGAGAGTGTTAACTTTTTTTTGGATAGTATAGATATACTGATTTATCTTTGGAGGACAGGATGCAATTCGATTTGCCAGAAAATTTGTCTCCAGAATTGCGGCATTTTTTGCAGGAGCATCGTGCGATCGTGGAGTTTAATTGGGATTGCTGTTAATGTTTCCCCGCTTCCGCAATTGAGACTGCGATCGTGCTATTTTTTCCGCATCAGGCTTTTCTGAGCTTACTAGACTTCTGGATTCAATCGCTTCATCACCCAGCTACTCAAACCACTTACCAATGCCCCAGCCATCAAAATTCCTAAGGCAGGTTGCATCACTGGAGTCCAGAGCGAAAGCCAGAGATCTAAACCCAGCGGAAATTTTGCCGCTCGACCCGCAAGCGCGATCGCAAACCAGGCAAAACACAACAGCACAAAAAATAAATTCAGCATCAAGGCTGTATTGAGCCACTTAAAAAAAGTTTCTTTCATGAACGAACCTAATTCATCACCGATTCTAAACCTAACAAAAATCGGGTTGAAACTGAAGACAGTCCAACCCGATCGCATGGAATCAATCAAATTAATTAAAGCTCGTGAACCGATGGGAAATCTTTCTCACGTGAAATTTGCAAATTCTCAGGATCGACATAATGACACACCGCATCATTTAGACAAATTACCGCCCAACCTGACTGGTGCATCTCAACCAATTGATAGCCCGACGCATGTTGCACAAAATAGCCTTTGTGATTGCGAGTTCCAGGTTTAACACCAACTCGATCAATAGACATGGTAATCCGCTCCTTAAGTTACAAGAGATCTGTCGATCGACACTGAGAAAAGCAATGCAAAAAACCGCATTTAGTTTGACAAACTAAACCCGCAGAATGCCCCTCAAGCGAATGCTTGACCTGCTCTTTAGAAGTGACGAAAAGACTGTAATAAATCAGGTCTATACCTTAGATTTAAAATACTAACATCGCCTTTCTAAGTTTTTCATTAATTTATTTGTGTCTGTATTACGCGATATAAAACAATTTGTAGAATTTATGCTGTTTAATGCAACAATTTTGTCGCATAAATTCTAAAGTTTGTAACTAGTTGTTTACGATACAAAAAAGAGCCAGAATTTGCCTCTGGCTCGCTGAGAATGTAAACAAAATTGAAGAAAATTAGGATTCAAATAGCCAGGTTTTGACCCGTTCCATACTTTTCCAACCAGGTTTTCTAGTCAATCCATCTTCAATATTTTGCTGAACTTCTTCGCGCAGTTCTTCGACGGCAAAAACTAATTGCTGTGCCATTTCAACGTGAGGTCTAACCCCAGGTTTTGACAAGTCCAACATCGCCAAGACTAAATTAATTCGAGCTTGGGCATCTTGCGGCACGAGTTTCACCGCTTTTTGAGCCGCAGGAAGTGCAAGGGCAGGCTTATCTGCCAAAAGATAGAGCCAAGATAAGCAAGTCCAAGCCGCGCCCGTTTTCCGAGAGCGATCGCAGATTTCTTTAAACACTGGAATCAACGTTTCAGGAGATTCCCCCGCTTTGTAGCGCTCCAATCCCTCATCAAAAAGGGTTTCAACCGTTTGAGTCATGACAATTTACAACCAATAACAAAGCGGTTAGCAACTGTCGCTACTAACCACTGAGATCTAATAATTTATTAGTTTAAGCTGAGAAAGACTTGCCGCAACCACAAGTTTGATCTGCGTTTGGGTTGGTAAATTGAAAACCGCCGCCGATGAGCGCAGTGCTGTAATCTAACTGCAACCCATATAAATAGAGCAGACTCTTGGGATCGCAGACAACTTTAAATCCGTCGTAATCGTAAACATGATCGTCATCGCGAATATTGCTCGGCTCTTCAAAATCCATCGTGTAGGACATGCCCGAACAGCCGCCCCCTCGCACGCCGACGCGCAGGCAGAGATCTTTTCCTTGCTGTTCTCGAAGCATGAAGACATGTTTGAGCGCGGAATCGGTCATGAGAATACCGCGTTGTGGAGTTTTGGTTTCAGTGGCTTGTGTCATAGGAAATGCGATCGCTCCTAAGTCCGGTTTAAAACTGACTTTTTTATTATCTTAGCAACTCTATGCGAGTCGCGCTTTTCTAATAAACATTGCAGAACCTTAAGCGAATCGATGCTGAGACAAGAGGAACAGACTAAGATAAAATCTACTCCTTCCGTCACTGTTCACTGGCTTGGTTATGACTGGTCTCAATCCCTCTACTTATCGTCGGTTGTTAGAATTGCCCCAAATTCCTTGTGTTTGGGAAGGAGATCGACGTGCGCTCTCGTCTGGTGCACCCATCGATCCTGCTTGGTCTGATTCTACGAGTACACCGAGCGACGGGGAATGTATTCTCTGGGTAGATGGCTCTCAAGGCGTGGTGCGGGCAATGGATGTCGTGCCGCTAGAGACGGGGCATGAAGCGATCGTCAGAACCTTGCTGCGGGCAATGGAGCATCCGCATAATCCAGCCAAACCCGCACGACCGCAGAAAATCGTAGTGCGCGATCGCGAAATCCTATTCTATTTAAGAGGGGTTCTCCAAGATCTCGATATTGCACTCGATTACGTTCCCGATCTGCCGTTGATTGATGAGATTTTTCGGGGCTTTCAAGATGCAACGAATTCTCGTCCTCCGTCGATTCCGCCGCAGTTTGCTGACGAATTGCTTGCAAAGGCAGAAGTTCTCTGGGAAGATGCGCCCTGGTCGCTGCTGCCGGATCACAAGATCATCGAGATCGAGTTGAATCGATGGGATTTGGAATGTGTCTATGCCTCGGTGATGGGAATGTTGGGCATGGAATATGGGATTTTGCTGTATCGATCGCTCGATTCGCTGCGCCAATTTCGTCAGCGCGTCCTTTCTAATGAATCGATGGATCGCATGGAGGAAGCATTTCTCGCCCAGGATTGTCTGTTTCTCACCTATGAAACGGAGGATGAAGATGAGTTTGAAGACGAGGAAGATTTAGAATTCCTTGATCCGACTCTGCAACCTGTTTTTGGAAATTTACATCCGCTTGAGGGGATTCGATCGTTTCTTTATGACGAAGAGGCGATGGCGTTCATTACCGTTTTAGAAGCTTTACATCGGTTTCTGAAGCAGCATCGCCGAAAATTAATGAACGATAATTTTCCGGCTCTTAGTAGTAAATTCAAAATTCCTGCGCCCGATGGCGATACGATTCCAGTCAAGGTTACAACCTTACCGGAAGTTGCTGAAGAACTCTACAGCATGGTCGATGAGGATGAGGACGAAGCTCTTGGGGAATTACCAATTATTCGAGATGATTTAGTCCCCGAAAATTCATTTCTCAGTTTAGGCGTTGTGCCTTGGGAAATGGTGGAAATGATGCGATCGTCGATTCAGCATTTTCAGCTTCAAGCTCCAACCCAAGCGGGGGAAGGATTACCGATTATTTTGATCCAAACTTCGCGTCCGAAGGCGAAGCAGATGATCGACGAAATCGAAGCAGCAGGCGGATTAAATGGAATTTGCTTTAATCCCGGCTCTGATCCCTTTATGGACGATCGCTATGATTTAGGCTTGCTACAAACGCAGAATCAAGAACTGCATCTATTTGGCGAGTTTGAAGAGGAAGACCCGACGCATTCCCAAGCTCGGAAAAAATGGGATCAGCGATGTAAAAAAACCAAGGGAATTTGCGGATTGCTGATTGCGAAAGGGCTAACTGGAGCAAGTCGAGGAAATCCGGGACTGAAAGACATGATGGTGCTATATGAAGTACGATCGCTTTCCTCAGAGGATTTAGGGTTAGGGACGCTTGAGCGAAAATTTGCAGTCGATGGGATGTAAGTTGTGGTTGCTGAAGTTCTCTGTTAAGAGAGTTTGTGAATGAGAGCGGTTCTTCTGATTGTTTGGAGGGGATGTTTCAGGATCAACTATTATCTAGAGTTAGTCCAACCAAGATCTGACCAGAACCCGCCATGACTGAGACACCGCAAGAACTGCCAAATGCTGACGAACTTCTTTTCTCGCTTCGCCGCAAGGAAGGCTCTTGGGTTGAATGGGGAAAGTCTTGCCAAACGTTACAGAAAGCAGGGTATACCCCGCAAGCTATCTTCGAGGCGACTGGATTTGAGCCAATTCACCAAAATCAAATTATTGTCGCTGCCCAAGTGTTTGAAACCATGGTCAAGGTGGGTGTTTCAGAGGCAGTGAAAGCGCATTTTGGACAGCGATCGAGCGATATTCTATACGAACTGCGAGTTCTCAAGCAAGAAGAACGGGCAGCCGCCGCAGAATTAGTATTTGAGAAGGGTCTAGACACCGATGAAGTGCATGAGATCGTTCGAGAACTCAAAGATTACTCGCGTTTGAGCAAAGCACCCGAAAGTTTTAGCTCACGTCCCGGTGATATTGTGGCTTACTATGCCTGGAAGACGGCAAAGGAGAAGTCAGATTTTCAAGAGCGATCGCGCTACATTGCCAGGGGTCTGAAGTTTGCCCAGACCGAAACGGCGCGGAAGACGATCGAAGCGCTTTTAACCGATTTTACGGTCACGCCTAAACGTCCGGCTCCTCGACTGCCGCTGTACCGAGTCGATAGCGATGAGCAGTTGCCGCGTATCTTACCCGTTGCGGGTAAATTGCCGCTGAAGGTTGCAGATCTCCATGCAGTTCCGATTTTGGAAGAAGTGGGATTGTTTGAAATTGTGCAATTTTCCGGGATGGGAGCCTGGATGACGGTTCCAGGGTGGCAAGTGATTCGGAGTGCAGAAGATCCCGTTGCAATTTTAGGAGAGAGCGATCGCTTACCTGCTCCATTAGAAGGAGAATCAGAGGAAGTGATCATTGTGATCGATCGAGCGCAGCGGGAATGGAATGCGGACAGTTACTTTGCCGTCGCTGAATCAGAATATTTGGAACTGCAATGGTTTGAAGAGGCTCCATCTGTGAGCTTGCTTGGACGAGTGATTCTTGTGATGCGTCCGAAGAAATTACTTGATCAAGATTACACGCAAGGCGAATTTTCGAGAGACCAGCGGAATATGATGGAGCGCTGGACATTAGACGAGTAGTTTAATGGGGTATCAAGCAACACCCCATCAGCGATAACGATTCACACTTGTTCTTAACCGATCGCTGAGCCATCCATCATAGTGCGAATAGATCGGCAACCTCTGAACTAATTCATACCCATATGGAGCTAGCTTTGCTTGAAGCTCCTCAGCTTTTGGATGCGGATAGTCTGGATTGACTTCATCATGGGGACTAATCCCGCCCAAATCTTGTGCGCCTGCATCCAAGCAAGCGATTAAATCATCTGGCACTAAGTTCGGTGGAATCTGAATCGAGATGGAATCAGGCAAAATCGATCGCGCAATTTTAATCAATTCGATCAATTGATTTGGCTGAAACGCAGATTCAGAGAAAGCCTCTTTCTGCCCAGGACTATAAGGCTGAAGAATCACCTCTTGAATGTGTTGGGACTGCTGATGAATTTGTGCGATCGCTTCGAGCGTATCGATTCGATCTTGCTCGTCCTCGCCAATTCCAAGCAATAATCCCGTCGTGAAAGGAATCTTTAATTCACCCGCCCATGCTAACTGCTGCAATCTCACATCAGGTAATTTGCTCGGCGCATGGCGATGCACCGTCTTGAGTAATGCTGGAGTCATTTGCTCCAACATCAATCCCATCGAAACATTGACGGTTTTAAGCTTCGACATTTCCTCAAAGCTGAGAATTCCAGCATTGGTGTGCGGTAAAAAGCCCATTGACAGCGCAAGTTCGCAAACAAAAAAGATGCGATCGAACCAAAGCTTTCGTCTTGGATTCTGAGGATGAACCTCTCCGCTTAAGACTAAAATCTCAATCACATGACGTGATTTCAGTCGCTTCAAGATTTGCTCAGCCTGATATAGACTCAGCCACTCATCCTGACCCGGATCAGTCCGAAAATTACAATAGCTACAGCGATTAAAGCATTCGTAAGTTGGAACAATCGTGTACGCCGGACTATAAGTAATCGATCGCATAGCTCCCAACGCAGACTCTACTTATCTGGAATACCAAATTTTCTGCTGAATTGCTAGGTTCTTCCGTTTTGCATAAATATTTTTCACGTGGGTCTTTACCGTATTCAACGTTATCTTTAACAAGTCCGAAATCTCCTGGTATGAATACTTCTGACGTAGTAAGCACCAGACCTCAGCCTCACGATCGGTAAAATCATATTTCACTTGCTCGATCGCCAATTCTTCCTCTAGCGACGCATAACAATCCTGTAAATGCACCACAAGTAGAGTTTGTTCCGCAAGATTCATCCACCGAACCTGTGCGCGCAAGAACTGATTTATTCCGTCTTGATACTCCATCACGAGCGGATCTCGAATCATATCTTCCTCTTCTATTAATCGCTTGCAAAGTTCGTAAACTAGCTCTGGAATTGAATTATTTTTCGCTAAGCGATCGCACAATTGCTTGGCTTGCTCATTACAGTAAACCTGTTGCAGTTCTTGAGTTAACAACATAACTCCGACAGGCATCGTGTCCAGCAAAACTGACCACAGCGCATCCTGACTCATGAAACTTCCACTGCTCCCAGGTGGAAGTTCTAACGGTAATTTGCGATTCTTATCATTGGGTTGTTGCTTATTCGCACAGCGAGACGATCGCTTTTGCAGCCGAGGGGTAAATATAAACTGAGAATCTGGAGCGACAGAAAAAAGGCGGGCAGTCATAGTGCAACATCCTCAAGCATTTCCCTGATTGTGAACATCGTAAGTCTGAACTCACAATGAGCGCACGGAAGATTTCCGAAGGATACTGAACAACGGTGAACAAAACTGAAGTAATTTGAAGATTTTCTCCTTTTTCACTTCAAAGGAAAAACAGCACATCAATAATGAGTAGGAGCAGCGAAAAAATGGCTCTGCATAACCTGAACAGACCCAGAGCGATATTTACTTAAGCTCACTAACGATTCGTTAGCAGGTTCACTTGAAGAAAGGTTTCTTGCTCTGAAAGTATGACCGATTCAGTCATCAATCCGCCTCACCCCTTCAGGTTGTTTTATCAACTAGCCCCCACCTATCCGCATCATGCTTCCAGATCTGGTAGATCGCTTATTCCCGATCGAGGTTCAACGTTCCTACATCACAATGATTCAACGCCGAGGCGGTCTGACCCGACGCAAGGCAGAATATTTTGTCCGTCTCTGGGCGTACCTCGTTCTCAAACAGCAAGAAGAACTGCACGGCGGCATTCCAACTCGTCTACAAGAACTTCGCGCGCCAGAAGGTCTAGTCAACTGTACTCATCGTGAAGCGGCTGAACTTTTCTACCGAGGTCAAGAAAAAGGTAGCGATCGGTCAGCAGGAATGATGATCGATCGACTCGCAGCATTAGGACTGCTCGATAAACAATATGACGGTAGTTCTCTCGCCTTAAAAATTCGTTCTTTCCCCGAAATTGAACTCCCTCCAGCTGAAAAACCTGTAGAACTCTTTGCCGATGCGTTTAATCCCCGAACCGATGCAATCACGATCGCGACGCTTTACACCAAAAACTATGCACCGATGATTCGAGATGGGGCTGCCATGTCCAAACTTGCAAAAGTTTTAAGATTATGGTCGCAGCAGTATGGCAAAGGAATGCGAGTCCTGCGGCGATCGGACAATCATAATGTTGTGGCTGCTTGTGTTCTATATCCCATTGCAGCAGAGTCGGATCTATATTTCTTTCAGCAACCGAGTAAAAGCTTTTATCTTACGACTGACAATCCTGTTGATCCCTTTATCATGGCAAGTCCAGGCGATCCGACCTGTGTTTCGATTTACATTCGCGCTTGGGTGATTGACCAACCTTATTTGTCGATCGCATCGCTGTGTCAGCTTCTAGAAGATACTCAACAGACCCTCACAAAGATTTGCGAAGACTATCCGGAGGTTTGCGACCTCTACACCTTAATCGTTCATCCAATTTATGAAGAACTGCGCCAGATTTTAGGATTTGAGCGGATTTGTGAAGATAGTCAGCGATCGTTTGCTTGGATTCATGGCGCTCTCGATCGTTTCTTAGAAACTGACATGCAGCAAGCCCTTTCAAACCTCAAAATTGGAGATGCCTCTCAGTAGGCGTTCGGCAATCTCTGAAAGGGCTTACCAGAAATCCACACCCTGGTTTGTAAACAAATTTTTACAGAGTATGAGCAAAAACTTAATTCTCCTCTTTACAAAACGAAATATTTCCCTTAATCTAGATTCATAGATTGATTCTTCAATCTAATCTTTGAGTAAACAAATCAAGCACTCATACAAAACCATGACAACGACCTTACAGAGACGCGAAAGCGCCAACCTGTGGGCGCAGTTCTGCAACTGGGTTACTTCGACCGACAACCGCCTCTATGTAGGCTG
>JALOOO010000184.1 GCA_025454375.1 Leptolyngbya sp. Prado105 | reverse complement strand
TCGGAGTGAATGATTTTTACTGGGGGGACAAGGATTTTGCCTACCCGATGGGGCATGTACAAAATTCAGGTGGGATTTTGCGAGATGTCTTATTTTCGGAGGCTCCACCGATTTTCTCAGCAATCAAAAGTCTGCTACCGAATTTTGGTCTGCGACAGTTAGCGACGCATTCGATCGGGTGGTGGCTGCAAACGGAGGACTTACCTGATCCGGAAAATCGGGTGCGGTTTGTTGGCGATAAGCTGCGCGTAGACTACAAGGTGAATAATTTTGAGGCGCACGATCGCTTAGTGTATCGCTGGATTGATGTTTTAAAGCAGGTGGAGGCGGAGCGACCTGCAATTTTTAGTCGGGCGGCTCATCCTCGCAGTGACATGCCGCTAGCTGTGGTGGCTCACCAGTCGGGGACTTGTCGTTTTGGGTCGGATGCCACTCAGTCGGTGCTAGATTTAAACTGTCGCACGCATGAGGTGGATAATCTCTATGTGGTGGATAGTAGTTTTTTCCCGTCGAGTGCGAGTGTTAGCCCCGGTCTGACTGTGATTGCGAATGCGTTACGAGTGGGGGAGCATTTGATTCAGCGATTGAAAGGTTAGAGAGTGACGGTACTCGCTAATTTATTAGGAATTGGCATAACTAAGAAAAGCGATCGTGGGTTTGAATCACGATCGCTCTTTTTATCAACCAAAATTAGCGCTCAGCGATCGCGGCAAATAGCTCATCATAGTCCTTAGCAAACCCAATCCGAACATCTGCCCATTCTCCAGCACTCACTGCTTGACTCAAGACTGAAAAGACGACCCCCGCATGAGTTGCAGCAGCTTCGATATCCACCCCCTCACGCTGTGAAATCCGAGTATAGAATTCTTCGATTTTGAAGTTATCTCCCATCTGTCCTTCACGTCCTCGTAGACAGTCTCCTAGCTCTTTCGGAAGCTGTGCCGCAAGATTACTTGCCTCATCTCCTAGTAACCTTTCTCGCATCGTTTCGAGGACTGCTTTTGTCGCCTTAATCGCATCTTCTCGCGATTCAAATTGCGCCGACTCTTTTACAGTTTTAATGAACTGATCGTAATTCATCTCTCATTCTCCGGAATAGTTTGGTTAGTCATCTCTCAAAGTCCCCCAAATTGAGGGACTTAAGGGGGCAAATCCCTCCCAGACGCAGCGATCAATATCGAAACACAGCCGCGATCGCAGCAGGTGCAGGCATCGCATCTGGCTCGACCGCATACACAGTTCCCCCATTGATCAAAGTCTGAATCGCTGCCGCATCTAGCAGATCCTCATCTCCAACCTCAGCATCTGAGTGAATCTGAATCTCGTTTGCATTCGGGTCAAACCTGCCCCACTTCTGCACACCAACTGCAACAAACAATCGATCGACCCGTCCATAGTAAGCAGCAGGAACCGTCTCCTCTAGCTTGGTCGAACTCAACTCAGTGTTCGATAGCTCGTGATAATCGTTTGCGGCTTTCTCTTGTGCCTGCATAAAGTAAGGTTCAACAATCTCCCAAGCCTGCTGATGCAATTCACCAAGTGAAGTGTCTTTGGGATTGCCAGTAATCCCTGCCTCAACTAAATGCGGATAAGTATTCGCATCCCGGTAAATCGGCATCAGATACTCTACACAAGCTAATACTAGAGGCGCACGTTTTCCATTAAGAAAATCGTGCAAGGCATGATCGATCGCATAAAAGAACTGACGATAATCATTTGTCACATCATCGCGACTAGGTGCCCCTTGACCGTGAAACACACCCGTTCCAGCGGATGAGTTGTTATAGTTCGAGGCTCCACTCGTCGTCCCGATGCGAAATTGACTCACCTGTTCACTCTCGTCATACTGCAACACTTCATCCATCGACTGCGGCAAGCTTGGAACATTAACTTCCCGGATGTGGTAATGATCGCCTTCAAACAATTTCACTTGTTTTTGGCTCAGTTCTAGGAGATAGAATGTTCCATCTCCCGTCAGTAGAGGCAGAATTGGCTTCAGATGAAACTGATCCGTAATAACGACTAGCTCAAACACATCGCGTGGTACTTTGTAGTAGCGGAAAAAGTCATCCGTGACAAAAAGAGCAAGACCACGATCCTGTTGTTGCCAGAAATCATCCTCCGCCTCGATCGCTTCCGTAACCGGACGTAAAAACTCATTCGCCTCATCTTCAGAAAGTCCATTGTCCTGTAACTTTTGTAAGGCTTCTCGAAATAGATTCTTAAATCGAATTTCATTCTGTCGAGTCTCAGTTCCGGCAACAATAGTTGGCATGTAAATCGAAACACACCAGCTTTTTGGTCGCTCGACTAAAGACTTGACTTCCTCGATCGTTAAAACACTCACTACAATCTCCTATGATTCTTTCTGATTCTCTTGAGGTGCTTTTTCTTCTGTAGGTCTTTCTAAAGCTGCTTCGTTTACTGGAGTAATCTCTTGATCATCTCGGCTGTAGTCTGGTTCTGTTGGGGTATCACCCGGATCTGCATCAATCAGACCATTTTGATTGGTATTGGTTTTGGTTGGACTACTTCTATGGCTATATGAATCAGGCATGAGCTTTTCCTAACGCTATCTAGTCTCTATTCAACTAATGTTTAAGGGAGCGAAATCTGTCGAAGGAAAGGTTAACTATTGTTAAGATGCGTCTTGAGATTCTAAAAAACCACTCAATTCAATAGAGGCAAATTGCGACCTCTTACTTCACAGTAGAGTCACTTCCCTGTGGAGGACTCACTTGATGTTTTGCCAAACAACTGAACGGCAACTTACCCTCAAAGAATTCCAACCGTTTATCAATCAATTCAAAACTGATTTATGGGAATTTGGAGTTCTAGCTTGGCTGCTAGCACTTCTCGATCGCACCTTTGCAGCTTTTTCACATGGCTTGCCTTCTGCTGTTGACTTAATCCAACTCTTCGTCACAATTTTGATGAGCCTGGGTTGGCTACTATTAAGTCCACAAGTAGAAGAGTGGGCACTCAAAGTCAGTGAGTTCTTTCAGCCTGTTTTCTCCAATCCGAGCTTTGTAAAAGCCGCACCTTCGATCGCGCAATTGCGAAAGCTCGGCTATCAGCAAACGTTTTTCTGGCGCAACTGGAAAATTAATCACTCTGTAATTCCAAATCCTAAAAGCCAGATTCCTGTGATCTTTGTCCATGGCTTTGGCGGTTCGATCGGACATTGGCGGCAAAATATGTCTGCGTTGTCGAAGCAGCATAGCGTCTATGCGATCGACTTACTTGGATTTGGCGCATCAGATAAGCCAGATATCAATTACTCGATCGAGCTTTGGGTCGAACAACTTCACGATTTTTGGCAAACTTGCGTCGATAAGCCTGTAATCTTAGTCGGAAACTCGATCGGCTCACTCATCTGCTCTGTGACCGCCCGCAAATATCCCGAGATGGTTCGTGGCGTTGCCATGATTAGCCTGCCTGATCCAGCCAGCCAGCACGAAGTCATCCCTGCTCTTGTGCGTCCTATTGTTCGCATCATCCAGACCATTTTCGCCTCGACTTGGGTGTTGTATCCTCTGTTTTATTTACTGCGACATCCCAAGATCATTCGCCGCTGGGTCATGCTTGCCTATTCAGGTCAAGAAGCCGTCACCGATGAATTGCTAGAAATTTTGGCAAAACCTGCTCATGAGCGGGATTCTGCAAGAGCCTTCTGCGCCATTCTCAAAGCGATGACACATCCAAAATTTAGTCCAAATCTGCGATCGATTCTGAGCAATATTCAAGCTCCATCGCTCCTGCTGTGGGGCAAACAAGATCGCATGATTCCGATTGAAATGGCGCGTCAGTTTCTTACCTACAATCCCCATCTGCAACTGATTGAATTAGACAATGCTGGACACTGTGCCCATGATGAATGCCCAGAACGAGTCAACGCTGAATTGATGCACTGGATTCAAACTCAAGTTCTCAAACCAGAATCGATCAAAAATTCTCGCCGTTCCCTGCAATAAGAACGATAAAATCAAACTGATGATGCGAAGGTTGAGAGTGGGGACAAAATGGCGTTAATTGTGCAGAAATATGGGGGAACCTCTGTCGGAACGGTCGAGCGAATTCAAGCCGTTGCCCAACGAGTTAAGAAAACCGTTGAAGCTGGAAATTCTGTCGTCGTCGTCGTCTCTGCAATGGGGAAAACCACGGACGGACTCGTAAAATTGGCAAACGACATTTCTGCTACCCCAAATCGCCGAGAAATGGATATGCTGCTCTCAACAGGCGAACAAGTGTCGATCGCACTTCTGAGTATGGCACTCCATGAAGCAGGACAGCCCGCCGTCTCGCTCACTGGCGCACAGGTTGGGATTATTACCGAAACGTATCACACTCGCGCTCGAATTCTAAAAATCGCAACCGATCGTCTAGAACGCCACTTAAACCAAGGCGAAGTCGTTGTCGTTGCAGGCTTTCAAGGCATTAGCAATACCGAAGATTTAGAAATCACAACCTTGGGTCGAGGCGGCTCGGACACGTCAGCCGTCGCACTTGCCGCCGCTCTCAAAGCCGACTTCTGTGAAATTTATACCGATGTTCCAGGCATTCTCACCGCCGATCCTCGACTCGTCGAAGACGCGCGATTAATGGATGAAATCACCTGCGATGAAATGTTAGAACTTGCCAGTTTAGGCGCGAAAGTTCTGCATCCTCGTGCGGTTGAAATTGCTCGAAATTACGGCGTTCCCTTAGTTGTGCGATCGAGTTGGACTGATGATCCGGGAACCTGGGTACGATCGCCCCAACCTCAACCTCGCCCACTCGAAGGCTTGGAAATCGCCCGTCCCGTCGATGCCGTCGAATTCGACACCGATCAAGCGAAAGTTGCCCTGCTTCGAGTGCCCGATCGTCCGGGTGTTGCCGCAAAATTATTTGGTGAAATTGCCTCGCAGAAACTCGATATCGATCTAATCATCCAATCGATTCATGAAGGTAATACCAATGATATTGCCTTTACCGTTGTTAAAAATTCTCTGACTCGTGCCGAAGCTGTTTCGAGTGCGATCATTCCCGCATTGACCGCAGGCTATCCGATTACTCCAGAATCGGCTCCGGATGTCATGATCGAGCAGAATATTGCGAAAGTTGCGATCGCGGGTGCAGGAATGATTGGTCGTCCGGGTGTGGCGGCACAAATGTTCTCGACTTTGGCAGAAGCGGGGATCAACATTCAAATGATCTCAACTTCGGAAGTCAAAGTCAGTTGCGTCGTGGATCAAGTCGATTGCGATCGAGCTATTTCTGCGCTCTGCAATGTCTTTGAAATCTCCCAGTCTGGAGTCAAAGCTTCAGCATCTGCTGTGTCCGGGTCTGCTGCTTCAGTTCGAGGAGTGGCGTTGGATGTGAAGCAAGCACAGATTGCAGTGCGATCTGTACCCGATCGCCCCGGCATGGCAGCAAAAATCTTTCAACTGCTGGCGAGTCACAACATTAGCGTGGACATGATTATTCAATCCCAGCGCTGCCGAATTGTAGAAGGAGTGATGACTCGCGACATTGCCTTTACTGTGACGCAGATGGATGCCGAGGCAGCGAGACAAGTCCTCGAATCCGCACAACCCGACATTGGCTATGGCGAAATCGATGTCGATAGCGCGATCGCAAAAGTTAGTATTGTGGGGTCTGGCATGGTTGGGCAGCCCGGTGTTGCCGCTCGAATGTTCGATGCACTGTTTAAGCATGAAATCAATATTCAAATGATTGCGACTTCTGAAATCAAAGTCAGTTGTGTCGTGGAGGAAGACCAAGGTGTGAGAGCACTTCAAGTCATCCATGCTGCATTTGAACTCGCTGGAACCCAGAAAATTCAAGTTTCTGCATGACCCAAACGCCGCATGATCATTTTGCAAAGGCGTATCTTGAAGAACTGCTTTCCCCGATCGGGCAAGTCGCCCCCAATATCCCGATCAAAGCGGAAACTCGCTATGCCGATATCTGGTTCGTTCCTGAATCCGTCGAGGACTCTGAACGAGCCTATCTTGGCTTATTGGGAAAGCTTACGACTACGCCTTGCTTGATTGAACCCTTCCGAAATCCTGCTGACGAAGACCAAATTCTCGATTGTGTGGGCAAACTGATTTCACTCCGGCGAGAACTGCTCCGCAAAGCCAACCGCGAAAAACGCGCAATTCCCCCAGAATTCATGCCTCGTCTTTGGATTCTCGTCCCCTCTGCGTCTGTTGAACTGCGTCGTGAATTTGCAGCAACTCGTCGAAAGCGAACCTGGGGAACTGGCATCTATCATCATCCCAATGCTTATCGAACCGGATTAATTGTCTTGCACCAACTTCCACAAACTTCAGATACTCTCTGGCTGAGAATTTTAAGCCGTGGACGATCGCAGAAAAAAGCGATCCAAGAATTTAATGCACTCTCAGACGAACATCCCATGAAAGAGATCGTTTTAGAATTGCTAACCGACTGGCGCACTATGATAGAACTACGACAAAAACTGACTGAAGACGAGGAGGAATTGATCGTGAATTTGTCTCCAATCTACCAACAGCGCAGACAAGAATGGCGAGAAGAAGGACGGCAAGAAGGACGGCAAGCGGAACGCCGATCGATGATTGAGAGCCTTCTTTTATCGCGGTTTAATGCACTTGATGCAGAACTTGCTGCGATCGTTGACCAAATCGCGACTCTATCCCCTAGCGAATTTACTCCACTTCTCCTCTCTACATCGCGAGAAGACTTGCTTCGTCAGTTTTCCACGATCGATTCAGTAACTCAGGCAAGGATCGAATCGTGAGATTTTCTCCACTTCTACCCTTATATCTGCTTTATGGGAAGAATGGTTGACCCAATTTTCGGTGATCGACGAAATTTATTGACCCATCAAATCAACTTCAATTTTTTCAATGCATCTTCAGCAGCACATTTCTCCGCTCTCTTCGTACTCGTCCCCTTGCCGCTGCCATATTCACTGCCTGCAACATACACTGTAGAGGTGTACTCTGGTGCATTGTCCGTTCCACCTGAACGAATCGTTTTATATTCAGGAGGCTTGCGGTTCGGATTGCCAGGAAATTCAGAATTAAGTACAACCTCTTGCAGCCATCCTTTCGCATTATCTCTACTCTGAGCAACCTGATTTACATCAGGCAAGGTATCAAGAACTTTCTCAAACAAAGGATGCACTAAAGTTCGCACCGCTTCAACACCTGAGTCCAGATAGTACGCGCCAATCACTGATTCAAATACGTTGCTGAGAAGAGAAGATTTCATACGCCCTCCATTACTTTCTTCACCTTTGCCAAGGCGCATCCATTTTCCTAAGTCAAATTCGGTCGCAAATGTTGCGAGCCGTGAGGTGTCTACCAGATTCGATCTCAATACCGTCAAATTGCCTTCTTTCAAGTCTGGATTGCGTTGGTAAAGATAATCACCACTCAGAAAGGATAAGATTGCATCTCCAAGGAATTCCAATTGCTCGTTGTCTTCGCCTGTATTGGGATTCTCGAATTTGTAGGAAGTATGGGTCAAAGCTTGATTTAATAGACTGGCATTTTGAAATGGAATGCGCTTCAGAAGTTTTTCTAGTCGTTGTCTCGCCTGAGCTTCTTCACGTTGCGAAATGGGTGTGAGGAGTTCATTTCCTGCTGAGGGTTGCGGTAGAAGTCGAAAAACTTCTTGTCTTTGTCGCGTGACCTCCCCCACCTGTGGCGCTGATATTGATCTCAGAAGCCGAAGCGCACTATCCACGACTCGGTAAGTTTCATCGAGTGAAAACTCTGATTGGTGCGCCCAGTGATTCCTGAACTCAATTAACTCATGGACTACACTCTGATCAAACTTACTCAGATGAGCCTTAAACGAATTGTTCCAGTCCTGACGGATGACTTTTAGCAAACTGGAGACATCTCCACAAATCGCATCGCTTGAACTTGGGCAGGATTTCTCTTTCTGATGTTGTGGAATGATTGATTCAAAATTCTTGCCCCATTCATTGCCATACTTCTGAAGCATTTTTTCGCTGACATATTCGGATAGACCTTGGCGTAGAGACTCTAAAACTTTACCGACTCGTTGATGGTTCGTGAATTCCATTAGAATCTCCAAACTGATTTGTATCCTGCAAATTGGCTATAAATACGATTCCCAAAGTCGATCGTGACTGAACAAATTCAAGCTGCTCCAATGCCGAATCTGACAGCAAAATGTTAGCCTAGAAGGGATTTTTGATGATGACACTCCGATGAACAAAGTTGTGGTGGGTCTATCCGGTGGGGTAGACAGTTCTGTTGCTGCTGCCACGTTGCACGATCAAGGCTATGACGTGGTAGGTTTGACCCTTTGGTTGATGAAAGGGAAGGGTCAGTGCTGCTCAGAAGGCATGGTGGATGCGGCAAAGCTTTGCGAGGAGTTAGGCATTCCGCATCATATTGTTGATAGCCGCGATGTGTTTCAAGAAAATATCGTGGATTATTTGGTCGCAGGATATGGCAAAGGAATTACGCCGCTCCCCTGTTCGCAATGCAATAAAGCCGTGAAATTTACCCCCATGCTGAACTATGCACGGGAAACATTAGGGATCGAAAAAATCGCAACAGGACACTATGCCCGAATTCAATTTGACGAAACGACAGGTCGCTATCAGTTATTAAGAGCGATCGACCGATCTAAAGACCAATCTTACTTTCTCTACGACTTGGATCAAGAAGTCTTGTCTCAAGTCCTTTTCCCCTTAGGTGAGAAGCACAAAACCGAAACGCGCCAAATTGCGACAGGATTTGGATTGCACACTGCTGATAAGCCAGAAAGCCAAGACCTCTGTTTAGTCGAAGCCAATGGCTCAATGCAGGCATTTCTCGATAAATACATTGCTCCGCGTCAGGGTGAAATTGTCGATCGCTCAGGTAAAGTTCTCGGTCAGCATGAAGGCGTGCATCACTATACGATCGGGCAACGCAAAGGCCTAGGCATCGCGCACAGTGAGCCGCTCTATGTAGTTGGACTAGATGCGGTAATGAATCGGGTGATTGTGGGAGAGCGATCGCAAGCGCAAAATCCCGAATGTACTGTCTCACGGATCAATTGGGTTTCGATCGATCAACCAACGGCTCCCATTAAAGCCGATGTGCAAATTCGTTACCGCTCAACAGCAACGCCTGCTACGGTGATCCCTTTAGAAGGAAACCGGGTGCGGATTGTATTTGATGAGCCACAGTTTAGCATTACACCCGGTCAGGCAGCAGTCTGGTACGACGGGGAAGTGTTACTTGGGGGTGGAATTATTGAGCGGGGTTGATGAAATCGCGTTAAACGGGATATCTCGAATCGCGTAATTCTGCCAACCCTTGCCATCAAAATGCCACCATTCAGTTGCAAGCGGGATAAACCCTGCTTTTACCATTGCATCTTCTAAGGTTTGACGATTTTGGCGGACATTTTGAGGCAGAGCGTTGTAACTGCGAGATGCCCGTTCGCTAAAATCATCAAATCCGGTTGGCATCGGTAATTCTTTTCCAGTTTTACGATCGATTAAAGTCAAATCGACGGCTGCACCTCGGTTGTGTCGTGATCCGTATTTTGGATTTGCCACAAAGCGATCGTCGGGTTTAATTTTCCATAGCGCTCTTTGAATCGCTAAAGGGCGGTAGCAATCATATACTTTTAATCCTAATCCACGTGTTTCTAAATCTGATTGCACCTTCGACAACTGTTGGGCAACCGCAGCGCGTAGAATACATCTCGCTTCAGGATAAAGCTTCTGTTTTACAAAATTGTTAGGGGTAGCGTAGCGAATATCCAGCGCAATGTTGGGATTGATCGATCGAATATCAACCATTGCGGTTGGATTCAATGGAGTTGCGCCAATCGGATTGTGAATCACAAGCGAGATCATCAAGGAAATAACGAACGTAAAGAGAAATTGAATTCGAGAGAGTTGCATGGTGAGGGCACGATCCTTAGATGAAGTGATTCAGAAATCGTACTCAGAGTTCCCTACGGCTAAATAATTTGTTCACGCTTATTAATCCGAGCGGGGATGTCGAACTCGGTTAACATCTTTTGATAGTTCGAGTGTATTATGAAGACCTAGAACTAAAGCGAACCAGAATGCTCACATTACAAGGCAAAGTTATTTTAGGCATCGACCCTGCGATCGCAACGATTGGATATGGTTGAACTTTGCCAGTTGATTAAGCCCGATGCGGTCGCGTTAGAAATGCCCTTTTTTACCCGCGAGACAACCTCCGCAAATAAAGTGCTGCGGGCGCTAGGAGTCATTGAGCTTGCACTGGGAGAATGTGGGCTAAATGAGCCGATTTTTCTGCATCAGTCGCAAGTCAAAGCGTCTGTTGCAAAGTATGGCGCGCAAAAATCGGAGATGCAGCAAGCCGTCATGATGATTTTTGGACTGTCAGAAATTCCGAAGCCAGATGACGCAGCGGATGGACTCGCGATCGCATTTGCCGCCCAGTCAGGTGCGCGAGCCAATGTGAAATGATAGGCTAGGTCATGCCTTTTCTTGCCCCCAAGCTGCCGTGTCTAACCAGACGTTCTTACGATTTCTGATTTTGTGCTTTGGAGGATGGATTCTCCTGGATGTCCTTGCTCGATTTGGAGCAGATTTTTTATGGTTTCAGGAAGTCGGCTATCTTTCTGTCTTTCTGCTTCGCTTAACGACTCAAGGATTGCTATGGCTAGGAGTTACAGCAGGGACGATCGCATATTTTCGCTGGAACCTCAAAACAGCACACCGACTAAAATATCTACCCCTCGAAATTACTAAAAACCCGCTGTCTGTTCTGCCTCTGCGCTTAAGAACATTACTGCCGATCACGTTTGGCATGAGTGTTCTGCTTGGATTGATGCTCACTCACTACGGGCAAATTGCGGTTCAACATTGGCAATTGGAAGCCGCAAGCCTGCCGGGGGCAGTTTCTATCTTCAATCTTTTCGCAATCTGGCAAGTTGGGCAGCAAATTAGTACAGAAATTTGGTACTCGGTTTTCGCAATTTTTTCAGCGATCGCCGTTTTAGTCTATCCGCAGTTTGCACTGAATGCGATCGCAGTTGTTTTAAGTCTTTTACTTGGATTCATTGTCTCTCAGCATTGGGCAACTTTTCTACAATATCTTCAACCCACTGCTTTTAATGCGACTGAACCGCTATTTAATCGCGACATTGGATTTTACATTTTCACACTTCCATTTGTCGAACTGCTAGTTCTTTGGCTGATCGGTCTAACCCTTTATGGAGTGCTTTCAGTTGCTCTAACGTATCTCACGTCGGGAAATAGCTTAAGTGAAGGAAGATTTCCTGGCTTTTCACCGCCTCAGCAGCGACATTTGTTTGGAGTGAGTGGAGGATTGATTGCGACGATCGCACTTGGGTATTGGCTGAGTTGCTATGAATTGCTCTATTCTAAGCGAGGTGTGAGCTTTGGAGCAAGCTATACCGATGTCATTGCTCAACTTCCCGCTTACATTACATTAGCGACAACGGCATTGGTGATCGCACTCTATCTCTTTGGGCGATGTATCTTTTGGCGACCAAAATCAAAACGCCGTCGCTGGGTCGGGATTGGACTTGTTGTTTATAGCGTTTTCGCGATCGCGGGCATTCTGATTCCTGAAGCACTGCAATATCTTGGAGTCCAACCGAACGAGCTAGTTCGAGAACGTCCTTATATTCAGCGAACAATCGCCCTGACTCGACAAGCCTTTGGACTCAATGACATTGACATTCAAACCTTCAATCCACAGGGACAACTGAGCGAAGCAGATCTGCGAAACAATCCGCTCACGATTCGCAATATCCGACTGTGGGATCAGCGACCCTTACTCGATACAAATCGCCAGCTTCAGCAGATTCGACTGTACTACAAATTTCCAGATGCAGATATCGATCGCTATACGTTGCAGACAGAACCCACTGCTCAACGAGAACAGCGACAAGTTTTGATTGCTGCGAGAGAGCTAGATTATAGTGCTGTGCCTCAAGAGGCTCAGACTTGGGTGAATCGCCATTTGATTTACACGCATGGCTATGGATTTACGGTAAGTCCAGTCAATACAGTTGGCTCTGGAGGACTGCCAGAATACTTTGTTCGAGATATCGGAGATGCGAAGGATGGGGCGTTAGTTACTTCTAGCCCTTCAATTCGCCAGAGCATTCCGATCGGGCAACCTCGAATCTACTATGGTGAGATTACTAATCCATATGTGATGACTGGGACTCGTCAGCGAGAGCTAGATTTTCCGAGTGGGAATGATAATTCTTATAATACCTACGATGGGCGGGGTGGAATTGCCCTGAATTCATTCTTTCAACGCGCATTGTTTGCGATGTATTTGAAAGATTGGCGGGTTTTAGTCACTCGAGAATTCACACCACAAACGAAAGTTCTATTTCGGCGAAATATCAATGAACGGATTCGAGCGATCGCGCCTTTTCTGACTTATGATGGCGATCCTTATCTGGTTGCCGCAGATAGTAAAACTTCTCCAAATCAGAACTATCTTTACTGGATTGTCGATGCCTACACAACGAGTCAGCATTATCCCTATTCTGATCCGGTAAATGACATCAATTACATTCGCAATTCTGTCAAAGTTGTGATCGATGCCTACCACGGATTTGTGAATTTCTACGTGGCAGATCTCAATGATCCAATGATCCAAACCTGGGCAAAAATCTTTCCCAGTCTGTTTAAACCTTTGAGCGCCATGCCAGAAGCACTCAGGCAGCATATTCGGTATCCAGTCGATTTTTTCAATCTACAATCCGATCGCTTGATGACCTATCACATGACTGATCCGCAGGTCTTTTACAATCGAGAAGATCAATGGCAAATTCCGAATGAAATTTACGGCAATGAATCTCGTCCTGTCGAACCGTACTATCTCATTACTAGCTTGCCAACGGTTCCCTTTGAAGAATTCATTTTGCTGCTTCCTTATACACCGCAGCAGCGAACGAACCTAGTGGCCTGGCTGGCAGCACGATCAGATGATGCCAACTATGGTCGCTTACTGCTCTACACTTTTCCAAAAGAGCGTCTCGTCTTTGGTCCTGAGCAAATTGAAGCCAGAATTAATCAAGATCCAGTGATTTCTCAACAGATCTCGCTTTGGAATCGTCAAGGTTCGAGAGCGATTCAAGGGAATCTACTAATTATCCCGATCGAGCAATCGCTGCTTTATGTAGAACCGATTTATCTCGAAGCTGCCCAAAACAGTCTGCCTACTTTAGTTCGAGTGGTTGTCGCTTATGAAAATCGAATTGTGATGGCAGAAACATTAGATCAAGCATTACAAGCAATTTTCCGCCCGAAAACAACGCCTGAACCTGCGATCGTTCGCCCTGTGGAAACGCCTGCTCCGGGTCGTTGATTGGCATTGCATAATAGAGAATGATGTAGAGTTGAGAATGTTTTATGAATTGTCCTCATTGCACCAGCGACAAAATTGTTAAAAATGGGCATCGCAATGGGAAGC